>CAYRTH010000012.1:0-37772 GCA_964427135.1 uncultured Phycisphaeraceae bacterium
CTAGTGCAGGGTGATTTACCCAGCCGAGGGCGGCTGGGCTACTCAGGTCGTCGACACACAGCGCCCTGCGGGACGCTGTGTGGCACCCGATCATGACGGATGAATGCCCGTAGAACCTAAAGCCCTCGGCGTCATGTCCATGGGCGATGATGCAATACATCAATCCGGCGTGGTGGGCGGTTCGGTCGGCGGGGGTTGCAGTTGATCGGGTTCCGCACTCGGCGGTGGCGCGGGTTCATCCGACTTATTCATCGGCGGATTGGACACCTGACGACGAAAGTGTTCATACGTGGACGAGAGCGATTGAATCAACCCCGGCAACTGACCGGCTCCGAAAAACACCCGGGCGGACACTGCGGAATGCGGGAAAAAGGTCGTCACAAAATCAAGGCAGAAATCGGTGGGCGTGTGCGACACGATCAGCGCATTGGCAAACGCGCCGCTCTGCACATCTTCGGGCACTTTCAAATCGTCGTACACTTCCTGAAACGTCGGTTGCTGGGTCGGGGTGGTCGGCTTGGGCGGCTCTTTGGGCGGTCCCCATTTCTGTTCGTATAAATCCAGATTGCGTTTCAAGGCGGCGATGAACTGCGGCAGAATACCCGCAGGCACGACCACCCGGACGTTGACCATGTGCGGTCGGGTCATGCGCTGCACAAAATCGAGAATGAACTCGCCGCCGACACGCATGACAATCGCGCCGTTGCTGTACACCCCACGAGCCACGCGATCGGGCACTCGGGCTGCCACCTGGGGGTGACGAAATTGCTGGATCGTCGGCGGATCATCGGGCTGTCCGGGCATCTGTGTCATGCCGACATGATATCAGGGGGAGTAAATGATGTGGTCAAGTGGTCGAGTTTGAATTTGATGGGGTCTGTCACGCCTGAACTTGCTGGTAGCCCAGCCGCCCCCGGCTGGGTGAATCACCTTCGTCAATCACACCGCCGAGGGCGGCGGCGCCACATCCATGAACCAGGCGGATACCATCCGCCGCTTTGTCAAAACTGCACCGGCAAGCCTTCCTTCTTCCACTTTTCCACCAGCAGACGGATTTCGGTGAAGGCTGCGCCCAAACGTGCGGCTGCGTCGGTCATGTTGTCGTAAAACGCCGGGTCGTTGAGCAGTTTGCCGACGGTTCCCTGACCAGCCTTGGCCTGATCCAGGGCCTGTTTCATCGAGCCGATCGCGCCTGATAAATCGTCGGCTGCGGCGATGTAACGGTTGACCAACCGGTTCACATCCGCCTTGGCATCGTCGAGTAATGCCTGCGCCTTGTCCGCGGTGGTGTTGAGCCGAACTGATAAATCTTTGGCGTTGGCGACAGTGGTGCGCAGATCGCTGCGTAATTGTTCATCAGCCACCCAGGCGTTGATGCCGGCGATGGTGGATTCCATTTCCTTCAATCGGCTGTCGGTACGAGCCAGTACCGTCGCCAGGTTGCCGACCTTGTCGCCCTGGTCCACGTCGGTGAGTTGTCGCGGTTCCAAAATGGTGTTGAGGTTTTGAGCGACCATCACCCACTCATGACTGAGCTTTTCAAAGTTGTCCGCTACTTTTTCGAAACTGCGTGTAGGCTCGGCCAGGGCGGTGCGAAATTGCTCGGCCAATTCACCCAACGGGTTGAAGGTTTCGCCGATGATCAGGGCTGTGCCGTCTTCGGGTAACGCAGCGATGAGTTTGGAATAATCAGGCTGACGCGGGTCCAGGTGCGAGGCATCAAACGCCAGCGTCGGGCTGCCACCGATGAACGGCGCCTCGGCTCGCACTTTCACGCCGGTGGGCACCTGAACTTCGGGGCGGATGCGCACCTGCACACTCACCTTGGGCCCGGTGACGGTATTTTCCAAGCCCACGCCGGTCACTCGGCCGATGTCGATGCCGTTCATCAGCACCCGGCTGCCCGGCGACAAGCCGCTGGCGGATTTGAGCTGCACCTCGACGATGTAGCCTTCCTCCAACCACCCAGGCAGGTAACCGAAAATCATCAGCAAAAAAACCAGACCCACCAGGCCGCCCAAACTGGTGATGCCGACGATAACGTTGCGTGCGCGTTCGCTCATGGCTGCCTCGTACGGTTCAGAATCATTTTTCTCACGAGCCGCGACCGTCAGGGAGCGGTGATTTGACTGCCCTTCGTTTTGCAAGAACCGCTCCCTGACGGTCGCGGCTCGTTTCGGACACACTACGAAGCCTTGACCCCTTCAAACCCCGCGCGAATGCGCTGCAAATCATCATCATCGGCCTGTCCCCGAATAAACCGCTGCAAGGTCGGGTCGGGGTTGTTCAAAAACGCGTCAGGCTGATCATTGGCCAGTATTTTGCCATCGTAGAGCATCACCATGC
This sequence comes from uncultured Phycisphaeraceae bacterium, assembly GCA_964427135.1. Taxonomy (GTDB): domain Bacteria; phylum Planctomycetota; class Phycisphaerae; order Phycisphaerales; family Phycisphaeraceae; genus JAJXSS01. The sequence goes on from CAYRTH010000012.1 coordinate 2,347, forward strand.
GGTCGGCAATTTTGCGGGCGCTGGCCATGTCATGTGTCACTACGATGCCCGTCACCCCGGTGCGCTGGCGCAGACTCAAAATCAGTTCGTTGATCACATCGGAACGAATCGGGTCCAGCCCGGTCGTCGGCTCATCATAAAGCACCAACTCCGGCTCCAGCACGATCGCCCGCGCCAGGGCCACCCGTTTGCGCTGGCCCCCCGAAAGCTCGGCTGGCATTTTGTTTTCAATGCCACCCAGCCCAACCATGCGCAGCACATGATCACATCGCTGCGCCTGCTCTTGCACCGTGAGTTTGGTATGTTCCACCAGCGGGAAACAAACATTCTGCCCCACCGTCATCGAATCGAAAAGCGCGCTCATTTGAAACAGAAACCCGATGCGTTTGCGAATGGCGATGAGCTGTTCTTCATCCGCCTGATCCACCCGCTGGCCCTCGAACCAAACTTCACCACGATTCGGCGGAAGCAACCCGGTAATGAGTTTGAGCAGCACACTTTTACCCGTACCCGACGGCCCCAGTATCACCGTCGTTTGGCCACGCGGAATGTCGAGGTTTACCCCCGAAAGCACGCGCAGTTTGCCAAAGGATTTATGCAGGTTGACCAGTCGAACCAAAGGCTCGCTGACGGAGGACGAAGTTGCATCGTGGTTCAAATTCAATCGGTCATGACTCGTGAGCGTTCATCAAAGCACCGCACCTTGCCAGGTCCGGCGATGCAGATTAGAGCAATTGATTTGTTGGAGAACGGCATGCCTTGTTCTGTCCCCTCTCCCTCCGGGAGAGTAGGAGTGCTCGCTTCGCTCACATTCGGGTGAGGGCGTCCGCGACTGTAGTATTGGAATATATCAGGCATTTTAAAGACACGCCCTCACCCGGCCTCGCCCCCGGCGGGGGGCTCGGCCACCCTCTCCCGGGGGGAGAGGGGGTTCAAGCACTCCAATCATTAACGTAATTTGCTCTCATGGATTGTATCCGTCAGGCTGATGTTCACGCTGCGTAAAACGACTTGACTGCCGCTGCCACTTCCAATTGCTGATCCGCCGAAAGTTCCGGGTACATCGGCAAGCTCAACACTTCACGCATCGCTCGTTCCGATTCGGGGAAGTCGCCTGGTTTGTAATTCAAATACGCAAAGCAGGGTTGCAGGTGCAGTGCCAGGGGGTAATACACCCGGCAACCCACGCCCCGTGTTATCAAATGTTTGCGCAACTCGTCACGTTTGCCCTCAGGCACGCGAATCGTGTATTGGTTGTACACATGATGATACCCTTGAGCTGCATTGGGCAACCCCACCGGCAAATCGGTAAGCAATTCGTGATAGCGACAGGCTCGTTCACGTCGTGCCTCTGACCATGATGCAAGGTGCGGGAACTTCACGTTCAGCAGTGCCGCCTGCATGGCATCGAGTCGGAAGTTGCCGCCGATGTGGTCGTGCTGGTATTCACCGCTCTGGCCGTGCAGTCGAATTTGGCGCAGCAGTTTGTCGAGGTTGGCATCATGGGTGACGCAGGCTCCGCCATCGCCCAGGGCACCGAGGTTTTTGGTGGGGTAAAAACTCAGGCAGCCGATGTCGCTCCAGGCACAGGCGGGCTTGTCATGCAATTTCGCACCGATGGCCTGGGCGGCATCTTCAATCACCCGCAGGCCATGCTTTTGCGCAATCGCGTTGATGGCGGGCATGTCGGCCAGTAAGCCGAACAAATGCACCGGCATGATGGCCTTGGTACGTGAGGTGATAGCGGCTTCGATTTTTCGCGGGTCGATGTTGTAGGTCACCGGGTCGATATCGACAAACACGGGTTTGGCGCCGACGCGGGCAATGCATCCAGCAGTAGCGAAAAAGGTAAACGGGCTGGTGATGACTTCATCGCCCGGGCCGATGTTCAGGGTCATGAGTGCCGCCAACAGGGCATCGGTGCCGCTGGACAGGGCCACCCCCGGCAAGGTTTGGCACAACTCGCCCAATGATTTTTCCAGCTTGTCGATTTCCGGGCTGGGCACGACAAATTTACCGGTGGTCAACACCCCATCGAGGGCAGCTCGAAACGCGGGAAGCAACGGGGTGTGCTGAGCGGACAGGTCCAAAAGCGGCACAGGCATGGTTGACTCGCAGGGGGTAGGGATGCGAAAGCAAAGTACATCAGAATATCGTCCCCGGATGAACTGGCCAAGTGGCCAAGTGGTCAAGTGATTTTGTTTAGCACGGACGCTTAGCGGCGGCGGTCTGTGTTTTGAGAATTGAAAGCATAACCTGCAGACGGCGGATATCATCCGCCGCTTTGTGAATCACACCGCTTAGGGCGGCTGTGTCACACCATTCAACGTGTTTTCAAAAAATCATCCTGAACTTCACGCATGAGGAAAGCGTGTGTGCACCACACGCTTATGAAATACAGGTGTGATTGATTCAATCAACACCCAATCTTTCCCTTCGGCAGCGTCAGTTGACAATCGGCAAAAGGTCTGCAACTCTGTTGTGCAGTGATTCAGCCTCCGCCCCGAGCCCACCCGGTTCTTCCTCGCACCCCATTTTGAGGTTCCCCGCATGTCCGCAGCCGATGCGACCGTGAGCTGTCCCGCCTGTGCCAAGCGTGTGCGTTTCAAGCCCGAATTGGCCGGCAAAAAATTACGTTGCACCTGTGGCCAGGTCTTTCGCATGCCCAAAGACCCCGCCGGGCAGGCTGAGGCGATCCATGACAACGTCACGGCTCACGGATCATCATTGGAAAAAAATAAGGCCGACGAGGCCGCTGCCGCTGCCGCGGAAATGGCGAAAAAAAGTCTGAAGGTGGACCCCGGTGCCGGCGGAGCCTACGACTTGTCGGACGACAGCGTCAGCATTCTGCCCAAGGAAGAAAAAAAGGCTCCCGCAGTGGCCGGCGGCAACAAAGGCAAGTGCCCCAAATGTGGCAGCAAGCTCAAGCCCCAAGCGGTGATCTGCATCAACTGCGGGTTCAACCTTCAGGCTGGCACCCAGGTGGCCACCGAGGTTGAAAAACCGCAATCGACCGGCTCGTCTGTGCTCGATGCTTACGCCGCCACAGCCCGTGCCCGTGGTATCAATATAGAGGAGGAAGAAGCCGCTGCGGCGCGCAAGGCCCGCATCACGGAACTTTACGCCCCCATCGGTTTGGCCGTTGCCGGGGTCTTGGCGATGTTTGCCACAGCCGCCTTGTTTGTTCCCGCAGGTACGACCTTTCAGTTGGTCAGTGTGATGATTGAAGTCGGGGTGCAGTTGATATTGCGACTGCCGTTTTTGGTGTTGGCGATTTTTCTGACCGCCAAAATCATGCAGGTGAGTTTCGGGCCGTTCATGACCGCCTTGCTCAAACTGGTGGGCCTGGCATTTTTCACCGCGGGTGTGGGCGGGTTGCTCGATGGGGTGGTCAACCATTTCACCGAAGGTTTCGGGGCGGTGTTCATCACGCCCTTCATTCATCTGGCGATTTTTTGGGGCTTGTCCGTGTTTCTTTTCGGGCTGGACTTTTTGGAAACCATGGTGCTCTATTTGTTGTCCAGTTTCCTGCCCATGATGGTGATGGGCTTCCTGCTCATGTGGGTATTGGCGATCTTCATCTGATCTGCAGGCGGGTTGATGGTTGATGATGAATGATCTGATTCGACGACTTTTGAGCAATTTGCGTTATTACTTGGCCAGTCATGGCGCCGGCTCCGCCCCCTCTCCCTACGGGAGAGGGTGGGGTGAGGGCGTGGCTGTATTCTGTATTATCACTTGGCCACTTGGCCACTTCTTCATCGGCCCTCACCCGGCCTCGCCCCCGGGGGACTCGGCCACCCTCTCCCAGAGGAGAGGGGGTCAAAAAATTATGCGAATTGCTCTATTGTTTTGAAATCACCCAACAAAGACGCGACAAGTCGCGGCGCTAACCTCCAGCGAGGGTGCCGGTGGGTAGTCCTCTTCTTCTCCTTACGGTTGCATCATCATGCTGTGGCACGCGGACGTGCCACAGGCACCCCCAACACCTCTGGTGGGGCAGGCGTCCCGTCTGTCGAATGGGCGACAGCCCATGTTGAATGATCCAATGGTTTGAGCCTTCGGCTCAATGACAGGCGGGACGCCTGCCCTACCCGAAGGCCTGACGCATGCCCCACCCATGCATCGCTCTACTTCTGTCCAACCAACGTCACCCACTCCGATAGCGTGGCCTTGGGCTTGTTCACCAATTCCCAGCGTGTCACCAGCGTCACTCGATCGCCCACCTTTGACAACGGCTTGCGCGGCGAAGTGAATTCCAACTCCAGGTATCGCGGGTCACCCTGACTCATATCCTTGGCATCCGGTGTCACATACAACTGCGCCTTTTCCGTGGGCACATATTCCCCCTGCGTCGTCCCCGGCTGCAAAGTGATCATCAACCCCCAATCCCCCCTGACCGCCAGCAAACGGTCGGCATCAATACCAACCTTTGCATTCGTCGCCGGGTCACGCATGAATTGCAACACGTTTTCCGACACCTGCAACACCTGTTTCCAAGCCTTTCCCGGAATCATGTTCTGCACCGCTGGCTCACTGCCCTCGGGTATCCGAGCCAACACCGCCTCGGGCAAACGCACCTGCGTCACACTCCAAGCTCCCCACCCCAGCCCCTCCGTCTGTTGCGCTCGTATCAACGTATAACGCACCGTCGCCCCCGTGCCCGTCTCATCCAGCACAATTTCATATTCCAACTGCAATCCCTGTTTTTCATCCACACTCGAAATCATGCGCAGGCTTCGCACATCCAAGTATGTCACCATGTAAGGCTTGCCATCCATCGCAGCCGGGGGTGGCCAACCACCTCCCCATATCGCTTTCCAATCATCCTGCGACCAGGGCCAGGCCTTATCCCCGCCCCAGTTGGTCCACGAAGCCTTAGTATCCGGGGCGTGATTCCACCAAAGCAGTTCACCGCTGCCATCGACCATGCTGAAGCTGGCCACGCGCCCGACCTGAGGCACCACCGTCGCCTGCACCGTGCCGTTGGTCAGCCGATACGCCCCCGCCCAGCGCTCAAACACCATTTGCTTGGCAGGCGGCAACGTCGCACAACCACTCAGCACAATCATCAGTAAAAACGTCACCGCCATATAACCATGACCAATCGCTGCCGATGATGCTGATGATAAAAATCGTTGGACCATGCTGCGCTCCCGCGATAAATGATGATGATGCCGACCGACCGCGGAATCAGTGTACCGGGACGATGGGTTTCTGTGAAAAAATGAATTTGAAGCTGCTGTTCGCATCGCCGCAGGTGGCAGAATATCACAGCAATTCTGCATAGCCGCGCGTGGCAACCCGCGGTTCATTCCCGCGATTGATGTCATTAAAAAAACATCCTGAACTTCATGCCGCCATGAAGTTCAGGCGTGAATGATTCGAACATCACTCGACCACTCGACCACTCGACCACTCGGCCACTTGGCCACTTCTCCATTCATCACGCCGCCTTGCTGACAGCCCCGGTTTTGAATCGACCGACCAGTCGTTGCAGTTCTTCCGCCTTGCGTGAAAGTTCCGCTGCCGCCTGTGCCGCCTGCCCTGCGCCTTCGTTGGTCTGCCTTGTCACCGATGAAATCGACTCGACATTTCGGCTGACCTGTTCGCTGGCCGATGATTGTTCCTCCGCCGCTGCCGCGATCGACTGAATCATCATCGCCACGGTTTTGGCGCTGTTGACGATTTCCTGCAAACTCGCCCCCGCCTGCGTGGCCAATTCCACACCCTGTTCCACCTGCTTGGTGCCCGACTGCATGCGCTGCACCGCCTGGCCGGTTTCGACTTGAATCGCCTTGATCGAGCTGCCGATTTCCTTGGTCGCCTGGGTGGTGCGATCTGCCAGTTTGCGCACTTCATCAGCCACCACCGCAAAACCGCGCCCATGTTCGCCCGCCCTGGCCGCTTCGATGGCTGCATTGAGCGCCAGCAAATTCGTCTGATCGGCGATGTCGTTGATCACCTGAATAATGCGTCCGATCTCCTGCCCCCTGCTGCCCAGTTCCTGCACACTCGCCGCACTGGCGCGTACCGCTTGGTTGATGCTTTTCATCCCTTCGATGGTCTGCAGCACCACCGTGCCACCCTGTTCCGCCGACTTGCCGCTGTTGTCGGCACTGCCTGCCGCATCGGCGCTCTTGCGCGCCACCTCCACGATCGAAGCACTCATTTCCTCCACCGCCGCCGATATCTGCACCACCTGATCGGTTTGTTCCTTCATGCCTGACGCCATCTCTTCGCTGGAGGCCGCGATCTGCGTCGCCGCCCCCGCCACTTCGTTGGCCGAGGCCCCGACCTTGGCGATGATGTCATGCAGCGTGCCCACCAGCCCATTGAACGAATTGCCCAGCACGCCGATTTCGTCCGTCCCTTTCATTTTCACCCGCAACGTCAAATCATTGGTCTGTTCAATTTCCTGGATGCGGCCAATCAGCATCGCCAACGGCTTACTGAGCATCGCCCGGAACATCCACACGAGCAACATCACCGCACCCAAAGCTAGCGGCACCGTCCACATCAATCCTTGCAACACAAACCCGCGTACTTCCGCCTCCACCGGTGCCAGGGGCATCGCCACTTCATACGCACCGTGCATGTCGCCGGTCTTCCAACCTTCCATGGTAAAACCCAGCACATCCTTGCCATCCTTGTCCGGGTCATCGGGTCCGCCGGGTGTGCCGTGACACGACAAACAATCCGAGGTCAGACGAATGGCTCGCATGAAATGCAGTTGGTTGGTGGCCGGGTCAACACGATGAATCATCTCACCGCCACCCTTGCTCACCTGATTGCTTAAGTCCGCCAATAACTGGGCACGGAAAGTGCCGTCCGCCGGTTTGTGCTTGGCGTTACGCGCGTTTTCCGCCACGATCTGAAAATCGATGTTTTCTCGTTGTGACGCTTCCAATGCTGCCGACCAGCCGACCACCACCGGGATGGTTTTGAAAATGCGTGTGTCGGCGTAGGGCTTGCCTGTGGCGATAGCCTGTTTCACTTCCGCGACTAACGCTTCCTTTTCAAATACATTCTGCTGATGCAGCTTGGCAGCATGGTTTTTTGCTTCATCGGCCACGGCTGTAAAGGCCTTGGCGCGTTCCACCATCGCCTGCGTCGCTGAACCATGATGCGCCCGACCGAACACCGTGTAATTGACCACCAGCACCACCGCCAGCACCAGCATCGTTGCCAAAATCGCACGAGTGCCCAAACGTAATGACATCCACCAACGTTTCATCGCCTGCCTCCCACTTGTGTACCGGACGTGAAAAACAAACCACACCCTGAACCCAATACCTATCGGTGGTTCGTGAATCTCAATTCATTCGGCTAAGGGTTTATCTGATATCAATCCAAACAGATGCGCATGATTCACAAAGTTGGTCGCAGGCAAATGCGGAAATGGAAACGCGAACTTATCCGTGCAATAGCACCCTCAGACCTGAGGGCAACCGCATACTCCCCGCGCCGCATGTTTTCCCGCCGTCCAAACACGGGTTCGCTTTATTGAACGCCAAGTCGCCCATGGGCCATGACGCCATGCAGAAAGAATGAGTCACGAAGCGCACGAAGAAGAGTAAGACCGAAAGAACCGGCAATAAGAATTCACCGCAGAGGGCGCAGAGAACGCAGAGAAAAAATCAAAAAATACGAAGAATCAAATTTTCATTTTCACATCAGTTCCTCTCTGCGATCTCTGCGATCTCTGCGGTGAAATCAGTAGCTCTAAAACCTTACAAAAACACCAATACTAATACACGAACCCATGATCCGCTTTTCTTTATGTTCTTCGTGGCCCCTTCTGCCTGGTTTGACTTGGCGGGCCTGAATGACAATCTTCATCGAGGATGACAGAACGCAGTGGCTCTCCCTCACACCCGAACCTTCATCCACCCGCCATGCCAAAATCGACCTGCAAACAGACATCCACGAAACACCAACTCCGTACACAACCCGTACCACACCCCGATTAAGCCCAGTTGCATATGAATGGCGAAAAAGTATGCCAGCGGCAAACGCACACCATAGGTTGAAAAAGCGGTGAGCCACATCGTCGTGCGTGTGTCGCCCGCACCACGCATGCCCTGCCCCAAAACAATCGCTGTGCCGAAAAACACCTGCACAAACCCCGCCAGCCGCAACAACATCGGACTGGTTGCCAGTAACTCAGGCTGATCAGTCGCCAACCGCACAAGTTGTTCGGCGAACAACACAAACACCACCCCCAGCCCGGTCATCACTGCCGCCCCGATCTGCCAGCATTTGAGCATCGCCAAGCGTGCCCGTACCGGGTCGCCCAAACCAAGGTATTGCCCCGCCAGGGTCGCAGCCGCGATGCCCATGGCAAACCCCGGCAAAAAGCTCACCGCCTCCAACCGGATTGCCACCACATGCGCCCCCCAAGCCGTCGGGTCGTTCAACTGACCCACGATCCGCAAAATGAAAAAATTGGCCAGCCACATCGCCAAAAATGATTCGAGCAAACTCGGCACACCCACCTTCACCATGCGCATGAGCAAATGTCCGCGTGGTTTGAGCCATCGACCCTTGAGTCGCACCAAACCCCAGCCATGCACCAACACGGTCACAATGAGCGCTGCCCCCACCACCCACGCTGCAAAGGTGCCCATGGCAATACCTGCCACGCCGCGTCCGCCGATCGGCACCGGCCCTGCGACCAGCAGCAGCGACAAAGCCGTGTTCACAAGGTTTACCACCACCAGCACGATAAAGGGTGTTTTGGTATCACCCGCCCCCCGCAGGCACGCACCCCCGACGTACAACACCGCGGAAAACGGTGCTGCACACGCGATGATCCGCAAATACAAAACGCACAACGCATGATTTTCCTGCGTCAGGCCCGTGAATGTCGCAATGAAAGGTGAAAACAAAAAGACCGCAGCACCAATACCCAACCCCACCAGCACCGCCAACACCATTGCCTGGCCCACCGTCGCATGGGCCAACCCGCGCTTGCGTGCCCCGGTGGCACGCGATATCAAAGCCGTCGCCCCAATGCCCACGCATGATTGCACCAGCCCGATCAACCAGCCGATGTAGGTCGCCACGCCGATCGCGTTGGTCGCTTCCACGGACAACCGACCCGCCAGGGCTGTGTCCACGAACCCGACGAAAAACCCCATCAATGCTTCCAAAAACGGCCAGATCGCCAGCACCATGACCTGCTGCGTCAGCGTCAGCCCCGCCAATCGTCCGCCCAGTTCCCGTTGACTGGGCGGCAGCGCGCTGTTGCTTATCGTTTTGCCTGCACCATTGCCAGCATCAGCTCGCGGGTCACCCACCACCGGTACATCCGGCTCAGCCGTGACCAGTGCTGCCCGTGTTTGGTTTTTGTCGTTTGCTGACACCATGCCCAAACCTGATCCATGGACGCGCATGAACCATCATACAGTGAGTGTCATTGGGTGATGTGGCACCGCCGCCCTCGGCGGTGTGAGTCGCCCCTTGGTCAACCCAGCCGAGGGCGGCTGGGCTACATCAGAAACGAACCGCCCACGTTGAACAAATTCGAAATCCACCGCATCAAGTCCTTCATTGTTTTGACCGATGGGTTTGGAGTGATTACAAGAAATATGACACTTGTAACGGCATTGACGGTGGTGCTGTCTGCGCATACCGCCCACAGCATCACCATTCGCCACGATGTGGCTGATGCCTCGTACCTGGGTTTGGCGGGCAATTCGCTCTACCGATCCGTCGGCGAACTCATCGTCACCACCGGTTCCGGCGGTGCCCGCGGCTCGGGCACCCTCATCGGCAACCACTGGGTACTCACCGCTGCCCACGTCGTTGATGATGCCTTGTCCGTCACCTTCAACACTTATGCCGGTCAAAGCTTCAGCGCGTCATCATGGATCGTGCACAGCAGTTGGACCGGCAGCCTGTCAGCCGGGTGGGACATGGCCCTGGTGCAATTATCATCGCCCATCAACACCATCACCCCGGCCAACCTGTTCGACGGCCCGACCGAAGTTGGCTACATCGGCACCATGGTCGGTTACGGTCGCACCGGCACCGGCAACACCGGCGATACCCTCGACTCAGGCACTCGCCGAGCAGGGCAAAACATGATCGATGGTCACGGCGGAGGCGTCGTCGGTTCCCTCAACCTTACCGGCTGGTCCGACCGACTGTTCTGGTCCGACTTTGATTCGCCTTCCTCCACCCTCGAAAGTTTGATGGGGGGCAACACCCCCTTGTCACTGGAAGCCTCCATCGCCCCGGGTGACAGCGGCGGGGGAACCTTCATCGAAGTCGATGGCACCACCTACCTGGCCGGCGTTCACTCGCTGGGTGCTTCCATCGATGGCCAAACCAACTCCGACTACGGCGATGTGTTCGCATCGACGCGCGTGTCACGTTTCCTTGACTGGATCGCTACCAACACCGGAATCACTGCCGGGGGCGGGGGCGGCGGCGCTTTACCCGAACCCCAATCGCTGGTTTTACTGGCACTGGCTGGGTTGTGCATCAGTATCACTTCACGAAGACCTTCGTACTGAGTGACCCTTCGGTTGACGCCGAGCCTTTCAGGGCCGGTGAATCATCCGTGAAAAAATATCCGGGGCTAAAGCCCTCGGCGTCGATTTGTAGTGGTGATGTTCCAAGCATGCGCTCGCAACACGCTGGTCACCCCACTATGATGCGAAGGTGAAAAAGCAATCGATAAAACCAGCCAAATCACCCGCTGCAAGTGTGCTCCGGCTGGCGCTGTTGCAACATGCCTGTCCGGTCGAACTCACCCCCGCCCAAAACCTGCGCACCGCCATCGACATGATTCACGATGCAGCCGACCAGGGTGCGCAAATCGTCGTGACGCAGGAATTGTGCACCAGCCACTATTTCCCGCAAATCGAAAACCCCGATTACTTTCAACTCGCGGAAACGATCCCCGGGCCGACCAGCGACAAACTTGCGCAAATCGCTCGCAAGCATCGCCTTTGGTTGGTGGCATCGCTTTTTGAAAAACGTACAGCCGGGCTGTACCACAACACGGCGGTCACCTTCAACCCCAAGGGTGAACAGGTCTCGCGCTATCGCAAAATGCACATCCCCGATGACCCGCGCTTTTACGAAAAATATTACTTCACCCCCGGCGATGCGCCTGTCAGCGTCAGCGACCAACACCAGGCAGCGATCGATGACCACACTGCCTGGCAAACCGTGGCCACCGATCACGGACGCATCGGCACGCTTATCTGCTGGGATCAGTGGTACCCCGAAGCGGCAAGACTCACCGCCCTGCGCGGGGCACAGGTGCTCATTTACCCCACCGCCATCGGCTGGTGGTTGCATGAAGCCCCCGAACTTCGCCAATCACAACGCGAAGCCTGGCGCACCATTCAACGCAGTCACGCCATCGCCAATGGGGTGTTCGTCGCTGCGGCCAACCGCATCGGGGTCGAAGGTGAATTGCGCTTCTGGGGCGGCAGCTTCATCTGCGACCCGGCGGGTACGGTCATCGCCCAGGCCCCGGACGATCAGCCTTGCGTCCTCGTGGCCGAGTGCGATCTGTCACGCATCGACGCCCAGCGCCACGGTTGGCCGTTCCTGCGCGATCGGCGAATCGATGCTTATGGTGAAATCAACAAAAGATGGATTGCACCCGATCAATGACCGGTGTCCAATCCCTGAATGAAACCATGGCCCCTTCAATATTTCGTGGCTAAACTCGTGCGCGATACCCGAGTCCTCGGCTTGATTCAATTCGAAATCCGAAATCCGAAATCCGAAATTCAATCATGCCTCATCCCCGCATTCCCGATTTTGACAAACTCACCCAACTGACGGGTTCAGCCCAGGCGATGGGTTATCGCATGCCCGCCGAGTGGGAACCTTTGCTGCGGGTGTGGGTCGATCCGCCCCACAATGGCCACACCTGGCCGGGCTGTCTGCCTTTGGCCCAGCAACAATTTGCCGCATTCATGGCGGCTTTGGCCAAGTTCGTGGAAGTCAAACCCGTGCGTGAACTGGGCATCACCATCAACGATTCATGGATTCGTGATTACGGGCCGATTTTCGTGTTGCGTGATGATCGTGCCGATGCAACGGATGCATCATCGTCGGCCGTAACCTTGCCGCGCAAGGTGCTGCACGATTTTCATTTCAATGCCTGGGGCGGCAAGTACGAGGTGCGCGATCACGATGATGTCGTGCCCCAACACATTGCCCTTCATTTCAACCTGCCGCTGTTTCTGCATGAGGATGTGCTCGAAGGCGGGTCGATCGATGTCAACGGCTGCGGTACGGTCATGACCACCGGTCAATGTCTGCTCAATAAAAACCGCAACCCGCATCTGAAAAAACGCGACCTCGAAAAAATGCTGCATGAAGCCCTGGGCACCAGTCACGTTATCTGGCTGCCCGGGGGTATTCTCGGCGACGACACCGATGGCCACATCGATGACATCGCCCGCTTTGTGAACCCCACCACCATCGTCGGCCTGCGTGCTCCCAAAGACCACCCCGATCATGAAATACTGGATCGCAATTGGCGGGTGCTCAAACGCGCGCGTGATCCAAAAGGGCAAAAGTTTGACGTGGTGGAACTCCCCGTGCCCCAGCCGATTTTGTATGACTTTCCAGCCGACCGATATGGCGGCCCCGGCGTACGACCAGTGCCCGCCAGTTACGCCAATTTCATCATCGCCAACGCCGGCGTCATCGTGCCCATCTTCGGCCAACCGACCGACGACCTGGCGCTGCGCACCCTCGAACAGGTGATGCCCCAACACACGATCATCGGTGTGCGAGCCGAGCATCTGGTCGTCGGCTTGGGTGCGTTTCATTGTTTGACAATGCAAGAACCCATGTAGAAGAAGTGGCCACTCGATCACTTCTTCGAATACCCGGGCCCTCGACCTGTCGGTCTCGTTCCCGGCTTGTTTTCTTAATATTCGAAATTCCACATTCGAAATTCGAAATGCTTCAAACATGCCAGCATGCCGCAAAATGGCCGGGGTGAATTTCGCGTAGTTCGGGCACCTGGGTCATGCACTTGGCATCACCATTGACCTTACTGCAACGGGTGTGAAAGGCGCAACCGGGCGGAAACTCAGCGGGGTTGGGTACGTTGCCGGGTATGACGGTCAGCCGTGATTGTTGTTTGCCCAGCACGGGCATCGAGGCAAAAAGCCCCTGGGTGTAGGGGTGCAGGGGTTGTTGGAAGACATCGTGAACCGAGCCGTATTCGACGACTTTGCCGGCGTACATCACCGCGACCATGTCCGCATTTTGCGCCACCACTCCCAGGTCGTGGGTCACCAGCAGCACCGACAAGCCGCGCTTTTGTTGCAGGGTGCGCAACAGGTCGAGGATTTGTGCCTGAATGGTGACATCCAGCGCGGTGGTGGGTTCATCGGCCAGTAAAAGTTTGGGCTGACAGGCCAGGGCCATGGCGATCATGACACGTTGCCTCATGCCGCCGGAAAGCTGGTGCGGGTATTCACGCAGCCGGTTGGCCGGGTCGGCAATACCCACATCACGCAGGGCGTCGATGGCGATGTTGACCGCGGTGGCGCGATCGACTTTTTGATGCAGCAATATCGCTTCGAGGATTTGTTCACCGATGGTGTACACCGGGTTCAAGCTGGTCATCGGTTCCTGAAAAATCATGGCGATCTGTCCGCCACGGATGCGCTGCATTTGTTGTTCGGGCAGTTGCAACAGGTCCACCGGTTCGTTGGTATTGGCATTGCCGTTGTCGTTGTCGGAGGAACCGAACCAGCGTATTTGGCCCGACTCGTAATGAGCCGGGGGCGTGGGGACCAGACGTAAAATCGAAAGACAGGTGACGGATTTGCCGCAGCCGGATTCGCCGACGATGGCCAGGGTTTGTTTGGGGTGCAGTTGCAGACTCACGCCGCGCACCGCCTGCACACGGGTTTGGCCATGGTTGGAAGCCGCGGGAAAGCTGACGGCCAGGTTGTCGATTTGCAGTAAAGGCGTGGGCATGAGTTTCACATTCTATCGTCCAAGTGATGACGGACACCCATTGTGTGAATATTTCGAATATCGAATTTGTTTAGCGCAGCCCCCGGCGCTTTGCGTCGTCGCAATCAACCAATGGATGATCACAACAACACCGCGGGTTGCCACCCGCGGCTATGAAGACGGGCTGTTTTGATCGGTATAGCCGCGGGTGGTAACCCGCGGTGCATTGTCAGCAAAAGTTTTTCAACGAATATCCTGAACTTCACGACGACGTGAAGTTCAGGCGTGATTGTGACATGGGTTTTCACTTGCCCACTTGGTCACTCGGCCACTTGGCCACTTCTTTCAATCACAATTGACTTTGCCTTTGGGTTTGCGGGTCCAGCACATCGCGCAGGGCTTCGCCGATGAGCACGTAGGCGAAAATGGTCAGCGACAGCGCCAGGCCGGGGTACACCGCCAACCACCAGCGAAATGAGCCACCGGTGGTTGTGGATTGGCGAATGAGCTGGCCCCAACTGGGTTGTTCGACCAAGCCGATGCCCAAAAACGAAAGCATGTTTTCGACGTTGACCGCCCCGGCGATGCTGAAACTGGCTGACACCAGCACCGGGGTCAGTCCGTTGGGCAGCATGTGTCGAAACAAAATCGAACCAAGTGGCAGCCCGGCTGCCTTTGCCGCTTGTACGAAATCAAGCTGGCGCAATTTCAAAAACTCGGCACGTAAAAACAGGGCGTAACCCGACCAGCCGGTGACCCCGATCACCACCATGATCAATAGCAGCACCGAACTTTCGTCACGCCAGAAAGCCAGTATGGTGAGCATGAGGTACAAGCGCGGAATGGCATCGAAAATTTCGACCAGGCGCATGCCAATCAGGTCCACCCACCCGGCAAAGTAACCCATCATTCCGCCGACGATGATGCCCAGCACCACCGCGATGCCCGTCGAAATGAAACCCACGGCCATGGCAATGCGACAGGCGTGAATCATCCGACTGGCGATGTCGGCCCCGTTGACTTCAGTGCCCAGCCAATGACCGGCGTGCGGTGCGCGCGGATGTGGCCGCTGCATATCAAAACCATCCGATTGTCGATCCGAGGGCGAAAAACGAATCGGGGTGTGTATGGCAAACTCAACCTGCCCCTGCCGATCAAGTACACGATAGGTGTCGTAAATCACCAACAACGGCGGACGACACAACCACCACGACAAGGCAACAGTCACCATCAGTACACCAGCCGTGATGAATATACGTCGCTGATGGGTCAGCCAAGGCCGACGTATAAAACACAAGGCGATGACCGTGATCGTCATCACCGGCAACACCACATCCATCATCGTCAGATGACGCAACAGCGGACTCGACCAGCCCTGGTCTTTGACTTTCACCAGCAGCGGAAAACTGTTGGCAATCAGCGGTGCAAAAATACCGCAAAAGGCGATGATGCCAATCCAAAACAAACCCAACCACGCGCTGCGATGCCCCAATACCCCCAGCACGATGCGGGCAGCTTCACTGCGCGGCGGACGTGGTCGAAATAAACCCGTCACCCCCGGTACCCCCGGCGGTGTCATTGGCGAGCCGGTGTCACCGGATGATGTGCGACCGATGTTGGTGTTGGAGGGTGTTTCACTCATAACTCACCCTCGGGTCGGCAATGGTGTAACAAACATCGGAAATCAGTCGGCATAGCAACCCCAGCACGCCGCCGATCAAGGCCCCGGCCAGTACCAGTTCACGGTCACGGGCGAACACCGCTTCGACCATCAACTTACCCATGCCCGGTATCGAAAAAATCGTTTCGACGATGATGGCTCCGCCCAGCAATCCTGGAATGATGCCCGCGGCAATGGTGATGAGCGGCAGCAAACTGTTGCGAAACCCATGACGAAATAGCACGGTGCGTTCATCAAGGCCCTTGGCACGGGCGGTGCGAATGTAATCCTGCGACAGGCTTTCGAGCAGGCTGCCACGGGTGATTTTGGAGAGCACGGCAAAGCTGCCGTAGGTGAGCACGAAAATGGGCAGTATCAGGTGCCAGAGGGCATCCAGCAGCCAACCGGGTTGAAAACCAGCCTCGGTCCAAGTGGGCAAAAACGGCATGGTGTCGGACATCAGGCTGTGCAACCCGCCGGCGGGGAACCATTGCCAATATTGAGCGCTGGCGAAAAAACCAATCAGCAGCACGCCCGCCCAGTTATCCGGGATTGAGTACAAACCCAGGGTGGTGACGCTGGAACTGACATCAAACAACCCATTACGTTTTCGCGCAGCCTGTAACCCGATGATGATCGACAACCCGTAAACAATCGGCAGGGTGATGAGGTTGAGTAGTAGCGTGACGGGCAGGGCTTCTGCATAAAGGCTGGTGATCGGGCGACGCTTGGCCATGCTTTCGCCAAGGTCGGGTATTTTCAAACCCAGTCGATGCACCTGTTGGTCATTGCGTGCCGTGACAAAACCAAAACCTTGTGCGGGTTGTTGGGCAGCATGTGACCATGAGCCGATGGGTGACACACGGTTGAGCCAGCGCAGGTATTGCACGAACAGCGGGTCATCCAACCCGTAGCGTTGTCGGTAGTAATCGCGCATGGCCTGTCGTTCACGGGCCTGCATTTCGCCGCCTTCGCTGAGCATGGGTCCGCCGATGCCACCGGGCGACAGCGCCATGACAAAAAACACCACAGCCGTCACGCCCAACAGCGTGGGTATCATCAGCAACAGACGGCGAAGGATGTAGTGCGTCATAAGGAATTTCGGATTTCCAATTTCGAATTTCGAATTTCGAATATTGAGGAAGCAGAACCTGAACGAGTAATGGTTTGAGTTCGATAAATCCGAAATTCGAAATCCGAAATTCGAAATTCACTGCCACTTGGCCACTTCTTTATTTTCGTAACTGCACCGCCTTGGGTACGAACCATTCGTACCGGTCATTCAAACCCAGGCGAACGGGTTCAATATTCTGAATACGGTCGTCGATGAAAATCAGACTTTTTCGGCTGTACAAAAACGTGTAGGGCTGATCATCGTGCAAAATCCGATGACACTGTTGCCACAGCGGCATGCGTTTTTCTTCGTTCACCTCACGTCGCGCCTGATCGATGAGGGCATCGAGTTTGGGGTTGCTGTAACCGGTGAAGTTATCGCCGCCGTCGAGTATTGATTTACTGTGAAACATCTGTCGGATGTCGGATTCGATTCCGCCGGACCATGCCATGCAAAGGGCCTCGAAATCACGGGCCTTGATGCGCTCGGCGAACACGGACCATTCGAGGGGGTCCAGTTCCATCACCACGCCGGCACGTGCCAGGTTGTCCTTGAGTGAGAGCATCACGCGGTCCCAAAAACCGGTCTGCGAAGGGAACGTCACTTTGAAGCGGAAGGGTTGACCATCGGGGCTGTCGATGATGCCATCGTTGTTGCGGTCGAAGTAACCAGCCTCGCGCAAAAGGTTTCGCGCTGTTGTCACATCAAACGGCCAGGGCTCAATGGTCGGATCGGTTTGTGGTGACAAACGGTTGAACGGCCCGGTGACGGGTATGCCAAAGCCCAGCAAAATTTCATCAAACAACCGTTGACGATCGATCAGCATGGTCATGGCGCGACGCACCCGTGCATCAGCGAAAGGCGTGACATGGTGATTCAAGCGTTTGGCGTTCCAGGCGACAAAGCCGTAGCCGCCGGTGATGCGTTCGAATTCAAAGTGTTTGGAGCGAGCCAACAGGTCGGGTTCTTTGAGCATTTGTTTGTACTGTTCTGGCTGAGCGGAGAACAGGTCGATTTCACGATTTCGAAAAAGGGTCATTCGGGCGGCATCGAGGTTGACTTCGCGGTAAATCAATCGGTCGAAGGCCGGTCGTACCCCCCAGTAACGCTGGTTACGGACCAGGGCCAGCAATTGACCGGGCGCCCAGTCGGAAGGGCTTTCGAGTCGGTACGGGCCGGTGCCGATGAGCAGGCCCGGCAGTTGGTTGAACTGCTGCGGGGTGTATTGTTCGTAGAAACGACGTGACAGAATCGTCATGCCTGCTGCCCGTCCGAAGCTTTCAAAATAGGGTTCCTTGAAAGCAAAGGTCACTTCATTCAGCCCGTTGGCGGTGACGCTTTTGACGTTTTCCATGACCTGTCGTTCGCGCGGGGCATCGACGGCTGGGTTCATGATCCATTGATAACTCCAAACGATGTCGTCGGAGGTAAAGGGCGAACCGTCGGAGTAGGTGACACCCTGACGCAGTTGAAAAGTGATCGACGTGGCAGGCGGACATTCGGGTTCATTGACGATGTCATCAAGCCTGTGACCCTCAGCCAATCGTTTGACAATGTAGTCGGATCGCGCCTGGGTTTGATCGGCAGGGGGGCAGCCCGGTTCGCGGATGATTTGTGCTTCGGTCAAGGGCACAGCCATGCGGGCATCGACAAAGGTTTGCCAGGCGGGGGTGTTGTCATCGATCCGCCAACTTTGCGCCAGCGTCGGTTTCCATTGCAGGGTTTGCGGATCGCGGTCCGCCAGGTTTTCGATGACTCGTGCCTGAATCGCCGCCCCATAGGCATCCACCGACACCAGCGGCGTCACCTTGGCGACATTGGCGCCAAAGGCATCGACACACCAATCACCCTCGGCAAAGTCGGCATGCTGACGCATGGCACGCAAACGTTCAAAACTGTCGTTGCCAGCCCCGGTCATGGCAACAGCGATTTGTGAATCACTGGTTGCAGGGGTCGCGTCGGTATGCGACGAAATACCCGGCGATGTCGAAGCGGTGGCTGACGTTTGCGATGATTGAACCCGCACACCTTGTTCGATGAGTCGGCGTAGTTCGCCGATGTCGCGACGAAGCTGTGCCTGTTCAGCGGTCTGATCACGCAGTTCATCGCCAATGCGTACCACCCGCTGGTATTGCCGATCGTACTGCTTCATCGCCAATAGCACGACGATGACCACCAGCAGACACAACCCAGCCATGACGAAATCACGAAAGCCAAAACGGTTGTCCATGGGTGAACCTTATGCGTGACACGGGGTGAAATCACCGTTTGCCCTTCTCACTTAGCCCCCGGTCAATGACCGGGGGCTAAATGGGTGGGCCTTTACCGCCATTCATTCAGGCCCATCATAAACCATTCATCACTTTAACAAGCCGGGGGTTCACTGCCCCAAGGCGCGCAGTACCACGGTGGCATACCCGCCCCGCGGCAAAGCGAAACTGACCCGGCGCATTTTGCGACCCTTGGTCAGCGGGTCATTTTCAATATCACCAGGCTCAAAGTCCCTCACACGCATGAACAATTGACGGGGCGATTCCCCAAAAAAAGGACGACGCAACCCCGGCAAACGCAAATCGCGCAGTGAAGCGATGCCTTCTTCGTGCAACACTTTTTCCGCCACGACCTTCCAGGGTTCAACCAATTCCGTGCCACGACCCATCACGGGTAAATCAGCATCGATCATGGCGGGCGGTATCGCGGCAGTCGGCACAAAGAGCATCGCCCCAAACGCATCATCGACTTCATACATGGAACCCCGGCAGGTTCGTTCCAGCCAGACGCGGGCCATGCGGTTCCATAAATACGATTGATACGAATAAACACACATCTGTTGCGTGAAGTAGGGCAGCGCTGCAAAGGCCTGCATCCCATGAGCCGGGTTTTTGGCCAGTACCTCAATGGCGGCTCGATCCTGGCAACGCGGCAGCCTCGGCAACACCTTTGCAAAATCACCCCAATGCTCCGCCAGCGTGCGCCGAAACACTTTCACCGTCTGCTTGTCTTTGCGCGATGGCGTGGCAATCAGTAATTTCAGCGCCCCCAGGTAATCACCTTGTAACAGCAAGGGGGCCGCAAACCCCTCACGATGTCGAGCCGAGCCAAAACGCTGATCCCCGAAATAGTTGACCACCATCAGCGATGGTCGATGGTCATGCGACGGTCGATCATGATGAGGCAAGGACAACTTGGCAGCGAGAGTTTGCATGACTTCTGCTTGTGGCACGGACAAATCACGCACCAATATCACAAACCGGTTGCCGGCCACCATGTCCGCGACCAGCGGCGAACCGAGCCAACCGACGCGCTGGGCCTGCCATTGATATTGCTGCACCTGTTGTGGGGCATTTTTCAAGCGTACTGAAACAAATTGCGACGTCACCGCGTGTTTGTCTTTCAAACCCACGAACGCCACATCACCGGGTTTCACACGCAACTGCTTCCCCAACTCGGCCACGGCCTGTGGTGTGTTCGTGCTTTTTTTACTCAATTGATACAACGCAAACGGGTGGTTGGATGAAGGTTGTGTCTGCACCAGTGCCTGTGCAGCGGGGGTCAACTGTTCATCAACAATAAAATCCTCCGGCTGCCTGCGAATGGTCACGTTCGCCCCCCCTTGAACTTGCCCTGAGCATCCAGCCAAACCATCGGCTGCACCGATTCACGATTCGTCAACACCTGCTGCAATGGGTCGGTTGAGTTTTTGACATCGAATGGCACTTGAATCAATCGGGCCGGGGCACCGGCTTGCAAAGTCGCACAACCCGAAGGTAAACCCAAGGCGCTGATGCCGTTGACTGTGGCCATGCGCAGCAATAAATCAGGGTCGGTTTGATCACGCTGGTAAAGGTGACGCATTTGTGCCAGCATACTCAGTGGCTGAGGCTCGATGTTCGCCGGGGGCTGACACAAAATCGAATCAGTGCCCAGACAGACGTTCACCCCGGCCTGCAACATGGCGCGATACGGATGCGTCCCGCCGGTGCCGGACGGAAACCCGAAATAATCACTGGCGCGCGGACAATACACCACATTCGTTTGGTGGAATGCCAGTGAGCGGATGTGATCGCCCTGAGCGTAGTTGGCATGGGCCACCAACCAGGGTGTGCGACGTAACGCTGGTTCAAGCCAATCGATTGGGTGCAAGCCGGTGGGTGCGAGGGTGTCATCCCACAACCCCAATTGTTTGCGACGTGCCACGAACGGGCCGGTCAGGTCGCGTACAAATTCGATTTCAGCCGACGACTCCGCCAGGTGGGTGCAAAGGGGGTAACCCTTTTCTTCCGCCAATTGGGTCACCGCCAGGTACAGTGCCAAGCCTGCGGTGTACGGCGCGTGCGGTGATAAACCTACTTTGAAATATTTGGTTGCCATCGGCAATTCCGCCAAGGCCCGTTGTAATCGAATGAACCCGTCGACCTGTCCGCGACCCACCCCAAAACATTCCAGGTAACTGACCCCCGGCAAAGCCATCAATGCACTGCTGCGAGCCTTGACCGCATGTACCGACCCGGCAATGTCCCCCACATAACCGATCCCCTGTCCATACGATTGACGCAACCCCTCATGCACCGACTGGGTCATGCACTCCACCGATTGGCCACCCAGGCGAAGGTCGGTGATCCGTGACAGCCAATCAATGAAGTTACCCTCATAACGCTGCGGGCCCAGAAAAGTCAGGTCCAAGTGAGCGTGAGCATTGACCAATGCGGGCAAAATCAGTTGATCGGGCATTGATATCACACGGGTGTGCGTGGTCGCCATGGGTTTCACGGCATCAAGTGGCCCTGCTGCGAGGATCGAGCCTTGGTCATCGATGGCAATCGCGCCCGGCCGATGGTTCACCACCACAGCGTCGCGCACCGCCCCGGCTTGAATGATCGTTGTTGCAACCGACATCATTAGTCACCATCGAAAACACGGCGTTCGATTTTTACCTGCCAAGCGAAGTTAAGCCACGCAGCGGCTATAGTGATTGTCAAGGGTTGTTGTGAAGAACCGCGGGTTTCCACCCGCGGCTACGCGGATGAAATACCATTCTTCATAGCCGCGGGTGGAAACCCGCGGTGATGTTTCCAGCCAACTGCCCCTATTTCTTCATGTGCTTCGTGGTCACCAAGTTGCATTTGCCGGTTGATAAGATAGCCTGTTAGGTTAAGCTTGTGTCAAATGGCACGCGCGACCAACCAAGGGAAAAATCAGATGAAGACGTACCTGCGATTGGCTTGTTTGAGCATGGTGGCAATGCTGGCGGTGGGTTGTGTTTCACAAACCGATTTTGATCGTACCCGTACCGCTCTGCTCAAGGAAAAGGAACAGAACGCGGAGCTTCAGGTGCGGTTGGAAGCTGCCCAATCGGAAATTCGCGCCTTGCGTGAAAGCCGCAGCGCGGTGAGCGATTCCGACCTGCAGGTGCGCCTCGAAGCAGCCCTGGCGGACAAGGATCGCATGACCCAGCGCCTGGCGGAACTGGAAAAACGCTTGCGCGACATGGGTGCCAGCGAAATCGTATTGCCTGGCCCGGTCGATTCCGCTCTGCGTGATCTGGCCGCCGCCAACCCCGAACTGCTCACCTATGATCCGCGTCGCGGCATGGTGCGCATCGCCAGCGACCTGACCTTTGCCTTGGGCAGCGTAACAGTTAACCCCAATGCACAGACCGTATTGCGTCGCATCGCCAGCATCATCAACATGCCCGAAGCTCAGCGGTACGAAGCCATGATCGTCGGCCACACCGATAACGTTCGCATCGCCCGTGCGGAAACCCGAGCCATGCACCCGACCAATTGGCACCTGTCCGTGCACCGTTCGATTTCCGTCAAAGACGTGCTGGCCGGTGCAGCCGTGCCTCAGGCACGCATGTCTGTCGCTGGTTACGGCGAGTTCCGTCCAGTAGTGCCCAATGGTCCGCGTGGAGCGCAGGCCAATCGACGGGTTGAAATTTACCTGGTGCCCAGCACCGCCGGTAACATCGACCCCGGCCCGGCAGTCGATGCCCCTGTAACCCCAGCCCCTGCCGCGACCGCGACTCCCGTTTCCCCCGCTGCACCAGCCGCCGAAAACCCCGCGATGTTCAAGTAACTGCTGATACGTTCACGGTAAAACAGGTCGCCAACACACAGATTTCAACACAGAGTTCACAGAGGACACAGAGAAGTCATGATACAGATCAGGTGTTGAGCATTGCCTCACACCAATCAATTGATCATCGGATGTGCTCTGACCTGCTTATGTTTTTTTAATCAATCTGATTTTTCCGCTCTGTGAACTCCGTGCCCTCTGTGTTGAAAACGTTCTTCGGTTTGCTTCGATGGATTGGTTGTCAGGGTTGACATTCCGTCGAAAACCGGCACAATCAAGTAAGGTTTTCACTGATCACCATCCGCTTGCACGAGGTACGCATCATGAACAAACTCACTCTCCGACTGGCTGGGTTCACACTGGCAGTCGCCCCCCTGATGTTCACCGGCTGCCAAAGCTCATCGGAATACGATGATGGGTACATTACCGCTGAAGATGTGCGAGCGGATATGTCGCCGGAGTTGCAAAGTGTGTCCAAGACCTCGGAGCAGCGAAAAAACACCACGGCGCGGGCGCTGGACACGACCATGAGTCAAATTCACGACGACTGGGATCGCATCTGGTTTTTGGATCGGCCCATTGGCATGAGTCGATATCCGGTCCCCAATCGCTGATTTTTGTTGCTCGACTTTTCAAAACCGTTCGTGTGGCCTTGATGTGCCCCGCGCATCACAGCCATCGAACGGTTTTTTCATGGCTTGGTAGGGCAGGCGTCCCGCCTGTTAGAGCAATTCGCGTAATTTTTAGCCCCCTCTCCCTCCGGGAGAGGGTGGCCGAGTCTGCGAGGCCGGGTGAGGGCGCAGTGTATTTTCATACTGTAAATCAAGTATAAATCAAAAATAAGACACGCCCTCACCCAAATGAGAGCGAAGCGAACACTCCTACTCTCCCGGAGGGAGAGGGGACGGAACTGGCATCACGACTGGTCAAATAATTACGCAAATTGCTCTAAATGGGCGACAGCCCATGTGGTTTAACAGAGAAGGGCATGAGCCTACGGCCGTTGGCAGGCGGGACGCCTGCCCCACCATTCATTGAGCGATGAAACAGTTCTTTTTTCGGGCATCAGTTATCACATGTATTAATCCGCGGCCGGAGCGTCTCAAGACTCAGCCTGCCTCTGTCGATAAAACCTTTGTGGGGTGGTGTTGACAGTTGACGGTGATGGTATTGGTCGTTGCCCAAACCTTCATCCTCGGCGGAGGCTTGTACGATGTCGCATAAAGACCCACATATCCTGCTGGACGCCGTGGCCCGGTTGGAAACCCTGCGTAATCAGGGACGTAATCAGGGCCAGCGTCAATTCAACCGTTGGGTGGTGCGTGGCGATGCCGAGTTGTTGCCTGAAGATGGACAAACCGACCGCCTGCCGGTGCCGGTGCTGATCCGCGATTTGTCATGGGGTGGGCTGGGCTTTTTGTGCGATCGTGAACTGCCTGTCAATTCCCTCTGGCGAGTTCATTTTCTGGCACATCATCATGTCGTGGGTCAAATGACCATGCTCATTCGTCACGGGCGCAAGGTCGATGATGACCTGTTCCTCATCGGCGGGCAATTCGTCGCCGACCCGGGCTTGTTGCACATTTTGGGCGTGGGTGACGTTCAGGTTCGCCTCGGGGATGAAAATCCGGCCATGAGCGCCAACTTTTTGCCCCCCGCCGAGGTCGCCTGATTTCCCGCCACGGTTGCATCATTTGCCCAGGTTGCTTGGCAACCCAAAGATGATCCCCCGCCCCTATCGACTTGCCGACCGTCGCACAATTGAGTAAAACAGATTATCAAGTCTTTTGATTGGCTGTTTGTGCGTGATTTGTGCCTCATTATTTTTTTGAGGATAGGGAGAGGGAAAATGCAGTTATTTGTGCGCTTTGGTCGGCACCTCTGTACTTCAGGGTTGGCCGTGGGATTGTTTTTATCACTGCCTGCGATGTTGGCAGCAGCGGACATCGAACTCCAATCGCCAACCACAACAAACCTGTTTGGCATGAGTGCCACCGCAGGTGTTACCGCAGGCGGATCGAGTACCGGTACCACGAACCTGGGCTGGTCCAGTGTTCAACCGCCGCAAGCCCTGGCGCTTGACGACGACGGAACCAGCGCCGGAGTTGCCATCACACAGGTGAATCACACCGCCGCCGAGTTCACGGGACCGGGTTCGTTGCTGGCGAAGTTGGAACTTGGTTTTCATCTGAGTGCTTACGCCACTGGCCGGGCGATTTTGAACTCGGACGGTCAGGTGATCGGCAACGTTCCCGCTTCGATTGCGATTGATGCCAAACTGGGCACCAAGCCGGGGTTTGCCACCTGGTCGGCGAATTCATCCTCTTTTTTGCACGGCGTGTCTGAAGAAGGCGCGACCCTGCGGCTGGTGGCTGGGGCTGACAGTGCGCTTCGACCCGGTCAGCCGATCTGGGTGCAGCCGTTGGTCGTAAGTTTGCAGGCCCAGGGTCTGGCTCGCGGTACTGCGGGAGATGCAAGTCTGGGGATGAGTCTGGATCGGCGCCCGGACTGTCAATATCCCGAAAAGTTCACGTCCTCGGCGGGAGGGCTGGGTTCCTCGGATTGGGATATAGAAACGCTGTCGCTCAATCACAATCCGCTGGAATACCTGCCTGAGTACGTAGCCAGTGGTACGCTGCTGCAATTGGGGGATCGTCAGCAAACGGGTATCTACCGTGACACGTTCAAAGCTGGAAGCTGGATCGCATTGACCGTTCGGGGAACCAGCACTTCAAGCGATGAGCCGGTGGCGATCAACGCTGAATTCAAGGTGATCCAGCATTTGCAGGTGGTGGCTGCGATGCCGACGTATCGCCAAGTCCTCGGTCAAGACACCCCCGGCCCAGCGGTGCAGCAATTCGCCCAGCCTCAGGATGGCGACGGCGGCCTGTGGACCACGGTCGCGGCCATGGTCGCCGACTATTGGCAACAGACCCGTGGTTTTGCGCCCACCGCCAACACCCCCGAAGCGATCAATGAACTGCGCACCCATTTGGATCACCACGGTGTGGCCAACCCGCTGGGTCTGCACATCACGCTCAATGATTATTTTGCCGAGCACCTCAGTACCGACCTTGTCGCCCGGAAGATTCCCGGTTGGATGATGGACGGTATTGATTGGGACTTTGCGGACGGACCGGCCATCGGCGTGTTTGATGATGGCATCGGCGATCAGTCCGCTCTGGTCGTTGACGGCAGCAGTCAGTATCAGGGTCAGCAAGGCTCCAATGTGAGGTTTTTATCCGTCAAGCATCCGGCGGGAGCGTTGTTCAACCCGGCAAATCTGCGCACTCCGGCTGATGATGTGCCTTACACCGGGTGGACCGATGAACGTGGCGTGCAGTGGGTTCCCGAAGAATCGCTTGAGCCGACGTCGATCATACTCACCGGCAGTGCACAACTGCTTGGACGCACCATCGTCACCGTCAGCACTGGCGGAACGATTGAAGAAGAAGGCCTGTATCGTCTGTCCCCCGATGACCCGGAAAAGCTGGGCAATGGTCTGGGTGAAAATACCTCAGGTCTGCCCGATACCGTCCGTTTCGACCCCGCCACGATCGAAGCGCAGGTTGAAGAAAAACAGGAATTGATGCGATCACAAGGCAAGAGCGATGCGGAAATTGCCCTGGCGTTTGTGACCCTCAAGTTTTACTACAACGAGCAAACCCTCGCGGTGTGGGGCATTTCGGAGGAAGCGGAACTGCGTCCCTATTGGTGGAATGCGGACGAAGAACGCTGGTACCTCGGCGGGACGACGATTTTCGGCGACATGGGCAACAGCCTCGATGCCGGGGTGAATCAGTTTGTTGATCAAATTGGTTACTGCGGCATCAACACGCTGGAAAATTATGTCTGGGTCAACGCCAACCACGCCAGTGAATATGGTTTGATTGTGACCACCATCCCAGAGCCGACGAGTGCGGGCTTGCTGCTTGTGACGTTCACCGCAGGCGTTTGCTTGCGCCGCCGTGCGCGGATGTGTTGACTTGAATGCCACCTAGAGCAATTCGCGGCTGACATCGCTATTCGCACTGGCAGACAAGCTGCCAGTGGCATGCCGATACAACTTCAACTGCCGCCCAGGGCCGACCAGACCCGCTTCCGCAAGCGTTTGACCACCCCCGGTTTTGAAATTGGGACGGACCTTTCACGGCTGTTGTTTTGATGGAGGTGATCATAGCGCCTCACCAATTCACGCATGATGTCGTCAGCAGCATGAGGTTTGGCCAAGCGTTGCGTGTTTTTGCGCATTATCTGCAATCGCGCTGCTTCGCTCAATAGTTCGTCGAGTTTCCAACCCAGCACGGGCAGATTGTTGCAGCGAATCGCACAACCTTCTTCGAGCAGGTGATCGCTGTTGCGCTCTTCCTGTCCCGGAATCGGATTGACCACGCACAAGGGCAGGTGACGAACCAGGGCTTCGCTGACGGTGAGTCCGCCGGGTTTGCCGACCAGAAGGTCTGCGGCTGACATGAGTTTGTCCATGTCGTTGGTAAAGCCCAGCACACGAATGCGTGCCCGCACCGAGTCGGGTTGATTTTTGAGTTCATCCTCGAGCGTGGTTTTCAACCCGGCGTTTTTGCCACAGACGATGAACATCTGCACCGGGGTTTGCATCGTCAGCAGCGTATCGAGCATACGGCGAACATTACCGACGACGCCAAAGCCGCCGGTGGAGATGAGCAACGTCGGCAGGTCGGGTGAAAGATTGTATTCACGCAATACCGCCAATCGGTCACAGGGTTGTGCGAAGCGCGGGTCTATCGGAATACCGGTGACACTGATGCGCGAAGCATCGATGCCCAGTCGTTGCAGGTGCTCCGCGGTTTCCTGCAATGTGACAAAGTAGTGATCGACTTCAGGCGCCAGCCAGAAGGCATGCGCGTCCAGGTCGGTGATCACCGACACAATCGGCTGATCGAACAAACCCCGCCGCTTCAATCGACACAAAATTTCCACCGGTAAAAAATGCGTACATACCGCGATGTCGGGTTGTTCACGGGCGATCATGCGGACCAGTGGCCGGGTGTTGAGCTTGTTAATGGCTTGAATAAACCGGCGACTGCGCCAGGGTTTGTCGGTACGGTCGTAAAGCCAACCGAACATGGCTGGGGAAAGACGCACCATTTCGAGATACGCCTGGGCGTACAACTTGCGGAACACACGATTGGTGAAAGCGAGCGTGTCGTGATGTTGCACGAGTGTGTCGGGTTGGTGTTCTGCGAAGGCGGCTTCAAGGGCTTGTGCGGCGCGCACGTGACCGATGCCAGCCGTGGCGGAATAAATATGTACCTTCAAACTCATGCAATGCTCCGGCGATGATTGTCACGGGTTTATGCGTCGTGAGCAAACCGAGGCATTGTGATCAAGGCAAATGCATTTTGATCGATTGAACGAGCCGCGACCGTCAGGGAGCGGTCTTGCCGTCGAGTTGATGCAGATAGCAACCGCTCCCTGACGGTCGCGGCTCGTAGATGCGACTCGTTCTTGGCTTGCGAAATACCCATGACGACGTAACACACAACAAGCGATAGTTTTATCTGAATAACACAAAAGCCAATCAATTCGCTAACAACGCCCGGTTACCTTAACACACGTTCGCAGGGGGTATGTGATTCGTGCCGCATGAGCTGTTCGCGGATGAGTGGTATGTAAAAGTTCAGGGTAACCCGTAATCAACAAGTGACGCTCGCTCGGCAGTCGTGGTGTGTTACCAGGGCTGGCGCGATCCGTGCGTACTTGATTCATGGAGGATTTGTCATGACGTTATCGAAGCAATCGATGGGCATTGCCACGGCGGCGGTCGCCCTGGTGATGGGCACGGGCCTGATGGTGAGCACAGCCGAGGCTCAGCAGGCCAAGAACGTGATTCTGATGATCAGTGATGGCGCCAGTTGGGGCACGTGGGACATGGCCAGCTACTGGGAATATGGTCAGAAGGGGATGCAGCCGTATGACAACTTCGGTGTCAAACTCGGCATGACGACCTACCCGCTGAATACCGCAAGTTCACCGCAATTTACGGGGTTGCCGCAGGTTGGCTACGACCCGGCCAAGGCTTGGGACACGACGCCAACGGGCACGGGCGATTTTTTCAAGGGCTACAACTACATCAAGCAAAACTACACCGACTCGGCTGCTGCAGGCACCGCACTGGCTGCCGGTCAGGCGACTTACAACAACGCCATTGACTACGACGATTTTGCTCAGCCTCTGGGTTACATTACACAGACCGCCAAGACGATGGGCAAAGCCACGGGCATTCTGTCGAGCGTGCCTTTCAGTCATGCGACCCCGGCCACGTTTGGTGCGCAGAACATCAGCCGAAATAACTATGGCGAAATCAGCAAAACCATGGTCAACAACCCCGCGGTGGACCTGATCATGGGCGGCGGCAACCCGCTTTACAACTCCAGCGGTGGACTGCGCAGCACCCCATCGTTCGCCAATGAAACAGGCACCGGCGGCGGCTACATCTCGCAGACCGCTTGGAACACCATCAACGACCCCAACGGTGATTGGCAACTGATTCAATCCAAGGCTGACTTCGAGGCCCTGGCCAACGGCACACTGCCGGTGAACAAAAAAATCATCGGCGTGCCGCAGGTGTACGACACGTTGCAATACAAACGCAGTGGTACTACGGTCGATGCCAACAACCCCAGCGGTCTTGCTTACCTCAGTGGTGTGCCGACCCTGGAAACGATGACCAAGGGTGCGATCAATGTGTTGAGTCAAAACGCTGACGGCTTCTTCATGATGGTGGAAGGTGGTGCGGTGGACTGGGCAGCCCACGCCAATAACACCGGTCGCATCATTGAAGAACAGATCGACTTCAACAAGTCGGTCGAGGTTGTGGTGGACTGGGTGAACGCCAACAGCAACTGGAACGAGACGTTGGTGATCGTGCTGACCGACCATGGCAATGCGATGCCGATGGGCCCCAATTCCAACACCATCGCATTTGAACCGATTCAGAACAACGGTCAGGGCGTGTTGCCGGGCGTACGCTGGCACTATGGCACGCACACCAATGAAAACACCCTGCTGTGGGCGATGGGTGCGGGCGCGGACCTGTTCTATGCGGAGGTCGATGGCAATGACCCCGGCCTGGTGAACGTGCTTGGTTTCAACGACGGACGTTACATCAACAACACCGATGTTTACTCCGTGATGTTCAACGCCATGGTGCCTGAACCGGCAAGCTTTGCTCTGCTGGTGATCGGCGCGGGAACGATGCTGCTGCGTCGGCGCGGCTGCTGATCGTGGTCGGTGTCAATCCCTTGACTCAGTAACATCGACACAGGTCATCGAATGCAAAGCCCAGGCATGGCCATGCCTGGGCTTTCTTGTTGGACACTCAAAAATAGAGAGATTTCGCCGACGTTCAATACCAATTGGATGCAATGGATTTCACATCACAAATTCATCAATTTGATATTGATTTCAAGTATGTGGCTAATAATGGTGCGTTAAAGCTTGGACGTTTCGTGAGCGGGTCAGGGATCAACAAACCCTCGGCGATTGGCTACTTAACCGTGCGACCGGATGTCGAACGGAAGTGTTGAGTCTTTCAAAAGGAGGAAAAGCAATGAAGCAGGTACAGGTTTAAACCCTGGTGTTTTGTGCAATGACGGCGGTGGTTTCGCAGCAGGCCTTGGCAAACACACCCTTCACGATTGTGGCGTTGCCGGATACTCAGAATTATTCGAACAACGCCAGCAACGCTCTGCTTTTCACGCAGCAGACCCAGTGGATTGCCAATCAGGTGACCGGCAGCAATCCGCGCAACATTCAGTTCGTCACACACCTTGGCGACATTGTCAGCGAAGGCAACAGTATTACGCAGTGGGATCGTGCCGACACGGCCATGGATGTATTGGATGGGGTGAACATTCCCTATGGGATTCTGCCGGGTAATCACGACTACAACAGCACCGGCAGCAAAAGCACCGGCACGGCCAACTATGTGAATTACTTTGGGCCCAGTCGGTTTGCGGGAAAAAGCTGGTACGGCGGATCGGACCCCAGTGGTGTCAATCACTACCAGAAGTTTTCTGCGGGCGGGTTCAACTTTATTCATTTGTCGCTGGAATGGCAGCCGAACGTGAACATTCCGTTCCGTGATCCTTCGCCGATTCAGTGGGCGCAGTCGATTTTGAACGCCAACCCGAGCACGCCGTTTATTGTGAGTACGCATGAACACATTGACGATGACCCGCCGGGGCGGAGCGGATCGGGGAACGTGGTGTGGGACCAACTGATTAAAAACAACGATCAGATTTTCATGGTACTCAACGGTCACTATCACAGTCTGAGCGTGGCCAGCGGCAACGATGGCGAATATCACCAGATCAGCACCAATAACGCCGGGCGACAGGTGTTTGAGGTATTGCAGGATTATCAGGATTACCCGCGTGGGGGTGATGGTTGGTTGCGTTTGTTTAATTTTGATATCCCTAATAACCGCATTCGTGTCGAAACTTATTCGCCGGTGTTGGATCAGTTTCAGACCGAGACGGTGGCACAGGTGGGCAATTTCGCCAGTCAGTTTGATTTGAATATTGATTTTGCGACGCGCTTGGTGCCGGTGTTCATTCCTCCGCCGCCGTTGCCGCCGCAGCCGGACCGGGTGTTCCGCAATGGGCTTAATGGTTATGCGGGTACGCAGGACACGATGATTCGCAGCAACGAAACCGCAGCGGGCGCGGGACAAAGCGGCAATGGTGATTCGCGCGGGCGCAGTTTCGGGAATGTCGATTTTATGAGTGTCGATGGGGATGATGGTTCGCCGGGCAGCAAACCTAATCAGGGGCTGATTCGCTTTGATGACATCGTCGGTAGCGATGCCAATCAGATCACCCCCGGCGCAGCGATTGAATCCGCCAAGTTGGTACTCGAAGCCTTCGACCCCGGCAGCGGTTTTACGGTCCATGAAATGCTGATCAACTGGGACGAAAGCAGCACCTGGAACAGCATGGGCAATGGTGTGCAGGTCAATGGCGTTGAAGCGGCCACGGCCATCATCGCCACGTTTGGCGCCAATACCGGTAGTAGCAACGTATCGACTGGAACGTTGGAAATTGATGTCACCGCTTACATTCAGGCGATTGCCAACGGCACCAAAACCAACCTCGGTTGGCTGCTCAATCCCTTTGTCAACGGTACCAACGGCGTTGATATTTTCAGCAGCGAAGCGGCTGACTTCAGTGTGCGACCACGGCTGGAAGTCACCTTCGTCCCCGAACCGGTGAGCTTTGCCCTGCTGGTGATCGGTGCAGGTGCGATGTTGCTGCGTCGGCGCGGATGATGATGATGGGGCTGTGTCGATCGCATGAATCATCAACATCAACTTGTGATGTCGAATGCAAAGCCCAGGCATGGCCATGCCTGGGCTTTTTGTCGCGCAGGGGGATGACTCGATCTTTGCAAAACAAATGGCACATTTCATCAATTTACGGGTTTGCAGACCATCTGCGAACGGTGTAGTGTGAATTGAAAGGAGTCATTTCAAATGAATCGCTTACAAGCAGGGATATCGACAGCATTGCTCACGCTGCTGACCATGACGGGTTGTGTTCGTTCGGTCAGCACACCAACCCAGCCGGTGCTGCTGGAATCGGTGCAGTCGCAGCCGGTGAATGTCATTTTGATGATCACCGATGGCGCGAGCATCGGCACGTGGGACATGGCCAGTTTGTATGAACACGGACAGACGCTCAGTCCGCAAATTGCGTACTTCAACTTTCCGGTGAAGGTGCTCATGAGTACGGTGCCGCTGAACACCAGCAGCAAGCCCACCGGCGGACATGAACAAAAAGTGGTGTACGACCCGAATCAGGCGTGGGACCCGACCCCCGTCGAAGGCATGAGGGGCAATTACCCCCGGTATTTCAAGGCTTACGACTACCTGCGACGCAACCCGACCGACTCGGCGGCAGCAGGTACCGCATTGGCAACAGGTCACAAAACTTACAACAGCGGCCTGAACTGGGACAACGACCCGGCCGAGGTCGGCGCCCCCATGCCGCAAACCCTTTGGCAGAACGCCAAGGCACAGGGCATGGCCATCGGCTCCATCAGCTCGGTGGCTTTCAGTCACGCCACGCCCGCCGCGTTCGGCGCCTTCAATATCAATCGCTCCAACTACCACGACATCGCACGGCAAATGATCGAGTCAGGCCAGTTGAGTGTCGTGATGGGTGCAGGGCATCCGCTTTACGGCCATGAAGGTCAACTGCGCGATAAATCGGCGGGAAACTTCATGACCGTGGCGCAGTACGAATCACTGGCCAACGGTACGGCTGCAAATGGTTCATGGCGCTTCATCGAAACCCGTGATGATTTTCAAGCGCTGGCGCAAGGCAACCTCGACATGCAGGGCAAAAATCGATTGTTCGGCCTGCCGCGCGTGGCTGCGTCGCTGCAACAAAATCGGCAGGGCTATGAGGCAAAACAAAAAGTGGGGGAGTCGCCCAAGGTGCAAGGCGTGCCCGATTTGCCGACGATGAGTCGTGGGGCGTTGCGGGTGTTGCATGAACAGAGCCATGGCAAAGGCTTTTTTTTGATGATCGAAGGCGGGGCGGTGGATTGGGCAGCCCATGCCAACCAGACCAGTCGCATCATCGAGGAGCAGATGGATTTCAACCATGCGGTGAATGCGGTGGTGCAGTGGGTGGAAACGGTTGGTGGCGGCTGGTCGCGTAATTTGGTGATTGTGACGACGGACCATGGCAATGCGATGCCGATGGGGCCGGGCAGTGACACGGTTGCGTTTGCACGGATCACGCGCGATGACCTGATCGGTGAGCCGAGGGTGCGCTGGCACAGCGGGTCACACACCGTGGAGCTGGTGCCGGTGTTCGCCAAGGGAGTCGGGGCACAGCGCTTTGCGAGCCTGGTGCGTGGACAGGATGTGAACTTCGCCGAGGTTTACCCCGATTGGGCCAAGGCCGGCTTGGGCCCGGTGTATGTTGAAAATATCGATGTGTTCACAGTGATGAATGAAGTGGTGATGCGCAAGTAAAAAGGCGTCATCACGGTGACGCCCAGGGCTTTAGCCCCGGATAAGTTCAAGTGTGACGCCGAGGGCTTTAGCCCCGGATGATTTCCGCTGAATCACCCATCAAACATCCGGCCCTCAAGGGCACGGCGTCATCGACACCGAGCCACGCGTCTCGCAGGGCGCTGTGTGCCGACGATCTGAGTAGCCCAGCCGCCCTCGGCTGGGTTGGTCACCTTCAATCAGCACACCGCCGGGGGCGGCGGTGCCACAACCTCAAACACCCAGCCAAGCACCCGACGCTGTGATTCGACCAACCATCCTGAACTTCACGAAACGTGAAATTCAGGCGTGGCAGTTGCGACCTCATTACAATCCCTTCATGAACCAGCGATTGTCACTTCGCCCCATTCTCATCCTCGGCCCGACCGCCGGGGGCAAAAGCGACCTTGCCGTGCAATTGGCGCTGGCATTGCACGAGCTGGGCGAACCCTTGCCGCAAATACTCGGTGCTGATTCGATGCAGGTGTACCGCCACATGGACGCCGGCACCGCCAAGCCTTCTCCCGCGCTGCGTCAGCAAGTGCCGCATCATCTGATCGACCTGCTTGAACCCACACAACGCTTCACCGTGCACGATTGGCTCACCCAATGCGAATCGCTCTTGGCACAGCTCGCCGAGCAACAAACCCGGGCCATCATCGTGGGCGGAACCAACCTTTACATCAAAGCCTTCCTCGAAGGCCTGTTTACCCGTGACCCCGGCATACCCGAATCGCCCCAAGCGACTTCGTCTGTCGATGCCAGCTACGACCCAACCTTGCGCGCCCAGCTTGAACAACTGGACAACCAAACCATGCACGATCAATTGGCCAGGGTGGACCCTGCCTCCGCGCAACGCATTCATCGCAATGACCGCAAAAAAATGATCCGTGCCCTCGAAGTTTTCACCCTCACCGGCTCACCCATCAGCGCCCGCCAAACCCAGTGGGACCAGCACTATCAAGCTTACAAAAATCAACCTTCTGCCAATGCTGTCAATACCGATTTACCAGCCCCTCAACCCACGGCTGAATATCGACATCAGCCGATCCTCATCGGGCTGCACTGGCCGACGGAACTGATCAACCGTCGCATCAATGCACGGGTGAAGGAAATGTTTTACCCCCGTGCCTGCGGGCGCGATGATGAATCATTGCCCGATGAAACCGCACGGCTTGAACAGGCGGGTTTGCTCGGCCCACAGGCGCGACTGGCCCTGGGCTACAAACAGGTGCTCGAACACCTGGCCGGGCGTTGCACGCTGGACGATGCTTTTGAGCAAACCAAAATTCAGACACGTCGATTCGCCAAACAGCAACGCACCTGGCTTAAACGCTATCAGGGTGTGCATTGGCTGCCCGCGGGTGAAACCGAACTACGCGCATGGGTTGAACGCAGTGTGCAAATCATTTCGGGGTGTTGACAACCCTTGGCATGATGTGGCACCGCCGCCCTCGGCGGTGGTTTGAACAAAGCGGCGGATGGTATCCGCCGTGGGCGGGTGCCTGTGGGCAAGTGTCTTTCGATTGCCCACCGTTTTGATGGTTCTGTGGCACGCAGACGTGCCACAGCCACCC
>CAYRTH010000013.1:0-36562 GCA_964427135.1 uncultured Phycisphaeraceae bacterium
GGATGATGAACCAGCGGTGGCGCAATTGGCGGCGGATCGATTGCTGGCATTGTCACCCAAGCACATTTCAACCCAACTGGCGGTACGATTGCTGACAAGTCACGATGCGGGATTGCGGCTTACTGCTGTAAAAACTTTGCTTGCACATCAAGCAACGGAATCGATCACGCTGCTGACCCCGGCTTTGAATGATGTCAATTTCACCGTGCGACGAACGGTGCGCGAAGGGCTGGCGGAACTGTCATGGCAACCGGCACTGCGTACTGCGGTGCTGACCAACATTCGGCTGGTGCTCAAGGGTGATAAGTGGCAGGGGTTGGAACAGGCTGCGTACCTGGTCGGCGGGTTGGATGATGAGTCGTCGGTAGAGCGTGTGGTTGAATTAATGCGACATAGTCGGCCGGAGGTGCGGCTGGCGGCATGTGTGGCGTTGCGCCGGTTGCAATTGGAGGATACGTTACCGATCGCGTTGAAACGGTTGGAGGAACTGCACGAGCATTACAAGAAAACCAATGCGGTTGAACGTTACGGCGACCTGGGCGAGTTTTCGATTTTGATCGGGGTTGGGGCTGAAAGCAATCAGTTGTATCAGTTGCTGGGTCGGATGAAGTACGCCCCAGCCCAGCCGATCATGCGTAAGGTGATCGGCAAGGGTTCGTTTGATGGTGTTGCACGCGGGGCTGCGATATGGGGTTTGGGGTTGATGCATGAGGGCAAGCCCGATGAGCAACTGGTGCATTTGTTCAGCGCTCGGTTGACGGATATTTTCGGCATGGAGCCGGAGACCACGGAAGTGCGGATGATGAGCGCGATTTCTTTGGGTCGGATGAAGGCGGAGGGAGAGTTGGGGACACTGCGAAAATATATGCAGGATGAAATCACCACACGTGAGATCGGCGGGGCATGCCGCTGGGCGATCATGCAGATCACCGGTGAAAAATTGCCACCGCTGCCTGCGGTGGAAATGTCGAGTATGGATTGGTTTTTGATTCCGTTGCCACGATGAAGTTTCGGTTCGTCTGACAACCGTACAAGTAGATATAAGAACTCAACACAGAGGACACAGAGTGCACAGAGAAGCGGGCGAACCAAATAAGCAGGACGATGTGTCGTACTGTGAGCAAAAACAAAAACCATCAATGTACAGCTTCACATGCCGGGGCACAGCACTGAAGGCGAATGCATGTCTGGCAATGTGTCCATGCTGATATTGAAGGCTCTGCTCTGTGACCTCCGTGGCCTCTGTGTTGAAAATCGGTTCTTTTTAGTTGCTCTACGCATCGGGTTGCATGATTGCGTTGATGCAAGGCTATCGGTTTGTGGTGAAAGCGGGGGATGAGTTAGCATATTGATTGTTGAGCGAGTTGTTTTCGACCTCATGATTTGAACTCATCATGGCGCAATCAGAAACGCAAAACCAAGCAATTGGTGATGGCGATACCACCCTGATACCTGCGATGTCGCGTGGGGATCGGTTGCGTCATGACCTGCGTTTCATCACCATTGCATGGATTTTCGGCGCCACATGGATGTGGACGATCAACGGTGCGGTGATGACGCAGTTTGCCCGCAAGTTGGGGACACCGGACTGGGCGTTTGGGTTGATTGCGACGCTGCCGTTTATCGGGGTGTTTTTTCAGATGCCTGCCGGGTGGTTTTTGGATCGTTACGGCTTTCGCAAAATCACCTTTTTGGTGGCAGCGACGACGCACCGGTTGATCTGGCTGGCGATTGCACTGATACCGTGGGTGCTGCCACAGACCGGCGACCTGTGGTGGATGGCGCTGTTGGTGCTGCTATTTTTCAATTGGGCGATTGCCAACATACCCGGGCCGTCGTGGATGAGTTGGATGGCGGATGTGATACCGCGCAAGGTGCGCGGCCGATATTTTGGTTTTCGCAATCGCATCGGGCAGATGGTCGGCATCAGCATCACACTGCTGATCGGCTGGCTGCTGGACGTGGCGACACGAACCGAAGCGGATCAGCCCGGCGCAGCGATGCTGATCATGAGTTTGATACTGGCGGTGGCGGGCATCAGTGGCGCGCTGGACATTCTTTGTTTTGTGCCGATCAAGGACGATTACCCGCGCAAGCTGGACCCGGGGAAAAGTCTGCTTTCGATGGTGCTGGTGCCGCTGCGTGATCGTGACTTTCGTTTTTATCTGGGTTTTATTTTTACACTCAACCTGGCGATTGGATTCATCGGTCAATATGTCTGGCTTTATATGGTCAAGGAACTGGGGGTGAGCAACCTGCAGGCTCAGGTGATGGTCATCGCATTACCGCTGCTTTGTCAGATGATTGCGTATCCGTTTTGGGGCGGTTTGATTGATCGACTGGGTCGTAAGCCGGTGTTGATTGTGTGTTCGACGACGATCGTGTTCGGGTCGGTCGGCTGGCTGTTCATGGGGCCTGACATTGCGACAACGGTGAACTGGAACGACCCGTGGGACGTGACGCTCTGGCGACTAGCCGGGGGCGAATGGTCGTGGATGAGCTGGCTGGGCTATGTGGCGATATTGCTGACAACGATCACCTGGCCGGGGGTGGAACTGGCCAACTTCAACATCGTGATGGACCTGGCGGGCAGCAAGTCGGGGGGCAAACCCGGCAGCAAAAAGAATGAGAGTGGTGCTGCTTATGTGGTGGTCAACAGCATTGCGGTGGCGATTGGAGGCGTGTTATCGGGGTTGTTTGCCAGTGTGCTGACCAAGCATATCGAAGGCATTCGCATGGCGGTGCCGATGCTGGGCATCGTGCTGACGTATCACGGGGTGTTGTTCATTGTGTCGTCGCTGCTGCGTTTGATGGCGGTGCTGTTTGTGCTGCGATTGCATGAACCCAAGGCGGTGGGCACACGGGCGGCCATCGAGTTCATGGGGCAGACGTTTTACGCCAATGTGCGCAACGTGGTGGTGGTGCCTTCAAGGGTGGTGGAACAGGCGTATCGCTGGACGTACCTGATTCGTGTGCCGGTGGACAAACGCATTCGATTCGGAGGTTTGCAGACCCGGCGCTGGTGGCGGTGGTGGTGGCGGTGAGAAGAAGTGGTCAAGTGGACGAGTGGTCGAGTGAAAAATCAACGCGCGGAAGCCCTGCAAACATTTCAAATGGTGCATAAATCGGCGTCAAGTTTGTTCTTCAAACGGCCTTGTGTCCGATGATGAGGATAACTCATGCTGCGGAGTCGGCCCATGAAACTGGCCCCTGATTTTGGCAATGCCTGTCGGAAAGACCAAGTCATTATGATCGCCGGTGCGGGCGGGTTCATCGGCGGATCACTGGTGCGTTACTTTGACGAAAAAGGGTTCACCCGGCTGCGTGCGGTCGATAAAAAACCGTTGGCAGACTGGTATCAGGTATTGCCGGGGGCGGAAAACCTGTGCCTGGATTTGTCGGAGCGGGTGAATTGCGAACGAGCCTGTGAAAATGCAGCCGAGGTGTATAACTTCGCAGCCGACATGGGGGGCATGGGTTTCATCGAACGATTTCGTATTGAGTGTCTGCGCAGCATATTGATCAACACGCATTTGATCGAGGCGGCGTATCGGGCCGGGGCACAGCGATATTTTTTTGCATCGTCCGCCTGCGTTTACAACACCGATTTGCAAAAGGACACGGCTTGTCATGCACTGCGGGAATGCGATGCGTACCCGGCACGAGCGGAGCGGGGCTACGGATGGGAAAAATTGATGAGCGAGATGTTTTGTCAGGAATACACCGCTGAACGTGGGCTTTTCACGGCCATTGCGCGGTTTCATAATGTGTACGGGCCTCATGGAACCTGGGACGGGGGACGCGAAAAGGCGCCTGCTGCGATTTGTCGCAAGGTGATCGATGCCAAGGCGACAGGGCAACATGAAATCAGCATTTGGGGCGATGGTTCACAGACGCGCAGCTTCATGTTCATTGATGATTGCGTGCAGGGCATCGACATGATCATGCACTGTGAAAGGCTCAACGCGACGCCGATCAATTTGGGTTCGCGTGAAATGGTGTCGATCAATCAGTTGGTGACCCTGGCGGAGGACATCGGCGGGATCAAGTTGAATCGTCACTATGACTTGAGCGCCCCCAAAGGCGTGGCTGGTCGCAACAGTGACAACACGATGATTCAGCAGATACTCGGTTGGCAGCCGGGGACGACGTTGCGCGAGGGGCTGACCAAAACCTATCACTGGATTGCGCAGCAGTATGAGGATCGACGCGCGGGCAGGCGGACGGTGCGTGATGGGATGTAATAAAAAAGATGCGTATTTTTGACGTGCTACGACCGTCAGGGAACGATGGTTCGAATAAAGGTTTTTTGAAACACCGCGGGTTGCCACCCGCGGCTACGAAGAATCAAGGCATTGTCTGTCTAGCCGCAGGTGGCAACCCGCGGGGATGAGACGAATAACGTCCAAGACGAGATGTTTCCTTTATTCAAAACCGCATGATGGTCGTGAAATCACAAAATGGCCAGTATTTGATCGCCCATTTTTTGATTGATATTTGGGCGTGGCGCATAGTTTGTTAAGCTAGGCACATGAATGGGTCAGAGCTTGCGCAAATCATGAGTGAACTGTGGCAGTGGGCAGTATTGCAGTACGCGCAGTTGCCGGTGACCAACCCGGTACTGGTGTTTGCGATACTGATGCTGGTTATTTTGTTTGCCCCGATGCTGGCTGAAAGGTTGCGTGTGCCGGGGCTGATTGGGCTGATTTTGACCGGGCTGGTCGTCGGCCCCAATACACTGAACCTGATCGAACGCGGCGATGCGATGAAGTTGTTCGGGTCGGTGGGGCTGCTTTACATCATGTTCGTGGCAGGGTTGGAAATCAACCTGCGTTTGTTCAATCAATACAAACTGCACAGCGGGTTGTTCGGTTTTTTAACGTTCATTCTGCCGCAGGGCATCGGCATGTTGGTGGGGTATTACGTGTTGGGCATGACCTGGCCGGTGGCGATTTTGCTGGCCAGTATGTTTGCCTCGCACACACTGGTGCCGTATACGTTGATGGGTCGATTCGGCATTTTGAAAAACCGCGCGGTGGTGAGCACGGTCGGCGGCACGCTGATCACCGACACGGCAGCGCTTTTGGTTTTGGCGATCATTGCAGCAGGCACCGTGGGCGAGTTGAATCAGGGTTACTGGATCAAACTCGGTTTGTCGATCGCTGTGTTCATGGTGATCGTGTTGTATGTGCTGCCGCGTGTGGGCCAGCGCTTTTTTCGCACTGTCGGTGGTGAGGGGCCGGCTGAGTTTTTGTTTGTGTTGGCAGCGGTTTTCACCTGTGCTTATTTTGCGGAACTGGCGGGCATCGAACCGATCGTCGGGGCTTTTTTGGCGGGATTGGCACTCAATCGATTGGTGCCGGATCACAGCCCGCTGATGAATCGCATCCAGTTCGTCGGCAATGTGTTGTTCATTCCGATGTTTCTGATTTCGGTGGGCATGTTGGTAGACCTGCGTGTGCTTTGGGGACAGCCGCGTGCTTTGCTGGTCAGTGCGGCGATGGTGGTGACGGTGATTGTCACCAAATGGCTGGCGGCCCGCAGTGCGCAATGGTTGCTGGGGTACACGCGGGCTGAGGGTATGGTGATGTTCGGGCTGAGTGTCAATCAGGCGGCTGCGACACTGGCGGCGGTGTTCGTGGGGGTGCGCATCGGGTTGTTTGATGAAGCGGTGCTCAACGGTGCAATCATGATGATTTTGGCCACGTGCATGTTGGGCCCCTGGGTGACGGAAAAATATGGGCGTAAGGTGGCGTTGCAGGAAGAGCCGCCGGTGAAACAGGGCGATGCACCACAGCGCATTTTGGTGCCCATTGGCAGCCCCGACAATGCTGGACCGCTTTTGGATATCGCTTTTTACCTGCGTCAACCCAAATCGACCGAACCGGTGCATGTGGTGACGGTGGTGCCCGACGGGCCTGATACTCAGAAGGACGTGGCAGCCGGGGAAAAGACACAAAGTTTTGCGGTGATACAGGCGGCAGCGGCGGATGTGCCGATTCAACCAGCCACGCGCATCGACCTGAACGTGGCCAACGGTATCAACCGTGCAGTGCGCGAACTGCGCATTTCGACAGTGGTGCTGGGTTGGACCGGCGAAGCCACCACCAGTGAACGTATTTTTGGTTCGGTACTCGATCAATTGTTGGATCAGTGCGCGCAAATGTTGCTGGTATGTCGGATCATTCACCCGGTCAACACGATCAATCGCATGGTGCTGCTTTTGCCGCCGCTGGCCGAGCGCGAAGATGGGTTCAATTTTTCGCAAAAAGAACTGCGTCACCTGGCGGATCAGATTGGCGCAAGCATGTTGGTATTGGCGATGGAAAACAGTTTGCCCAGGGTTCGGCGGTACATGCATTCAGGGCCGCAGGTGCGACCGAAATCGCAGGGTTTGAATTCGTGGACGCATATTTCCGCGGAACTCAACAACCTGCTCAAACCGGATGACCTGGTGGTGCTGCTGTCGGCGCGTGAAGGTCGGTTGTCATGGAACCCCAGTCTGGCGAGCATGCCGCAGCGATTGGTGGAACAGTTCCCGGACATCAGTTGCATGGTGGTGTACCCCAATGAACAAGTGAGTACGACCGGACCGATAGACGTGGCAACTTCCGAGAGCAGGCAGCCGATGTCGCTGCTCAATCGTCAGGGCATTTTGTTGCAACTATCGGGTATCACTTACGAACGTGCGCTGACACTGCTGGTGGAACATGGACTGGTCGATCAACGCGAGAAGCATCGAGCCTTGGTGCGACAGGTGATCCGGGCTGGGCGGGGTTACACCAGTGAACTGTCGCCTGGGGCGGTATTGGTGCATGTGCATGTACCCGACCTGGCGCAGCCGACCTTGTTGCTAGGTATCAGCCGGGATGGACTGGTGTTCCCCAAGGTGCGTACGCCGGTGCATGTGATGATGGTGTTGCTCAGTCCGCGTGAGCTGCCGCATGAACAACATCTGCAAACCTTAACCCGAGTGGCTCATCTGGTGCACAAACCCGAATTTGTCAGCCAACTTCAGCTCGCCGGAAGCGTTGATCAGGTGATGAAGTTGCTGGGGCTGGAGGATACAACAACCGTCAGCGAGCGCATCAATGCCTGATCAATGAAGTGCGTCAATCCGATAAAGGGTTCAGTAATTTTTTTGCATGTTTGAGTAGCCTGAGCCACGATGCCTATCAATAATAACCCCGATACGAAATGCCCAGGGGCAATCAACTCGTTGACTTTCATTGAAGGAGACGCACATGAAAGCTTACGGCGCGGAATTCATCGGCACATTCTGGCTGGTTCTAGGCGGTTGCGGCAGTGCGGTACTCGCTGCGGCATTTCCCGAAGTGGGCATCGGTTTGCACGGAGTATCGCTGGCGTTCGGTCTGACCGTGCTCACCATGGCTTATGCGATTGGCCACATTTCCGGCTGCCACCTCAACCCGGCGGTGTCCGTCGGCTTGTGCGTGGCGGGGCGCTTTCCCGTCAAAGATTTGGCCCCGTATATTGTCGCCCAGGTGTTGGGCGCGATTGCCGCCGGTGGTGTGTTGTATCTGATCGCGTCGGGCAAAGAAGGGTTCAGCCTCGCAGGTGGGTTTGCCTCCAATGGTTACGGAACGCAC
The DNA here is from genome assembly GCA_964427135.1 of uncultured Phycisphaeraceae bacterium. GTDB lineage: Bacteria > Planctomycetota > Phycisphaerae > Phycisphaerales > Phycisphaeraceae > JAJXSS01. Next base: position 7,611 of record CAYRTH010000013.1, read on the forward strand.
TCCCCCGGCGGGTATTCGATGACATCTGCGCTGGTGACGGAAGTGGTCATGACCCTGATGTTTCTGTTCATCATTCTGGGAGCGACCTCCAAAAAAGCGCCCCCCGGTTTTGCCCCCCTGGCGATCGGTTTGGGGTTGACACTCATTCACCTGATCAGCATTCCCGTGACCAACACCTCGGTCAACCCTGCCCGCAGCACGGGCGTGGCTGTGTTCGCCCAAGGTTGGGCCTTGGGGCAGCTCTGGTTGTTTTGGGTGGCACCGATCGTGGGTGCAGCTTTGGGTGGGGTTGTGCATCGACTGCTTGAAAGCGAATCAAAATAAGCCCGCCCTCACGGGTAGTATGTTGATATGGAAACCAGTGCCTCACGGTCGGCTGCCAGACCCGTGCACCTGACTCCCGCGATGATTCGTGCGGCTTACGCGCAGGGTGCGTTCCCCATGGCTGACAGCCGTGAGAGCGACACACTTGCGTGGTACACCAGTGACCCGCGTGCCGTGTTGCCGTTGCACACATTTCATATCCCGCATGGCTTGCGTCGAACCCTTAAAAAGCAGCCGTATGTCGTCACCTTGGACCGGGCGTTTGCACAGGTGATTCGTGCTTGTGCGGCACCGCGAGCTTATGAAAATAACACCTGGATCAACGACCTCATCATCGAAGGCTACGTTGCTTTACATGAGCAGGGCGGGGCGCACAGTGTCGAGGCGTGGTCGCGCGATGGCAATGAACTGGTGGGCGGGTTGTATGGGGTGACACTGGGCGGGGCATTCGTGGGCGAGTCGATGTTCAGCCGGGCTGATGATGCGTCGAAAATCTGCCTGGTGCATTTGGTCGAACATTTGCGTCAGCGCGGGTTTGTGTTGCTCGATGCGCAGATACCCAACGATCATTTGGCACAGTTTGGTTTGCAACTGATGCCACATCACGAATATTTGCAGCGACTTCATGAAGCGATGCAGTTGCCGGTAACATGGGGCGATGATGATCATCGGCCACGGGTTTGATTTGGTGGACACCGCACGGGTACAGCGCATGCTCGACACCCATGGCGATCGTTTTTTGTCGCGCTGTTTTACCGAAGGTGAACAAACCTATGCCCGCGCTCAAAAGCGATGCATTGAACACCTGGCAGGCCGGTTGGCGGTGAAGGAAGCGGTGGTCAAAGCCCTGGGCACCGGGTTCACGCAGGGCATCGCATGGACGGACATCGAAACCCTGCGTGCCGATTCCGGTCAGCCGATTGTCGTACTGCATGGCCGGGCGCATGGGGTTGCGCAATCATTGGGTATCACCGGTTGGCTGGTGAGTATCAGCCATGTGAACACGCTGGCCGGGGCGAGCGTGATTGCGCTGCGGTGAAAATTTCGAATTTCAGATTTTAAGACAAGCCGAGGACGAAACCGACCCCCGGGTGAGGTTGAGGACTCGGGTATTCTGCGTGGTTGATCGGTGAATCAGTGAATCAGTGAATCAGTTAATCAGTTAATTGGCAATAAAGTGATTGGGTGATTGTTGAATCACCCACGCCTGAACTTCACGTCCGCGTGAAGTTCAGGATGGCTTGCAGGTGATGTTCGTGGAATACCATCCTGATCTTCGTCACAATCGACGAAGATCAGGCGTGGCTGCAACTCCGACGCAAAGCGTCCGCGCTAAACAAATACAATCACTCGACCACTTGCCTCACTTTATCAATTGAGCTGTATTGTCAACTTTGGTGTCCATCAACCCTGTGCTAAAGTAATGTCATGGCTGTGCGTTCACGACATGCTCCTCCGCCGTATCAGGTGATGAAGGCTCACCCGCCGCAGTCGGGTGCTTCGACCATTGGTAAAACGGTCGATCATGCCGGGGGCGATGAGGCATCGACTGCGGTTGCTGCATCGGGGGTGAGTCGTTCGTCGATGGTGACGTTGCGTTTGCCGCGTGGCTTTGCGGTGCTGCTTGTCGGGCTGTTTCTGAGTGTGATTTTATTGGCGTTCTGGGTGGGCAGTTCATGGGGGCAGCGGCGGGCGATTGAACAATCGCAAATCGAAAACACCATGACGACGTTGGGTGGGCGTGCATTGCCTCCGCCACGCGACTCAATGGGTTTAACCCCCACGCCCATGGCTCCGACGCCAACCCCAGTCCCCAACCCTCAACAAACCCAGCGCACGCAAACAACGCAATCGCAAACACCGCCCACGACACCGACAACCATTGCCTCCGTCGGTCCGGCTGTCGTGGTGCAAGGCTCGCAACGCGATGCCCGGCAATCGGGGCTGAACTACTTCACCGCCAACCTTGTCGGAGCGACGCAGGACGAGGCCAGGGCTGTGGTTGAGTACCTTTGGCAGGAGGGGGTTGAAGTACAGGCGATTAAACTGCATAATAGACAACTTTTCCAGTTGATCGCCCTGCGCGGTTTTAGTCGGGACGAACTGGGAAGCGCCGCTTGCAAAGCGTATGAACGTCAGCTTCAGCAGTTGGGCAGGCAGTGGCGAACGATGACTGCCCAGAACCCGCGACGCATTGATTTTTCAGGAATATACCCCGCACGATACGATTCGCCCCGCACCCAAAGCCAGCAAGTTGAACTGGTTATTACACGAGAGAGATAAGTCATGAGCCTGGACCGCAGTTTGAAAACCGCCGGCAATTTGTCCGCCCACCGCAACGTTTTGACGCGCGCCGAGCGCGTGGTCAAACTCACCGAAAAAGGTCGGTTTGACAGCAAAACCGGCTCACCGCTGGGCCTGCCCAAAGTGGCCAACCGCAAGGTTTCCGCCGGCGCCAAACCCAAGAAGGCCAAGGAAGAGGCCGCCGGTGCCGCCGCCCCTGCCAAGGCTGCTGCAGCCCCGGCCAAGGGTGCCGCGAAGAAGTAGTCATGCCAATCAGAAGTGGTCGAGTGAGTAGGGTGGGTCAAGCAAGTCGGCGAGCGGACCCACCAACTATAAAATTTCGGATTTCGGATTTCGAATTTCGGATTTGCCAAACCAAGAACGAAACCGACCCCCAGGGGAGGTTGAGGACTTGGGTAAGTGAATAACTATAAACGTAGCACGATGATGGTTTGATCATCAACCGCTGTTTGTTCCCCATCATCCATCAGCTAAGGTTGCACCCATGTTCGACCCTCAGCGTTTTGTCGCGCAGCGTGCCAAGGCGATCGACGCTTCGGGCATTCGTCGTGTCTTTGACCTGGCGGCTTCCCTCAAAGACCCGGTCAACCTGTCCATCGGCCAACCTGATTTCGATGTGCCTTCGCAAATCAAAGCCTCCGCCATCACCGCCATTGAGCAGGGCTTCAACCGTTACACCGTCACGCAGGGCATGCGACCGCTCTTGGATCGCGTCAACCAGATCATCAGCACCGAGTTCCCCCATTGGCAGCAGGCGGGCACCGGGAGCGGCAGTGAGGGCTATTCAAGTTTGATCACCTCCGGCGTGTCGGGCGGACTGGTACTGGCGATGCTCGCCTGTGTCGGGCCGGGCGATGAAGTCATCATTCCCGATCCATTTTTTGTGATGTACAAACACCTGGTCACCCTCGCTGGGGCCACGGCTGTGTACGTCGATACCTACCCTGATTTTCAGACCACCGCAGTTCGACTCGAAAAAGCCATCACCCCGCGCACCAAACTGATTCTGTTCAACTCGCCCTCGAATCCGACCGGGGTGGTCAGCACGCCGACGGTACTCAAAGAAGTTGCGGAACTGGCGCACAAACACAATGTGCTGGTGATTGCTGACGAAATTTACGATGACTTTTGTTATGAAAAGCAATCGGTGCCGGGGGCGAAAGACGCCAAGCCGCGCTGTCCGTCACTGGCCAGTTACACGGATCAGATTCTGCTGATGCGCGGGTACTCCAAGACCTGGGGCATGACTGGGTGGCGCCTGGGCTGGGTGGCAGGCCCCAAGCCGATCATCGAACAGATGACCAAACTGCAACAGTATTCGTTCGTCTGTGCCCCATCGATGGTGCAGGTGGCCGGGGTCAAGGCCCTGGACGTGGACATGAGTGAACATGTCGCTGCCTATGCCCGCAAACGTGATCGGGTGGTCAGCCGACTCAAAGGTTCATACGAACTCACCACACCCGGCGGTGCGTTTTACGCCTTCCCCAAAGTGCCCGAAAAACTGGGCCTGACGGGGCAGCAATTCGTCGAAAAGGCGATTGCCGAAAATCTGCTCATCATTCCGGGCAATGTGTTCAGCCAGCGTGACACACACTTCCGCATCAGCTATGCCTGTGACGATGCCATGCTCGACCGCGGATTGGATATTCTCTGCGATTTGGCGCGGGGGTGATTGACTTTGGGTCACATAACCACTGCGGGTTGCCGCGCTTGAAAATCACCCTTGACCACATTGTGGCTGTTGGGTTATACTCATTAAGCTATGGCCACTGACGCAACTGCCAACGCCACGCAATACACCGACACCGCCCGGCGGTCGGCGGTGGTCGTTAGCTGAGCGGATGACCCGCACCTCCCTGACGGAGGCTGATATCCCTCACCACTCGCTGTGGTGAACCCCTTCGCCTCCCGCTTTCGAACTTAACACGAACTTTGACTCACCAATGTTATTACCAACCAGCCCAGGGGTTGTTGGTATGAAAAAATGTGTGTGTTTCGGCTGTGAATCGCTTACACTGAATCGCTGAACATCGCCTCCACGAGTGCGACCCCCGATAAGGAAATTGCAATGTCCCCCAAGACCAAAAGTTTGTCCGCCAGCGGCATCGTGACCTCCGGCAATGGACCCATGACCGACACTTACAAGGGCATGACCGGTGCTCAGATTTTTCATCAAATGATGATCGAACACGGCGTTGAAGCCATTTTCGGTTACCCCGGTGGTGCGATTCTCCCGGTTTTCGACGCGATTCATGAAAGCAAACAGTTCAAGTTCATTTTGAGTCGGCATGAGCAGGGAGCTGGTCACATGGCCGAGGGCTATGCCCGCGCCTGTGGCAAGCCGGGGGTGGTGCTGGTGACCTCAGGCCCCGGGGCGACCAATACAGTGACGCCGCTGCAGGATGCACTGATGGACGGCACCCCGCTTTTGGTGTTTTCCGGTCAGGTGGCCACGTTCGCCGTCGGCACCGATGCGTTTCAGGAAGCGGACGTGACGGGCATCACCCGTTCATGCACCAAGTGGAACGTGCTGGTGAAGGATGTGCGCGATCTGCCCCGGCGTATCAACGAAGCTTTTCACATTGCCACCACCGGCAGGCCCGGCCCGGTGCTGGTGGATTTGCCCAAGGACGTGACCGCGAGCAAGTTGATGGATGCGGTGCGGGTGGAGCCGAATTTACCTGGGTATCACGTGCGTGAACTGGCGGCTTCCAGCGAAGTGGCGCGTGCCGCGGCACTGATCAACAAAGCCAAGCGACCGGTGTTTTATGTGGGTCAGGGGGCGATACTTTCGGGGGCGCATGAATTGCTGCGGGCTTGTGCTGCGGTGGCGCAAATACCAGTGACCACCACGTTGCAGGGGTTGGGTGCGTTCGATGAAACCGACCCGCTTTCGCTGCACATGCTGGGCATGCACGGGTCGGCTTACGCCAACTGGGCCATGCACCAGGCGGATGTGATCATCGCAGTGGGCGCACGTTTTGATGATCGGGTGACGGGCAACCCAGCCAAGTTCGCCCCAGCCGCCAAACAGGCGGAACGCGAAGGGCGCGGCGGCATCGTTCACTTTGACATCGCCCCGGAACAGATCAACAAGGTGATACCCTGCACGGTGGCGGTCGAAGGTGATGCCCGTAAAAACCTGGAACTATTGCTGCCGATGCTCGAACGTCGTGATCGCAGCGACTGGGTGAATCAGGTCAATCAATGGAAGCGCGAACACCCGTTCCGTTACAAGGATGACCTTCGCCCCGGTCACACCAAGCCGCAGGCGGTGATCGAAGAGTTGTATCGTCAGACTCAGGGCAACGCGGTGATCACCACCGGTGTGGGTCAGCACCAGATGTGGGGCGCGCAGTTTTACCGCTGGTCGCGTCCCCGTCAATGGATCACCTCCGGCGGACTGGGCACGATGGGTTACGGGGTGCCCTCCTCCATCGGCGCCAAACTGGCACTGATGATCGAAGCTGAAAAGCGCGGCGGCAAAAATTACCCGGTCATCGACATTGATGGTGACGGTTCATTCTGCATGACGGGCATGGAAATGTGCACCGCGGCACAGTACAAAATCCCCGCCAAAATACTCATCCTCAATAATGATTTTCAGGGGATGGTGAAACAGTGGCAGGACCTGTTTTATGCCGAGCGCTACAGTCACACGCAGATGCACAACCCTGATTTTGTGAAACTGGCTGAGTCGATGCACTGTCGCGGGATTCGTTGCACCAGCAAGGCGGAGCTGCCCGAAAAGATGAAGGAATTTTTGGAATGCGATGAGCCGGTGGTGATGGATGCGCTGGTGGAAAAACATGAGCATGTGTACCCGATGATTCCCGCCGGCAAGAGCGTCGATGAAATGGTACTGGGCGAGTTTGATTGAGTGAGTTGGGGGAAACAACAATCCTGAACTTCATGAGGACATGAAGTTCAGGCGTGTCGAGCCAATAAACCTGAAATTCGCGGTTACATGAAGTTCAGGCATGATGAAGCTTCAATACCGAACTTCACCCATGCGTGAGGTTCGGTTTTTTTATAGCATGATGTGGATCACTTTGGATTTGTACCACTCATGGCAGTTTTCATTTTCATTTTGGTTGTCGGTCTGATCGTGGTTGGCGCGATCTACGCTCATCACAAGGCGGCGCAGTGGCGCACGGAACTGTCCAACTGGGCCACGCAGAACGGGTTGAGTTTTTCACTGGAGAAGGACCATCGTTTTGATGATCGATACCCGATGTACGCCTGTTTGCGCCGGGGGGATCAGCGTTACGCTTTCAACATCATGCGCGGCAAGTGGGGGCAGCGCGACATGCTCGGTTTTGACTACCATTATCAAACCACCTCGACCGACAGCAAAGGTCGAAGGCAAACGCATCATCACTATTTTTCCGCGGTGCTGGTGAGCAGTGCGATACCACTCAAACCGTTGTTCATCAGGCCGGAGGGTTTTTTCGATAAGGTGACGGAGTTTTTCGGCGCCGACGATATTGATTTTGAGTCGGCGGAGTTCAGCCGAAAGTTTTTTGTGAAATCACCGGATCGCAAATGGGCCTTTGATGTACTGCATGCCCGGACGATCGAGTTCATGCTCAGCAAGCCGAAGTTCACCTTGCAGTTGGATCAGCAACATGTGCTGATTTGGTCGGGTCGGACCTTTGCCTTGGGTGATTATCAAAATGCGTTGGAGGTGGTGGCGGGGGTGTTGGATCGTTTGCCCGAGTATGTGATTCGCCAACAAAAGGAGACGACGTGATGACTTTTCTTACACTGCCGATATTGGTGCAGATTCTGAGCGTGCCGCTGCTGATGTTTGTTGTACTTCTGAGCGTGCCGCTGCTGATATTGATCTGGGTGGCAGCGATGTACAACGTGCTGGTGCGTTTACGCAATATGGTGCGCGAGTCGTGGGCGCAGATCGATACCGAACTCAAACGCCGATATGACCTGATCCCCAATCTGGTGAACACGGTCAAGGGTTACGCAGCCCACGAGCAGCAGACCCTCGAAAAAGTCATCGAAGCCCGCAACCGCGCCATCGCATCGAATGGTTCGCCACAGTCGCAGGCAACCGATGAAAACATGTTGGTGGGGGCGCTCAAGCAATTGTTCGCCCTGGCGGAGGCCTACCCCAACCTCAAGGCCGACCAGAACTTCATCCACCTGCAAAAGGAACTGGTCAACACCGAAGACCGTATTCAGGCGGCACGACGGTTTTACAACGCCAATGTGCGGGACATGAACACGCGCATCGAAGTGTTTCCGTCCAATATCATCGCCGGGACGTTCGGCTTCAAAAAAGAGGAATACTTTGAAGTGCAGGAAGCGGCAGTGCGCGAGGCTCCGACGGTGAAGTTTTGAGGAGGTATCAAAAAATGGAAAGGATCCTGATCTTTCGGCGGACCGAAAGATCAGGCGTGGAAGATCAGGAGTGGGTGCGATTCACAATTGTTTTCACGCCTGATCTACCCGTCATCGGGTAGATCAGGATTCTTTCCATCAACCCCACGCCTGAACTTCACGCCGCGTGAAGTTCAGGATTCTTCTTCACATCACACCAACTCAGGTAACCCTTCACGAAACGACCAGACCCAAGCGTGTTGAGCACGATGGCGCAGAATGTAATCGAACACCCTTGCATGGTGATCGGCATCATCCACGGGCGTATAACCACAACCATGTGCCCAAAGCCGACCTGGGATGATGTCGGTCACCGCGCGGGAGGCGGATTGTTTGACAGCACCGATGATGCGTTTGATTTCATTCACCTGATCGGGCAGTTCCACCAGCAGATGCGCATGATTGGCGGCTACGCAGATGACCAGTAACCGATGTTGTGCCCGATGCAGATGGTGAACCATCTTCGAGCCGATGATGGGGCGTGTCGGCGAAGGAATCAGAACGGTGGTCTGCGACAGGGCGGTTTGATGAATGTGTAAATCAGCGTGTTCGCCGGGGGGCGGTGGATGGCGGTAATCGCCGGAACTGTGGATGCGGTGGTGATGATTACGGAAGCCGCGCGGGTCGCCGTGAAGCCATGTTCCGCGTGTGCCCAGAGTGATATGCCGCCAACGTTTGCCCGGGAGTGGCATGCGTTGGATGGTAACAGAAAGGGTCGGAAGAATCCTGATCTACCCGAAGACGGGTAGATCAGGCGTGGGAAGATTTTGTGAAGTGAATATTTTTAGAACCACGCCTGAACTTCACGCCGCGTGAAGTTCAGGATTCTTCAGCGCATCAACGGGGGGCGATGATGATGACCTGACCTGTGTACACAGCACGCAGGTCTTCGTGGACCATGAAGAATTCGCCGACGACCGGGTCCACCAGCCAGGCCCCGTAACGGTTGAAGCGCAGCAGGGTGATCATGTGGCGGGAGCGTTCCGCCTGGATGGGGGTGATGATCGGCATGGGGAGCATGCTCAATTGGTCGTAGGTGGGTTGGAGCAGACGCGGTTGAAAGCGTGTGCCAGTGAGACGACGTTCCAGACCGTCCAGAGCGCGGATGAGCGTGGCCCCGGAACCGGAACGGGTTTGGGTGAGTTCAGCCATTTGTGCTTCAGTGGCGTGCAAACCAAGTCGTACCAGGGCGGTGGCGCAGGCGGCAGCGACGCAGGAATAATCCTGGGATTGAAGAACCGCGCCATCTTCGGGCAGGTCACGGCCCAGGACTGCGGTGGGAGTGGTTTGCAGCATCCAGAAACCGCCGTTGAGGAAGTAGAAAAGTCCGCAGAGCATGGCAATTTTGACCAGGCGTCTTTGCCGAGGCAGATGGGCAAACGCCAGGGCGCAGCCGATGACGATCATGAACAGCGGGGCGGCGGCTGTTCCTTCAAGGTAAGTCAAAATGGAAGCAGGGATCATCACCACCGCCAGGGCGGGCGTGTGAATGAGGTACACCCAGGCAAACAGCAGAATGAGTGCGAGGGCGAGGGTGAGTCGGGCGATGGTTTTGGAGCGACGCCCCAGCCAGCAACCGGTGATCAGTGCCAGCAGCGTCAGACTGGACATGAGCAGAAACCAGAGTAAAGCCATGGGTGCCTCGCATGTCGTCGGATGCCATATTGAGACACAACAATCCCCTGATAAGCATCGGTCAGGACAATGGGATGGTTTGGTCGTAAACCCCAACGGTGAAATGAAACATTTCGCAGGCACACAGGTGGGCTTGGAGGGCGGAATGGGATGTGAGTGGCTGTGAAAGGTTGACGTGTGTAACGTCTGGCACCCAATCATGACGGATGAATGTTCGTTAACTTACCCCCGGTCAATGACCGGGGGCTAAATGTCATGCAAGTAGCACGCAGCGTTCTTCGAACGTAGTGTGGCACCAATCATGACGGATCAATGTCTGTAGAACCTTGGGCTACTCAAACTCGCCCAGCAGACAGCGGCAGCGGATGCGAAACGCGCCATCGGGCAGTGATTCACAAGCCAGCACCACTGCAAGAATCGGCGGAGCGTGAGGCTCGGCGATGAACGACAACCGTTCGCCCGGATGCATGGGTGTGAGCGTGCGCAGGGCGATGCCATCACGGGAAACGTTGATCACCTGGGCATCGGACAAGGGCAGCACGGGCACAGCCTTGGTGACGCGAATGCGCTGGGCAGGGGCACGACGGGTGTGACGACGACGCTCGGCTTGTTGGGTCAATGCAGGCATGGCATCGCTTTCGTCAGTTGTGTGCACTGGTTGGGCTGTTTTTCACCACTGGCACACGAATGTCGCCGAACAGGTGCTAGTGGCTAGTGGCTAGGGAGAACAACCATCTAACCCAGCCCCCAGCTACTCGCTCCCAGATACTTTGTGATAAATGCTTTGATCACTGTTGTTGCTTTACGCAGGCACCGGGCGATGATGCTGACCGGCAAACCAGTCGGCAATCAGTCGGGCGGGCATGCTGCCTTCGATCAGTCGGCAGCGCACACGAAAACGACGATGGCCAAGCGGGGCACAGTCGAGCACTTCCAGGCGGATGCGCTGGGGCGACTGATGACTGTCAGCGTCATCCCCGATAAAGGCACTGACCACTGCGGAAGGGGTCACGGCTGTAGGCGTGGTGAACGCCAACCCCCCGGCGGATACATTCACCACTTCGATGTCGCGCAACACGATGAGCGGCTGATCATGATCGTCCATCACCGTGGCGCGTACCGGGCCTTCGGCGGCAAAACGCGGGGCTCGCCGTTGATCATCGTTGGGTTTGACCTGCTTGGAACGCATGCGGTCATCCTCCGAAAAAAGTTCCCCCACCTGATCGGAAATATCGGCTCAAACGCTACGTGAGTTAAACATGGTGTCCCCGAATGACACCGCAACGCGAAGATTCTCTGAGATTGCCGGTTGAATCATGATTCAACCATCCGATAGCCAACCACCCCGTGAAAGGGATCGATTCCCAACAACGACAATCAAACGGAATAAAACGGACGCAGGCAAACTTGATCGCTGGCTGAGGTCTGAATTGTTGAGGTTTGTGACGACTGCGATGTTTGCAACGGCTATGAAGAATCCTGATCTTTCTGAGGACAGAAAGATCAGGCTTGGAAAACCACCTGACGACAGAAAGATCAGGCGTGGAAGATTTGGTGAAATGAATATTTTTAGAACCACGCCTGAACTTCACGCTGCGTGAAGTTGGGGATTCTTTTTTATACTGACTCACGCGCCTTTGGGTTACCATGCTCAATATCCATGAGTACCAGCGAAAACAACGACACTGGCGCAGAACAACCGGTTATCGCCCAGACGGATGTCACGGTGCAGGTGCGTTACGTCGAATGCGATCCGATGAACGTCGCGCACCACAGCGTGTACCCCGTTTGGCTGGAAATCGCCCGCACCGAACTCCTCCGCCAGCGCGGCAAAGCCTACAAGGATGTCGAAGCATCGGGCATTTACATCGTTGTCGCCCGGCTGAGCATCCGCTACCGTCGCCCCGTGTTTTACGATGACACTCTGCGCATCCATGTGCGACTGCTTGCCACCGCCGGGGTGAAAATTCTTCATGATTACCAGCTCTACCGTCACGATGAACTGTTGGCTGATGCGCAAACGACTTTGGTTTGCGTCAATCGACAGGGTGAACTGCAGCCGATACCGCAGGGGTTGTTGTAAGTATGAGCCGCGATCGTGAGGGAGCGGCCTGCCCTTCTCAATCCCGCAAAAATCAATAAACTCATGCAAGCCGACGACGGTTTTGTCCGATATTCAAGGTAATCGACCTGTGTTGCCGGGCGAGTGTCGCCAGTTGACACGTGCCTATGCAGGGTCTAGTGTGCTTTGCAGGAAAGTAAATCAGGGGCGTCGATCAGGGACAACTCGGCAACAACCATTCGTACATCAGGTCTGTCCATCGGTCCATTGGTTGGCCCCGTTAGGTGAGTGATACCCATCATGGGGGATGAAGCTCTCTCCAACTCCTCTGCCGCAGCCGCATCAGGCAAAACCCACGCCGCTGGACGTAGTGGCGCCTCCGGCCTGACCAACTTCGACACCATTCTCGGCAGACTGGTCGTCGAAAAGGGTTTGGCCAGCGAAAACGAAGTGCAGGAATTGCTGGATCGTCGCGGCAGCAAAGAAAGCCGTGATGTCAACCAGCAAAGCCTGGGCGACATGCTCGTCGAGACCGGCATCATCACCACCCGTCAGCTTGAACGTCTTCGACCCTTGGTGGAAGAAGCCAAACCGACGCAACAAATCCCTGGTTATCAGGTGCTCGAAAAACTCGGTGCCGGGGCGATGGCCACCGTTTACAAAGCCAAACAGTTGAGTTTGGACCGCATCGTGGCGGTGAAGGTGTTGCCCAAGCGTTACACCAACAACTCCGAATTTGTGGAACGTTTTTACGCTGAGGGCCGTGCTGCCGCCAAACTGAATCACCCCAACATCGTGCAGGCCATCGACGTCGGCAAGGCCGGCGAATACAACTATTTCGTGATGGAATATGTCGAAGGCCAGACGGTGTACGACATGATTGCCACCGGTCGTCGCTTCAAGGAACGCGATGCCCTCGAACTGATATTGCAAATCACCCGTGCCTTGGAGCACGCCCACAAAGCCGGGTTCATTCATCGTGATGTGAAGCCCAAAAACATCATGCTGACGAAAAACGGTGTCGCCAAACTGGCGGACATGGGTTTGGCACGGGCCGTGTCGGATGCCGAGGCTGCCGAGGCCGAGGCTGGCAAGGCCTATGGCACACCCTACTACATCGCCCCCGAACAAATCCGTGGCGAAGTCAACATCGATTTTCGAGCCGACATTTACTCGCTGGGTGCCACGTTTTATCACATGGTCACCGGGCAGGTGCCTTTCGACGGCCCCAACCCCTCGGCGGTGATGCACAAGCATTTGAAAAACGACCTGGTTCCGCCGGATCGCATCAACCCCAAACTTTCCACCGGCGTGTGCGAAATCATCGAAATATGCATGGCCAAGGATCGCAATCAGCGTTACAACACCACCGCTGATTTACTGGCCGACCTCGAAGCCATCGCCCGGGGTGATGCACCGATTCAGGCCCGGCAGAAATTCGACATCGGCAAACTCTCCGTCTTGGCCGAGGGCACTGAAATCAAGGAAGCCCCGCCAACGGAAGAACAAACGCAACAATCCAAAGAAAAAAAGCCTGGCGCCATCGATCCGACCTTGCCATTCTTTTACCAGCCGCTTTTTTATGTCGCCCTCACCGGCTGGGTTGTCGCTTTTGTGCTGTTCGTCGCCTTTCTCATCGCCAGTGTGAAAAAGTAATCGTCGATCTTCGACCCAAGTCAACAGTCGAATACACCATTCTTCATAGCCGCGGGTGGCAACCCGCGGGTCTTTGATTCGACTTCGTGATCACTTGGCATGACACGACAAGTCGCGGCGCTAACCCATTACCCCCCCGGTCACTGACCGACTAAGTGCGTCTTTCATCATCGCCGCACTAACTGATACAAACCAATCGCCGTGGCCACCGCGACGTTGAGCGAGTCCGTGCCCTGGTGCATGGGTATGGTCACCTTACGATCACATATCCGAACAATCGACCCCGGCAACCCCTGTGCTTCATTACCCACCAGCATCGCCACCCGATCGGGTCTGTCGCTGTGCAAGGGTCGGTGGATGGTGTGCAACGGTTGTGCTTGCGTATCCAGCACCGTGGCCAGCAGTGTAAAACGGTGCTCATCGCGCAGCTTTTGCAGGTCGCTGATGATGTCAACGCTTCGGCCCACCGGCAGCGTAAAAATCGCCCCCATCGACACGCGAATGCTGCGTCGCCAGTAGGGGTCGCAACAGCGCTGCCCCAGCAACAACCCATCAGCCCCCAAGCCTGCGCTGATGCGCAGCAGCGAACCAAGGTTGTCGTGATTGATGATGTCCGGGGCCACGACCAGCGTGCAACGACCCTGGGGGGATGATGACCAGCTTGGTACGAGCGTCGTTGAACCCTGGGCCGGGGGACGCACGCCGATCGCCAGTGAACCCAGATGAAACTTGTACCCGATGATGCGGGCCAATAATTCATCGCTGGCCAGGTACACTTTCACGCCCGCATCGTGTTGATCGTGTTGTGTTGCATCACGATGATCGGTTTCGTAAGCCTGCACTGATGGTTGCAACAATTCCCACCGGGCTTGATTCACCAGCACCGACTCCACCCGCAAACCACTGCGTAGTAATCGACCAACAATCAGTTCGCCCTCGGCTAAAAAGCAATCGCCTTCATCCGCCAGTTCGCGGTCTTTGAGGTTGCGATACCCCGCAATGCGTGCATCATTCCAATCGGTGATGTGAATCGTCTGCATGGCCATACGGTAGCAAACCGCTCAGCAAAAGTGGTCAAGTGAAAGAAACAAGCCAAGGACGAGGTCGCCGCCCCCGGGGCGACCGAGGACTTGGGTATTCTGCGTGAGTCATTACAAATTCATATGGTTCCCTATTCGTGTTTGCTCGCTTGGGTCTATGATTTTGCATGAACTTCAATCACGAACCGCAGCAGCATCGATTCATCGGCAACGTTGATGGACAAACTGTCACGGCTCACCTGCAATACTCGGTGCAGGGTGAGGTGTGGAACTTTTTTCATGTGTATGTGCCGCCGGAGATGCGCGGTATGGGCGTGGCCGGGGCACTTGCCAAATTCGCCTTTGAGGAAGCACGCAAACAAGGCGTCAAGGTTTTACCGACCTGTCCGTACCTCAGTGGTACGTTTGTGCCGCGTCACCCGGAATACAAGGATGTGCTGGCGGGCTGAGCTGCTCTGTTTTCTGTCACGCCTGATCTTGCTTGTCCGCAAGCAAGATCAGGATGGTGCAGGAATCTGGATCGCGGATTGATTGGAACGATGAGGTCGATCTGGTGAGTTGAGGGGGGGCATGAACTGAGTTGTGTGGCAACAATCCTGATCATCGTCGCTGACGACGAAGATCAGGCGTGAGATTTGCGAAGGTGTTCAAAGCACTGCATTCGCGTGCAGTTGGATGGAGAAATCACTGCCCCGACCGATATCGCTATGTACATGGAGTGAGCCGCTATGTTCTTCGATGATGCGCCGCGTGGTGGGCAGACCCAGGCCGGTGCCGCCTTTTTTGGTGGAAAAATAGGGCTGAAATATTTTGGGTAACACATCGGAGGCGATGCCCGGGCCGGTGTCGATGACATCAATGATGACCTGGGTGGTTTTGAGTTCGCGGGTGGTATGGGTGCGCAGAATCAGTTCGTCGGCTCCGCCATGCGGTTTGCCATTGGCGCGTGCCTCGGCCATGGCCTGGGTGGCGTTGATCATCAGGTTGAGCAGGGCCTGTTTGAGCAGCGATGGGTCAGCCTGCACGACATCAGCGGTGGGGGAAAGTTCGGTGCGAATGCGGACCCCCATGGACTGGGCCTGGGGCAGAAAAAAGTCCGCCAGCTCGGTGACAAGCTGATTCACATCGACGGGGGCAAGGTCGAGTTTCATTCGGCCGGCGAAGCGCAGAAAGTCATCAAGGATGTCACGCAAGCGCTGGGTTTCACGCGCAAGGGCATCGACGCGCCTGCGAACGCGGCCGACTTTCTCGGCTTGCGATTGGGCATCGCGCGCCAGTTCGGTGAGGTCTTCCTGGACCAGTTGAATGTTCAGGCCGACGGAAGAGAGCGGATTTTTGATTTCGTGCGCCAGGCCGCCGGTGAGCATGCCCAGTTCCGCCAATCGCTCGGTGGTGCGGGCTTTGCGGGCGTTTTGTTCACTGCGTGTCTGCGTTCGGCGCATCAGCAGCCAGAACATCGGCAACGCCATCAGTAATAAGATGGCAGCCCCCACGCATAAACCCAGTCCAAAATCACTCATGGCTAGCAGTGTAACTGGTGTCATGGAAATCGGCTGATAATGAACGGTTCTATGTTGCAACGACGATCAGTACCATCCGACAATCACGGCCTCACCCCTGCCCTCTCCCGGGGGGAGAGGGGGCTGAAAGCAGATGGGTTTTACGCAATGCCTTTGGGCAGCCTTCGAAGGGTGACAAACAGGTGCAGTGCCAGATGATCGCAAAGCAGGCCCAGGTTAAGGCTGGCGGCCAATTGTGACTCCGCCTGATGCACCAGGTCGATCACTTTCAACCAGGGGTCCAGGTGTGTTTCCAGTTGCAACAAATCACCCGCTTTAGCTTTGTCGGCGGCGAGGGTGATGTTCCGTCGCGCCCATTGTGAAAGCAAGGTGAAAAGCAGGGCAGCGCCCTGACGGTTGGCGGCTTCCTTGGAGGCGGTTTTGCCGTGGGCGGCGACCCAGTTTTGCGCAAACTCGTCGATCAGGCGTGCGAAGGTGGTGCCCAGTTCGGACGAAAATTCGTCACGCAGGGCTTGATCGAGCATGGGTAATAACTCACGGCCCCAACTGACCAGGTCGTAACGCAAGGCAAGGTCGAGCCGACCGAGACTGCCACCGGCAAAATCGATCAGCCATTGCCGCTGGGTCGGGGACAGTTTGGGGGCGATGGGGTGTTGATCCAACCAGGCTGCGAGTACCGATGAATCAAGCGCGACAAAGGGAATACGTTGACATCGGCTGCGGATGGTGGGTAACAGTTTGTCTTCCTGTGCCGTGATCAGAATGAAATAATGACCGGCAGGCGGCTCTTCCAACGTTTTGAGAAGCAGATTTTGGCCAACAAGGTCGATGAGTTGGGCTTCATCGATGACAAAGACCTTGCCATGCTTGAGTTGAGCGGTGCGGTAGGCGGGGGCCAATAAATGTCGGCGAAGCACTTCGACGGGGATGTTGATGAGTTTGCGATCACGGACGGATTTTTCATCATCGAAGCGGGCCAATTCTTTGGTGACGATGTGCAGGTCGGGGTGCGCCCAGCTTTGCATGGTGCTGGCTACTGGGTCGTTGTCGGAATCGTCAGCCTTGTCGTCGGGATCGAGGTTGTTTACGGGGGCGGTGCGGGCTTTGGTTTTGCGTGAGGTGGATGATGAAGGTTGTGGTGCGGCGGCGGGGGCGTCGGCGGAGGAGCTGACGCTCATGAGTTGGCAGGATGGGCAGATACCGCAGGGAGTGCGATGGTTGGTGCTGCTGGTGATGGGTTGGCGACAGAGAAGGATTTGGGCAAAGGCAACGGCGGTGGTGAATTTACCGACACCTGGTGGGCCATGAAAAATAAAGGCGTGGTGCAGTTTGCCGGATTGCAGGGAGGTTCGCAGCAGGTCGATGGCACGAGGTTGGCCCAGCACATTTTGCACGATGTCATGTTAACAATTTGGGATGACGACGCGGGGAGGGGATAGAATGGGGGAGCAAAGAAGTGGCCAAGTGGTCAAGTGGCCGAGTGGTCAAGTGCTAAGAAAAGACCACACCGCCGAGGGCGGCGGTGCCACAGTTAGCGCCGCGATTTGTCGGGTTATTGATTTGAAGAAAGGTTCACACACATGAGCACGCGGATGCAATGGCGAATGGGATTGGGGATCGTGGGGGTGATTTTGGGTTTGGGGATGTGGGTAGAGGCGCGGGAGAATGCGGCGACGTTGGAGCGGGTGGATGGGCCGAGGGTGGAACGGGTGGAGAACCCGCCGATTGATCCGCCTGCGTCGCCGGCGTATGTGGTGGCAGCGGGGCGAAGTCCGCTGGTACAGGAAGGCGAGACGCTGACCAAGCCGTTTGCGATGGTGATTGGTCGGGCACAGATGACGGCCACGGCAGCGCGTGATGGTGCGGCATCGGCTGCGACGGGTCCGGCGATTTCATGGCAGGAAGCGGGTCAGCACATCGGCAAGACGATGACGGTGGAAGGGCAGATTGCTGATACGTTTTTGCACACCTCATCGCAGAACACCTTTTTGAATTTCAGTCGGACCCGAGCGGGGACGTTTTATGTGATTATGTTCAGGGAGATGTTGGATCAGTTCCCTGAGCCGCCGGATAAGTATTTTCGCAATAAGACGGTGCGTGTGACGGGGCGCATCAGCGAGCGCGATGGTCGGCCTCAGATTCAGGTGCGGAATAAGGATCAGATTGTGGTGGTGGAATGAGCGGAATTTCGAATGTGGGATTTGGAATATACAGAATCAAGCCGGGAACGAGACTGCCCCAGGGAGGTCGAGGGACCGGGTATGGCTTGGTGAGTTAGTTACTCATACTTCAATGTAATGACAATGGAGTAACCGGCCTTAAAGGGCACGGTGTCATGGTGGCGTCATGCGCGGCGTCATGGGCGGTTTGTACTGGTGTTTGATTGGGTGTTGGTAAGGCGATCGGTGAGTTTTCGGCAGAGTTCGGCGAACACGTCATCGGGGCCTTGGCGGGCATCGACGATGATGTAACGTTTGGGGTCAAGCTGGGCTTGATCGAGGTAACCCAGACGCACCTGACGGTGGAACTCACGGCCTTTTTGTTCCATGCGATCCAGTAACGGCGAGAGACGGGTCGAAGCGGTTTGTTCATCGACATCAAAAACGATGACGAAATCAGGCCAATGGTCGCCGACGGCTATTTGACCGACGCGCATGATGTCGGCGGAGGGCAGCCCACCGGCGGAACCCTGGTAGGCGAGGGTGGAACTGATGAAACGGTCAGCTAAGACCAGTTCGCCGCGCTGCAAGGCAGGGCGAATGATTTGGGTGACCAGTTGGGCACGACTGGCCATGTAAAGGAGCATTTCACAGCGCAGGTCGATGTCGGTGTTGGCCGGGTCGAGGAGGACTTTGCGGATTTGTTCACCGATGTTGGTGCCGCCGGGTTCGCGGACTTCGCAGACGGGAACGCCCTGATTGCGTATGTGCTGAGCGAAGCGACGAAATTGGGTGCTTTTGCCGCTGCCGTCGGGACCGTCGAAGACGATGAATCGGCTGCGGAGTTTATGGACCCAGTTGGCGGGTGTGTCGGTCATGATGCAATGAGGATACAACAAAGTTTGGGGCATGGGCGGTGCGAGGACAAAGCCAGCGTCGCCAACGAGAACGATGCCCTACAATGGTCGTCATGAATGCGAGGTATTTGGAACCATATCGTGAATCGCACGCCAAGCATGGGTCAGCGTTTGAAGTGACGCTGTGGGCCAGCCCCCGGACTCAGGAATTGCGCTTCCGCACGTTCACGGAGATGTGTTTTTTGACAGGCAAGCGATTGCTCGATGCAGGATGTGCACGCGGTGATTTGGCGGCTTATTTGCTTCGACATGGGGTGGAGTATGGTCATTACACGGGGGTCGATGCGCTGGGTGAAGTGATTGATTTTGCCAGGGGACGGGGGCTGGCGCGGTGTGAGTTTGTCGCAGGGGATTTTGTGCAGGAAGAAAAATTGCTCAAAAAGGATCATGCGCAGGTGTTATTGATTTCGGGGGCGCTCAACACGATGGAGGATGCGGCTGTGTACGCGGGGTTGGAGGCGTGCTGGCGGGCGACATCGGAGGTGCTGGTTTTTAATTTTCTGTCGGCTCGCTGTGGTGAAAAGGCCCCGAAACAGGAAGCACCCGTGCGCAGGCTCGATCCGCTGGTGATGTTGGACTGGGCATTGGGCAAGACAAGTTTGGTGAGCATGAGGCAGGATTATTTTCCGCATGGGCATGATGCGACCCTTTGCATGCGCAAACCGGGACATTGAGGATGAATGCACGTCGGCGGGAGGCAACTGAGGCGATACAGTGGTGGGAGCGAGCGGGGCTGCCATGGATGCCCGTGGCGGTGGCGGTGATGTTGGGGACGTTCGTCGGCGGAAGTGTTCACCTCGAAGGAAACAGCGGCATCAACGGGGCGCGGGTGTGGTTAATCATCACATCGGTGATGCTGTTACCTGGGTTGGGGCTGTGGTGGAAAGGTCGCCAGCGGGCGGCGATGGGGGTGGGGTTGGTGGTGTTGATGCTGACGACGGCAGGGTGGTCAGCGGCGCGGTTGAGGCAGATGCCGGAGGATTCTGTGCGGCAGTGGTTGGGGCAAGCGTCACAACTGGCGAAAGTACGGGGCGTGATTGTTGATCGACCTGTAATTTCGTCAGCGCATCGGGGTGCGTTTGCGCAGTTTGGCGGATGGGAGTCGCCACGTACTTTTTTTGTGCTGAAGTTAGACGCATTGGAAAGTCATGGGCAATGGTTGCGGTGTCGGGGGAAACTGCTGGTGCGATTGGACAAGGGGGTGACGGGTTTACGGCAGGGGGAATGGGTCGAAGTGACGGGCTGGTTGGCGGGTTTTGAAGGGCCCTTGAACCCGGGAGAGTACGATCGACGCAAGGGATTTATGCAACAGGGAATCGATGGGCGAATGTCGGCTGGCGGGATCGAAAATGTGCGACGCATGGGGAATGCCGAGCCGATGTCGCGGGTGTTGGGACATGGGGCGGAAGTGCGCCGGGTTGCAGCGATGGGGGCGGCATGGTCATTGCGATTGGGTTTGAAGGATGAAAGTCCGGAAACCAGGGCGATGTTGGAGGCATTGTTGCTGGGCAAGCGCGGATGGGATTTGGCGTTGTTGGAGGATTCATTTCGGCAGACGGGTTTGATTCATTTGTTGTCGATCAGCGGGGCGCATTTAGGGATTTTGTTGTTGTTGACGACGGTGGTGGCATGGCGGGCGGTGAGTTGGCCGGGGCATGTGAATGGGGTGGTGCTGGGGGTGTTGGGGGCGTATTTGTTGGTGCTGCCGATGCAGGTGCCGATTGTGCGGACGGCGATCATGGCGGTGTGTCTGTGTGTTGGGTGGAACAGTGGTCGGCGTGTGGGCGGGTTGTCGATGGTGAGTCTGGCGTGTGTGCTGGTGTTGTGGTGGAGACCGGGAGAATTGTGGAACCCGGGGTTTCAGTTGAGTTATGGGCTGACGGCTGGGCTGATCGCGTTTACCAGGCCGGTGAGTCGATGGTTGCAGGGTCGGGATGAGTGGTCGCAGATACAGACGGGTCCACCGACGTGGTTGGATCGTGTGAAGTGGTGGGGTTGCGGGATCATGGCGGTGAACTTGGTGAGTTTCGGGTTGGCGCTGCCGGTGGTGGCGTATCACTTTGGGTTGGTGAGTTGGGGTGCGATGGTTTGGTCGATAATGGCACTGCCGATGGTGACTGCGGTGATCGGACTGGGTTTTTTGAAGATGGTGGTGGGGTTGATTTGGCCGAGTTTAGGGATGTTGTTGGCCAAGCCGGTGGCGTGGTCGGCCCAGGGGTTGATTGAATTGGTGGAGTGGGGTGCAGGTTGGCGATGGGCAAGCTGGCAATTGATCGAGCCGGTGAGCCTGGGGTGGACGATCACGTCACTATTGGTGCTGGTGACGATCGGGCTGGGTTGGTGGCAGGGGCGAAGGCGGTGGGTGGTGATGGTGATGCTGGGGTTGGGGATGTGGTTGGCGGGGGAGCAGTGGTTTGGGCGGGTGATGGCGTGGATGGATAGAGAGCAAGCGCAGAATAATGTAACGGTGCACATGCTGGCGGTGGGGGAGGGGTCGTGTGTGGTGGTAAGGATACCCAACGATGCGGATGCCGATGGGGAATTTGTGTTGATGTTTGATTGCGGATCGAGCGCGTATTTGGATGTGGGGATGACGACGATTGGTCCGGTGATGAAGAAGCTGGGCGTCAGGGCGATTGATGTGCTGATGATTTCGCATGTCGATTTGGATCACTTGAGCGGAACGATTGATCTGTCGGATCAGGTGGAAGTGAAAAAGGTGATGGTGACGCCGCAGTTCATGCAAGTGGTGAAGGAAGAACCAAGGGGGCCTGCGGGTTTTATGGTGCGGGAGTTTGCCAAGCGGGGGGTGGTGTTGGAAGTGGTGAGTCAGGGGTGGAAGAGAACGGTGGCACAGTCGGAGTTGGAGTTGATTTGGCCGCCGGGGGAGAGAGTGTTTGCGCGGAGCAATGACACATCGATGGTGTTGTCGGTGAAGGTGGGGGGCAAGCGATTGCTACTCAATGGGGATATTGCGGAGGAGGCGAAGAAGGGGTTGTTGGAAAGCGGGGTGGAGTTGCAAGCGCAGCTGACGGATTTGCCGCATCACGGGAGTTTTGCCAAGTCGTCATTGGTGTGGTTGGACGCGGTCAGGCCGAGGGTGGTACTGCAGTCGAGCGGGCCGGGGCGGTTGATGGATGATCGATGGGCTGGGCCGTTGGAGGAGCGAGGGATCGAGCGATTGATCACCCAGCGGGATGGGATGGTGACGCTGGTGATCAGCGCGGATGAGAAGCGGGGGTTGCAGTGGGAGACATTTCGGAAAAGGTGATGGTGGTGATTAGAAAAACTGGTTTCAACACAGAGGTCAGGGAGGAGCTGGTGGCTGGTTGCTGGGGGCTGGGCAGATTCGAACATGCGGGGCGATTGACCAAGCTACCAGTCACCACCACCGCATCCCCCGGCCGATTTTGCATAGTGTAATTCGGGATCGTGTGATGATTATTCGTTGGGAAGAGCGGTGGGCGGAGGTGGTTCGACGAACTCAACAATGACATCGACCAAGGCGGGAGGGGTTGCGTTGTCGGCTGAAGTTGGAGCGGCTGGAACCGGTTGGGTGACGGGCATGGGGGGCGATTCACGCGGTTTATCGATGGATTGTTTTGTCGAGGAAAGTGTGCGGATCAGATGGGCTTTTTGTGTTTGCTGATTTCGGTTGAGGTGGGTCAGCAGTGCGTTGAGTTGATCGGCTTGCAGACGCAGTTTGACGATATTTTCGTTGGCGGAGCCTAAGGCAAGTGCATGGTTAAGATCGGCGCGACGCTGGTCGTTGACGGCAGCGGGGCTGGGGGCAGCGGGGGGTTGGATTTGATATTGGCCGTAGAGTTGTGTGGTATTGGATGCACGTTGTTGTTCCGACTCGGACTGGGCAAGGGTGATGGTACGTTGGCGACGCAGTTCGTCGGTTTGGGGGCGTGAGGCAAGGGTGTTGGCAATCACCCATTCACGCAGCTCGGCTTGGGCGGCTTGCACATCGGCGGTGATCACTTGCACACGCTGTGTCAGGTCGGCGGCGGACAGGGCATCGGTGTCGGGGGACGGCAGCAGTTCGAGGGTTGGGGCAGATGGCGAGGCGATTGAAGCAGATGAAACGGACGGTGGTGAGGCTGTGACTGTTGCGATGGGTGGGGATGTCGATGGATTGGGGGCGGTCGGCGATTCGAGGGCAGCGACTGACGCGAGGGAACGGTTCGAGTTCATCGCCAGGGGTTGGGGGATGTTATCACCAGGCACCGAAGTGGAAACAAGCCCTGTACCAGCGCTGGGTTGAAACAAGGGGGCGGCAGCGGGGGATGTGTCGATCACGGCATTGTCAGCACGGGAGGAGGCATCGGTCGTGGACTTGTGGGCGAGACTGGCTGGTGCATCGGCGATAGGGTCGGAACGTTTAGCCAGGGATTGAGTGGAGGGCTGGGTCAGGGGCGAGGGGTCGTGCAGGTTGAAGGTGAAAACCCAGATGTGCAGGACCAGGCCGACGACGAACATGAGCAGGGCGGCCAGGGCGGTAAGGGCGAGTAAGCGCGAGACACGATTGCGATGACGGGCGATGGGCAGGGCGGTGTCGGCAGCCGGGTTATCGAGCAACATGTTGCGTTCAAGGCGTTCGTGGACCGGTTGCATTAAATCGGAGGGCGGTACCTGAGCGGGAAGGTTGCGTAAAGCGGCGCGATCGTCGGCCAGGGATTGAACCAGTTGGCGCAGGGGTTCATCGCCGGCGAGCATCGTTTCAAAACGCGCCTTTTCGTCGGCGTTCATGTCGCCTTCGAGGTAAGCGAGAATCAGGTTTTCATCGTAACGCTGGGTCATGGTTGTTGGGGGGATGTAGCCCTTTGATTTCGAGTCGCCCAAAGAACCGAATTTCAACACAGAGTTCACAGAGATCACAGAGCCAAACGGGGTTGGGTGCTTGGAGCTAGGTGCTGGGAAGACCAAAGCACGGCACCTGATTGCCCCAGCCCCCAGCTACTAGCCCCCAGTCACTTTGTTTACCTGAGGTGCGTTTTTTATACGCGGTATGTGGTGCAAGTTCATGTCGTTTGTCAATCCGTCATTTTGGGTTGAGGTTTGGGGAGTGGTCGGCGTGGGTCACGGGTGGTGGAGGCATCCAAAAATTGCGGGGAGGGTTCATCGGACAACGGTTCTTTGCTGGTCATGGCCTGGCGCAACGCAAGCCTTGCACGGAACAGGCGACTTTTGACCGTGCCCACAGGGATCGACAAGGCGGCGGCGATGTCGGGGTAGTCCATCTGATCGATGTCACGCAGCACAAGGATGGCGCGAAAATCGACATCGAGGCGCATCAGGGCTTGTTGCAGAAGCGTGAGCATTTCATTCTGTTGGACGCGCAAGGCTGGGTCGGGTTCCCGGGTGTCGGCCAATTCACGACGCAGGGCCGAGAGCTGGTCATCGACACTGTGGCCGTCACGATCATGCCCGTTGCCGTCGAGGGGCAGGGTGTAGCGCAGTTTGCGTTTGCGCAGGTGTGAGATCGCCAGGTTCATGACGATGCGGATCATCCAAGTGGTCACAGCCGCCTGCTCGTGGTAGTCGTGAATATGGGCGATGATTTTGAGCATCGCTTCCTGCGTCAGTTCCGCGGCGTCATCGTGATGATGGAGCATGCGCAAGGCGACGTTGTAAAGACGCTGACGATGACGTTCCAGCAGGTCGCCCAGCGCAGCCTGATCGCCCTGACGGAAGCGCTGCAAGTGGCGGGCATCGACGGGATCGTTCATGCGGGTGACTCTGACTTCAATACGCCGCAATGTTACTATGACGCGCAAGGGCACATTTACAATCGATGTACCCGATCATACACGGATGGTCTTTTTATTTTACAGGTAAACAGCAATGTCCGATACCACCCCACGATTACGTTACGAATCACCTCTGGCCAGTCGCAATGCCTCGGCGGCGATGCAGTTGATTTGGTCACCGCAGCGCAAATTCACGACCTGGCGCAGGCTGTGGCTGGCGCTGGCGGAAAGTCAACATGAGTTGGGTTTGCCGATCACGCAAAAACAGATCAAGCAGTTGCGAGCGCACTTGGAGGATGTCGATTACGACAGGGCTGCGGAGTATGAAAAGCGGCTACGGCATGATGTGATGGCGCACATTCACGCGCTGGGGGAGCAAGCACCGGAGGCCCGGCCGATCATTCACCTGGGGGCGACCAGTCAGTATGTCAATTGCAATACGGAGTTGCTGCAAATCAGGGAAGCATTGCAACTGGTGGCGATGAAACTGGCGGTATCGATTGATTTGTTGAGTCGGTTTGCGCAAAAGTATCGAAGGTTGCCGACGCTGGGGTTCACGCATTTTCAGGCAGCACAGCCGACGACGGTGGGTAAGCGGGCAACACTGTGGGCGCAGGATTTGGTGCTTGCGATGGCGGAGGTGGAACACCGTATTGACAGTTTGCAATTTCGTGGTGCCAAGGGAACGACCGGAACGCAGGCATCGTTTTTTGAATTGTTCGGCGGTGACTCGCGGAAAGCGGACACAACCCCTGTCAATCGCAAAGCGCATCAATTGTGTCGCAAACTGGATCGCATGGTGGCGGTGAAAATGAACTGGGACCCGGACAAGGTGTTTGCGGTGACGGGGCAGACGTACCCGCGGGTGGTGGATGGGTTGGTGATTGCAAGTTTGGCGGCGGTGGGGGCGGCAGCAGCGAAGTTTGCGACGGATTTACGGCTGCTGGCACATCGGAAGGAAATCGAGGAGCCGTTTGAAAAGGAACAGGTGGGTTCGTCGGCGATGGCGTACAAGCGCAACCCGATGCGTTGCGAGCGCATTTGCGGGTTGGCGCGGTTTGTGATGGGCATGACCAGTACGCCGTTTGTCACGGCTGCGGAACAGTGGATGGAACGCACGCTCGATGATTCAAGTACGCGACGATTAACCCTGCCCGAACCTTTTTTGGCGATCGATGGGGTGCTGGATTTGGTGATCAACGTGGCGGATGGGCTGGTGGTGTATGAAAAAACGATCGGGGTGAATTTGATGCGTGAGTTGCCGTTCATGGCGACGGAAAATTTGCTCATGGCTGCGGTGGCGGGCGGCGCGGATCGACAAAGTGTGCATGAACTGATCAGAACGCACAGCCAGGCAGCAGCCCAGCGCGTGAAAATGGAAGGGGCGGACAACGACCTGTTGGCGCGACTCAAGGGTGAGGCATTGTTTGCGAAGGTGGATTTCAAGGAAGTGTTGGACCCGGTGCGGTATGTGGGTCGTGCGCCGCAACAGGTGGAGGAGTTCGTTGCGGAGGTGGTCAAACCCATTCGCAGGCGTTACCGCAAAGAGTTGGGGTATCGACCGAGGGTGTCGGTGTGAGGGAAAGAAGTGGTCGAGTGAAATGTTTAGCGCAGACGCTTTGCGTCGGCGTTTGAGGTTAGCGCCGCGAATTGTCATGTTCTGTATGTGGCACCGCCGCCCTCGGCGGTGTGATTAACATCATTTCAGGGCCCCCAGCCGGGGGCGGCTGGGCCACAAGCGTGTGGTTGACACCATTTACAGGCCCCAGCCGGGGGCGGCTGGGCCACAAGCGTTGACCCCGCGGGTTGCCACCTGCAGCCATGAAGCAACGATATCAAAAGAATCACGAAAGGTTATTTTGTGTGTGGTGCAGCATTGTTTTACAATGCCCGCTCCCCGTGTGAAGCGGGACAACCAATATTACTCAAATCAATGGAAAGGGTTTTGGCATGGGCAAGCTTTTGGAAGGTAATGCGGTGGTGGGGCAGTCGGGTGGGCCGACGGTGGTGATTAATCAGTCGCTGGTCGGTGTGATCGAGGGACTCAAGGCTGGCGGATTTGCGGGGAAAATACTGGGCGCCCAGAATGCAGTGTCGGGTATTGTGAAGGACAAGTACATCGAGTTGCAGGGCTTGGCGCAGGAGCGATTGAACCGATTGGCGGAGACGCCCAGTTCGGGGTTGGGTTCGAGTCGTGACAAGCCCGATGCGGAGTATTGCAAGCGGATTTTCGAAAGTTTCACCAAGCAGAACGTACGCTACTTTTTTTACATCGGCGGCAACGACAGCTCGGATACCTGCCGCATCATCAGCGAAATGGCGGACGCTTCGGGTTACGGCTTGGTGGCGTATCACGTGCCCAAAACCATCGACAACGATTTGCAGTGCAATGACCACACGCCCGGTTTCGGCTCGGCTGCCAAGTTCGTGGCACAGGCGTTCATGGGCGACAATTTGGACAACAAGGCGCTGCCGGGCGTGAAGATCAACATCATCATGGGGCGTCATGCGGGGTTTTTGACGGCGGCGAGTATTTTGGGTCGGCAGAGCGACAAGGATGGGCCGCATTTGGTGTATGTGCCGGAGGTGGCGTTTGATATTGAAAAGTTCAAGGCTGATGTCGATCGGGTTTACAAGAAACTGGGGCGGTGCGTGATTGCGGTGTCGGAAGGCATTCATGATAAGGATGGCTCCCCGATTGCGGTGAAATTGGCGGAGCGCAGCGGTAAGGATGTGGAACGCGACAGCCACGGGAACGTGCAGTTGTCGGGGTCGGGCGTGCTGGGGGATTTTCTGGGCGACCTGGTGAAAAAGGATTTGAAGATCAAGCGCGTGCGCAGTGACACGTTCGGGTATTTGCAGCGCAGTTTTGCGGGGTGTGTGTCGAAGGTGGATGCGACGGAGGCAAGGGCTTCGGCGCGCAAGGCAGCGGAACTGGCGTTGGCGGGGGAAAAGAGCGGTTCGGTGGCGATCGGGCCGATGCGTGTGACGATGGAGGAGCCTTATAAGATGGGCTTCAACCGGATCGAGTTCAAGGATGTGGCCGCCAAGACCAAGGTGATGGACACCAAGTACATCGTGGATGGTTGCGATGTGGCGGAAAGTTTCAAAAAATATTTGGCACCGATTGTCGGTGAGTTGCCGGTGATCGAGCAGTTGTATTGAAAGAAGTGGTCAAGTGGCCGAGTGGCCGAGTGGTCGAGTGGTCAAGTGGCCGAGTGACGGAGTGACGAACCCACTCATAAAAAATGACGCCGAGGGCTTTAGCCCCGGATTTGTGGAATCAAGCATGATGCAGCCATCCGGCCCTGAAGGGCACGGCGTCCATGCTGCGGATAATGCAAATAGCTTGTTCGAACACACATTAAGGAAAAATCGATGAGCGAGTTTACAAAGAATCTGGCGGTGCAAAGCTGGTGTTTTCGGAACTTTGCGGAGAACACCAAGGTGGCGGAGTTGGTGAAGGGGCTGGGTTTGAACGGCATCGAAATTTGCGGAAAGCACTGCGATTTCAACAACCCGGCGGGGTGGGACGGCGTGATCGACACGTATAAAAAAGCGGGCATTCGCATTGTTTCGATCGGCGTGGAAAGTTTCGGAGCTGACGAGTCAGCCTCCCGCAAGCGGTTTGAGTTTGCCCAGAAAGCCGGCTGCAAAATGATTTCCGCCAACTTCAACCCGTTTACATATCAGGCGGCTTTGCCGATCGTTTACAAGTTGAGCGAAGAGTTCGACATCAAGCTGGCGATTCACAACCATGGCGGATATCACTGGCTGGGCAGTGGTGAAATTTTGAACTGGGTATTTGCGACGACACGTACCTGCATCGGGCTGAACATGGACACGGCCTGGGCCTTGGACGCCAAGCAGAACCCGGTGGAATGGGCGGAGAAATTTGCCTCACGGTTGTACGCGGTGCACATCAAGGATTTTGTGTTTGATCGTGTGCGTAAGCCGACGGATGTGATTGTGGGTACGGGCGGGTTGGATTTACCCGGCTTGATGAAGACGCTCAAGGCCAAGGGTTTTGCGGGGGAAATGATTCTGGAATATGAAGGGGACGTGGAAAACCCGGTACCCAAGCTGGCTGAGTGCGTCAAAGCGGTGCATGCGGCGGGGTGAGATGATAAGAAGTGGCCAAGTGGCCAAGTGGCCGAGTGGTCGAGTGAAGAAATAGTTAGC
>CAYRTH010000014.1:0-35400 GCA_964427135.1 uncultured Phycisphaeraceae bacterium
GATGTGGTGATTTTGAATCATACACGCCTGAACTTACGAGTCCGCGAGTAAGTTCAGGATGGTTATTCAAACAACAAACCAACCGCACCGACGCAAAGCGTCTGCGCTAAACATGAGCAAATACAATTACTCGGCCACTGTTATCCAATACCCGGGACCTCGACCTCCCCCGGGGGTCGGTCTCGTTCCCGGCTTGGTTCTGTCACTTGGCCACTTGGCCACTTCTTTTATGCCTTCACCCACGCTTGCGTTGATTTATGCGCAGTGTGCTGGGTGGGTTTACGATACTGATTGAGGTCGAGTTTGCTGAAATAGGCGATGGTTTTGGCAAGCCCTTCACGCAGGGCGACCTTGGGTTCCCACTGCAGGTGCTCTTTGGCAAGCGTGATGTCGGGTTTGCGTTGCGTCGGGTCGTCGGCTGGCAGGGGCAGTGTGACCAGCTTTGATTTTGAGCCGGTCATTTCAATGACCATTTCCGCCAACTGTTTGATGGTGAACTCGCCGGGGTTGCCCAGGTTGACCGGGCCGACGAAGGTGTCGGGGCCGTCCATCATGCGCAAAATGCCTTCGACCAGGTCATCGACATAGCAGAACGATCGCGTCTGGCTGCCGTCGCCGTAAAGGGTGATGTCTTCGTTATTGAGTGCCTGCAAAATGAAGTTCGAAACCACCCGACCATCGTAAGGGTGCATGCGTGGGCCGTAGGTATTGAAAATGCGCACCACACGAATGTTGACGCCGTTGGAGCGGTGATAGTCGAAAAACAGTGTTTCCGCAGCCCGTTTACCTTCGTCGTAACAGGCACGAATACCGATGGGGTTGACGTTGCCACGATAGCTTTCGGGTTGCGGGTGCACGGTCGGGTCGCCGTACACTTCGCTGGTCGAGGCCTGCAATACTTTCGCCTTGCAGCGTTTGGCCATGCCCAGCACGTTGATCGCGCCCAGCACCGATACCTTCATGGTTTTGATCGGGTTGTACTGATAATGCACCGGCGAAGCGGGACATGCCATGTTGAAAATCTGATCGACTTCGAGCCAAATTTCCCGCGTCACATCATGACGCACGAACTCGAAATTGGGTTTGCCAAGCAAGTGCGTAATGTTTTGTTTCTGGCTGGTGAACAGGTTGTCCAGGCAGATGACATCGTGGCCGACTTCGACCAGCCGTTCACAAATGTGACTGCCCAGAAAGCCTGCGCCGCCGGTGACGAGTATGCGTTTGACAGTGCTCATGGTGTTCTATCGTGTGTTTGCGGGTTACTGCTTGCTATCACGGCTGCTTGCTTTCACATCGTCTTCTTTCTTCCACGCCTGAACTTCACGTCAGTGTGAAGTTCAGGATGGTTTTTGCATCAACGATCACAGACGCGATAAATCGCGGCGCTAAACAAATACAATTCACTCGACCACTCGACCACTCGGCCACTTGCCAACTTTTCCACTTCCGTACTACTTCATCGGCTCAAATCGGCTGCCGGGTTCGACATCGAAACTCACCAATTGACCCTCGGCAAAGTTGGCCGGGGTTTGCGGGGATAACGGCATCACCAACACCACACAACCGGGGGCGCACTGCACCGCGATTGTGCCCGGTCGAGGGTTGATGGCCACCAAACGACCCTGCAAGCGGCGTGGTCGGCCGTTGACCGGTTCAATGTACCGCCCCCCACGGGGCACGACGTCGATCCGCCGGGCCTGGGCGTGAATCGTACCGGTGATGCGCGTCGGCGACCCCGCCTCCGGCAACTGATCGCTGACACTCGTTGCCACCATCAGCAGCAACTGATAATCCGTGCCCGGCAGTGCCAGCACGATTTTTTCCAACGATTTTTCCGCCACCGTCCCCTGCACCAGCAGCGAAGGGGTCGTCGTCTGGGTTGAAGTCGCATCGCTCATGGCATCAAGCTCCAATCGTGAGCGAACATTGTAAGCATGTATGGGTATGAAGTGGACGCAAACGAAAAATCAAGACGGAACAACCAAAGACACAGAACAGCAGACGCCGAGGGCTTTAGCCCCGGATGATTCACACAGCCATCCGGCCCTAAAGGGCACGGCGTCAATGGCGCCGACGCAAAGCGTCTGCGCTAAACATCATGAAAACTTCTGATTTCAACTACCTTGGTGCTGGCGGAGGTGATTTGCGCACCTCCTCCGGCTGCTGCGGCAACTGATTGAAGTATGACTTGATCGTCTGGTGATACCGTTGCGGTACACGGTCTTCCGTAATCGCCCGTTCCGCATCGCTCCTTGCTTCACGCACCGCCGAGTTAAATTCCACCTGAGCCGGGCCAGCCATGTTTTCCCCCGGGGTCAGCCACGAGGCAATCACCCGGCCCTGTCCCTGGGTGTTTTCACTCTGTGCTTCGGTCTGGTAACCGCTGTGCTGCCGTTCCGCCCCCATCGGGTCACCGCCCGGTTCGTTGCCAATGCCCGGTCCAACCCCGCCTTGTTGTGGCTGCTGTTGCCAGGGGTTGTTCATCCAAGGCATCTGTTGATTTTGAGCCATGCCCTGCCCCATGCCGCCCTGACCCTGCCCCAATGATTGCATGGCCTGCTGCATCTGCCCCTGAGCCTGCCTCATTTGCTGCAACTGCTGCTGCATCTGCGCCAACTGCGACAATTGCTGACTCATCTGTCCCTGCCCCTGCTGCCATTGCTGATTCTGACCTTGCCCTAATTGCGATTGTTGATTCTGTTGACCTTGCTGTCCTTGCTGACCCTGTTGCCCCATGCTTTGTGCCATCTGCTGCAACGATTGGCTCATCTGATTCGTGCCACCCTGACACTGCGAACTACTCTGCGACTGTTGCTGTTGCTGGCTCAATTGTTGTGCCAACTGCTGGGCTTGCTGTTGCGACATACCCTGTTGCTGTAGTTGCTGCGCGATCTGTTGTTGGGTGGCGCCTTGCTGCATTTGTTGTTGAACTTGCTGGGCCTGTTGTTGCGACAACCCCGCATCCTGCATCGCCTGTTGCATCTGCTGCTGGGCTTGTGCCTGTTGCTGGGCCTGTGCCTGGGCTGCCTGTGCCAATTGTTGCGCCAGGTTCTGCAATTGCTGGGTCATCGCCTGGCGCTCTTGCGGGCTGAGGCTGTCCAATTCTTTGCTCAAGGTTTCCAATTCCTTGAGGGCCGCGGCAAAATCACTGCGTTGCAAGGCCTGCGCAAAACGGTCAGCCGGGCCTGGTTGTTGTGCATCCAACCGGCTGAGGGCTGACTGCATGGTCTGCGTGGTTTGTTCCTGCTGTTGAATCTGATCAGCGAGTTTTTCCTGCACTTGTGACAATCGCGCTGCTGCTTCCTGCTTTGCCTGTGGTGTGCTCAGTTGTTTCTGTGTGATGTCTGCCAAGCCTTGCAAAGCCTCGTTCAACTCCGTCGGTGTCTCATTGCTATTTTCCGGGTCTTTCAATTGGTTCATCACTTCAATGGTTTTCGCCAATTCTTCCTTGGCCTGCTCTGTGGCTTCTTCCTGTTGTTGTGCCAATTGCTGTTGCTGAGTGCGTGTTTGACCCAGGCCCAACCAATCCTTGGGCAACAAAAAATATAACCCGACCACCACCGCCAGCATCACCGGCAACCAGCCCCAGGGTCGCGTCCAACGCAGGGGCAGTGCCTGTTGCATCTGTACCTGTGCTGCCGCCTGTTGTGCTTCCTCACGTACCTGATCCGCAAACGGGTCGCCTTCACGATTCACCACATACAAAGCCGTCGCCAGTCGATCTTTCAAATGCAATCGCTCATCGATCAATGTTGCCAGCGCATGATCGTTGGGGGGCCGCCACCAGCCTGCAACAATCGCCACCAACATTGCCAACCCCGTCAGTGCCGGGTACGTTTGCCAAGGCCAGGTGTAACCCAAAAGTCGCTGGATCAAAATGAGCACGAACGCGGCCAGCATCACACCCAGCAGCGACCAACCCATGACCGTGATCATGCGTTGCCTTCGATATCGGCTTCGAGCTGCTCGCAATGTTTTCTGCATCGGGGTCATGAGTTCAATTCCCCATCAAGTCAACACGCTGTTTTGCTTCAGATGGTCAACAGTATCGGACGATCACAATTCACCGCAGAGTGCGCAGAGAACGCAGAGATGAAATGAAGCTGTTGTCATCATTTCGACATTAAAAAAATCTGCTCTGCGATCTCCGCGATCTCTGCGGTGAATGTATTGGTCTGATCGATCCGCAATTGAAACCAACCTGTTCGTCATTGCCTAAATGATACGCCGCCAGCCCTCATCAGCCGACTTTTTCTTTACTTGAAATCGGCTGTACTCACCCTGGCCTATTTGATACTTCGCACAAACCCATGCAGCTTAGCCAAAGTTTCCAGCAACTTGCGAATATCGCCCAAGGTCAGCATCGTCGCTGCATCCGACATCGCCCGTGCCGGTTCGGGGTGAACTTCCATGAACAGGGCTGGCACCCCGGCCGTGATGGCGCATTTGGCCAGCATCGGTGCACGTTCCGGTCGCCCACCC
This sequence comes from uncultured Phycisphaeraceae bacterium, assembly GCA_964427135.1. Classification (GTDB taxonomy): domain Bacteria; phylum Planctomycetota; class Phycisphaerae; order Phycisphaerales; family Phycisphaeraceae; genus JAJXSS01. The sequence goes on from CAYRTH010000014.1 coordinate 4,483, forward strand.
GATTGGCTGCCCTGTCCGCCGGGCTGCTGGGTCGAGTGCGTCACATCAAAGCACACCGGCCAATCCAGTTCCATCATGTCCGCCAGTCCGACAAAATCATTGACCAATCGGTTGTAACCAAAAAAAGTACCCCGTTCGGTGAGCATGATGCCCGCCTTGTCCGCGCCGCTTTCCACCAGTTTGTCCACCACGTTGCGCATTTCCGCTGGTGAAAGAAACTGCCCCTTTTTCACGTTCACCGCTTTGCCCGTCTGCGCACAAGCCAGCAGCAACTCCGTCTGCCGACATAAAAAAGCAGGCACCTGAATCAGGTCCACCACCTGACCCACTGCCGCCACCTGAGCCGACTCATGCACATCCGTCGTCACCGGCAGATTCAGCGCATGTTTCACCTCATCCAACCACTTGAGCCCCTGTTCCAACCCCGGCCCACGATAACTGTGAACCGAACTGCGATTGGCTTTGTCAAAACTGGCCTTGAAAATGTACCCCAGCCCCATCTCCGCACAATGCTTTTGCATGGTCGTCGCCACCTTCATGCACAAGTCCAGCGACTCGGCCACGCAAGGCCCACCAATGATCGCCAACGGTTCATGCTGCCCAATCGTCACGTTGCCAATCTTTATCGTTCGCATGTTGTTTGATTCCGACGATCTGACATTGATAAAACAAGGTTTTTGCATTCAATCACTGATCACAGTTCGGTCCCCTCTCCCTTCGGGAGAGGGTTAGGGTGAGGGCGTCTTTGTTTGACACCCGACGCGACAAGTCGCGGCGCTAACCAAAACAATCAATCACCCCCATTTATCGATCACCTTTCGCAACGCATCAACGTATCGCACCTCATCCACTTCTGCCAATCCCACATGGCCGGCCTCCGCAAACTCGACCATCATGCCTTGCGTTGCCAGTTTCGCCATTGTTCGTGCCTGTTTCACCGGTGCGATCGGGTCCGCCTCGCCATGCAACACTAGCAATGGGCACTTTACTTTTTCAGCCACCTTTCGATGGTCACGCCAAGCCACTCCCCACGCCCAGGGCATCACCAACCATGGCACCACCCACGCCATCGGCCAGGGTGGCAAATGCAACATCCGCAAAATCCCCGCCAGGGCATACCGCAATTTCGGACACACGCCCTCCACCACCACCGCCATTAAATCCTTATCAGCATCATTCGCCGCATACTGCACCGCCACCCCCGCGCCCATCGAATACCCCAGCAACACCAACTCACGATGCCCATACCGCTCCCGCACTTGCCGTAACACCCGCTCCAAATCGCCAACTTCCCACATGCCCAGTCGGCACAACTTCGCCTCTGCCTCGCCATGCCCCCGCTGGTCGTACACCACCACCTGCCCGGCCAGTTGCACCACAGGCTTGAGCCTGGCCAATACCTCCAACCGCGACTCGCCCCACCCGTGACACACCACCACCCTCAGCCCGCCCTGGGTCTGCCCTTGAATCACCCACCCCCGGGTTTTCGTATCATCCGCCAGCGCCAAGGTCACTTCTTCAAACACCCACCCCAACTGCCCCGGTTCCGTCGGCAAACCCTTGGCCAACGCCCAGGCAAAAGTTTTGCGTCGTGGGCGCAACAAATCCACCGCGATCAGCAACGTGCCGATCACCAGTGCAAGCATTCCGCCATAGAAAAGCAACCACAACAAACCCATGGCTCTAAGTTAGCATATTCACCCAACCACGAGACCCAACATGCTCGATCCACAACCACTCATCGATGCCGCACTCGAACAAGCACAACTCGGCTTACAACAAGGGGGCCTGCCCATCGGTTCAGTCCTCGCCGACCAAGCGGGCAACATCATCGCCCGTGGTCACAATCTGCGGGTGCAGACCGGCGACCCGACCGCACATGCCGAGGTGGTCTGTTTACGCAACGCGGGGCGTCGTCGTGATTGGCCCATGTTGACACTCGTTTCGACGCTATCGCCCTGCATCATGTGTACGGGCACCAGTCTGCTTTACCGCATTCCGCGCATCATCATCGGCGAAAATCAAAACTTCATGGGCGCCCAAACCCTGTTCCGTCAGCATGGGGTACAACTCACCGTACTGCAAGACCCACGCTGCATTGCCCTGATGCGTGATTTCATCCAAAACCGCCCCGACCTTTGGCGCGAGGACATTGGTTTATGAGTGATGATTTGCACCCGCCCTCTATCGACCCCATCAACGACCCCGACCCGCTGACCACTCACACCACCCCACCCAGGCGTATTCTGCTTACCGGTTCCGCTGGTGTGAAATGAATGGTGGGGTAGGCGTCCCGCCTGCCAATGGGCGATCAAGCCCATTGCGAACGACCCTGTTGCATAAACATGAGCCTTCGGCTCATTGACAGGCCAGTTGAGGTTGTCCATTCGACGAGCCGTCGACTGGGCCATGATGAGCCCGTGGACCGCTCACCGGAAGACCCGGCTTTCATCTTGTTTTGGACCACCCCCGCGAATGGAACAGATCAGAATTCGGGCAGAGGATCGCTCTGATCATCACCTACCGACGTGACTGGCTTGTGTGGCCGTCATACTACGCTGTCGATGATGAAACTCCGACCTCCACAACCGCTGAGTGTTCTTTGCCATCATCCATCAGGTGAATGCTTTTGTCGTGTTGCTCAACGCCATCGAGAATCATGCGATGGACCTGCGTGGTCTGCGGACCTGTTTTGACTACGCGGATGTGGTAGAAGGTGTTACGGTAGCGGTAATGCAGGGTGTATTGGTTCCAGTCCGGCGGAAAGAGCGGCGATACTGTCAGCACATCGATGTTAAGCCTAAGCCCCAGCAGGTCTTCGACCAGTAGCCGATACATCCAGCCAGCCGATCCTGTGTACCACGTCCAGCCACCCCGCCCTTCATGTCCCCTGGCACTATAAACATCCGCTGCCACCACATACGGTTCGACCTTGTACGTAGCTGCCCCGCTGGGTGAATCAGCATGGCGAATAGGGTTGATGATCGAGAACAGTCGCCAGGCTTCCTGGGCATTGCCCAGACGTGCCATGGCCATGACGGCCCATATGGCGGCATGTGTGTACTGCCCGCCATTCTCACGAACGCCTGGAACATAGCCACGGATATAGCCGGGGTCCATCTCCGTACCATCGAACGGCGGATCAAACAAATGTATGATCCCCAAATGAGGATCGACAAGCCGCTGCATCGCCGTCTCCAACGCCTGCTTTGCCCGAACTGGATCAGCCGCCCCACTGAGTACCGCCCAAGCTTGTGGCAGCATGTCGATCTGACACTGAGTGTTCTGTGCTGAACCCAGGGGTCGACCATCATCGAAGAATGCCCGCAAGTACCACTGGCCGTCCCATGCGTGGGTGTCGATTCTTTCGCTCAGACCCCGGGCCTCGTTGAGACACTTCTCTGCATAGGCAGAGTCACCTCGCCGTTGTGCCAACTTGGCAAAACATGTCAGCACATCGTGGAGGAAGAACGCCAACCAGACACTCTCGCCCGTTCCTTGATGGCCGACGCGGTTCATCCCGTCGTTCCAATCTCCACTACCCATGAGCGGAAGCCCGTGTGCCCCGTAACGTAGGCCACGGTCCAGTGCGCGAATGCAATGCTCCCAAAGGGTGGCGAAGCGGTCGGATACCCGTGGCAGGCCGTAGCGGCTTTCCTCTCCCGGTTCCAGAGGTGGTGCCTCGAGGAAGGCGGACTGTTCGTCGAGGATGCCGGTGTCACCTGTCACCGCGACGTACCGGCAAACGGCATAAGGCAACCACAGATAATCGTCCGAGATGCGTGTGCGTACGCCGCGACCCATGGGCGGATGCCACCAGTGCTGGACATCTCCGTTTTGGAATTGACGGCTCGCAGACAAGATCAATTGCTGCCGCGTGTTCCACGGACACTCGTGCACAAGCGCAAGGGAATCCTGCAACTGGTCCCGGAAGCCGTAAGCACCGCCTGACTGGTAGAACCCGCTGCGCCCCCAGAGTCGGCAAGCCATCGTCTGGTACAACAGCCAGTGATTGACCAGCAGGTTGACGGAAGCATCGGGGGTCTCCACATAGACTCCCCCGAGATTGCGCTTCCAGAACTCCCAGACTTCTTCCAACACTCGCCGGGCTCCGTCCACGCCGCCGTGCTGCGCTAACAGTGATCTTGCCTGATGCTCATTGTCGGCTGCACCTAGCACGAAAACGATCTGCTCCTGCTCACCCGAGGGTATCTCTACATAGGCTTGGATTGCAGCACAGGGGTCCACGCCGCTACCAACCCGGTTGGATAACTCCTTGCAGTCCATCGCTTGGGGCGCAGCGGGCGAACCGTTGCGTCCCAGAAACTCCGTCCGCCTGCCTGTGATGGTTCTTTGTGGATGGCTGCAATGCAGGAAGGCCATGGTGCCGCCAAAGTCCATGTTGTAGGCATTGGATGCAAAAACGGCCCCGGTCAGGGGATCGAGCCTGGTTACCACGTGCAGGGCGTTGCGTTGACGGCTCTCGCCAAGGACCCACTCCACGTAACCGGTCAGGCTGATGCGACGGGTGCGGTTGCTGAGGTTTCGTATGTTGACCGAGATGAACTTCAGGGGTTCCTCTGGCGCCACATAGACCAAGGTCTCCGTGGAGAGGCCCTCTTCAATGTGCTCGAAAGCCGAGTATCCAAGGCCATGTCGTGAAACGTATGCGGTTCGGCCACGGGAGGGTCCGGGCATTGGCGACCAGAAGACGCCGGTCTCTTCGTCACGAAGATAAAAGCATTCACCGCTGACATCAGTGACCGCATCGTTGTACCAGGGCGTCAGGCGGAATTCGTGGGCGTTCTGGAACCACGTGTAGGCTGCACCTGACTCACTTACGACGGTACCGAAGCGGGGATTGGCAAGGACATTGACCCACGGCGCTGGCGTGGCCATACCCGGTTCCAGGGCGACAACGTACTCGCAGCCGTCGGTCGTAAATCCACCCCAGCCGTTGAAGAACATCAAATCGCGACGTGGCAGAGTGCCGGTCTGGTGCGTGGGCGGCTCGGGTTTTCGCGTCGGCCGCAGCGGTTGCGACTGCCATTCCGGAAGCACCTGACGATCGAGCTGCTGGGACAGGGTTCCCGCTCGGTCGCTGAGCACAATACGACTCACGGCCTGGAGCAGGAGCGCATCCTCTTCCGGGACTTGGGCCACGTTTCGCACGAAGATACCGCCCGGCTGATCCAGTGCCTTGGCCTCTAGTCCCACATTGATCAGGCCAATGACGGCATCCAGAAGGCTCTGGCGGTAACCAGCGTACGCCTCCGAGAGGATGACGAGTTCGACCTGCATGCCCTTGTGCCGCCAGTATGCGTGTGCCTGAAGCAATTGGCGCACCAGGTCCAGTGACGACGGATCCGAGACACGCAGGAGGACGATGGGCAGGTCGCCGGAAATACCATAAGCCCACAGACCAGCTTGGCTTTTGCGATTGCGGGAGATAAGACTGGCACGGGCACGCAATCGCGGATTGGCATAGGCAAGGTAACCGGCCATGCGTCCAAACATTTTGGCGTTAGCCTCTGTCGCCTGTAGTTCGTGAAGCATGATCTGGCTATGCACCCTGGCCAGTTCAAATACGCGGGTGGCCAACGGCGGATCGCGGTAACGTTCCAGTAGGGAGATCGCAGCGGCGCGGTCCGCTGCCACACCCCATACAGCATCAATAGTGACGGACTGTCCTGGTTCCAGACGTATGGTTCGCCGAACCGCCATCACGGGATCGAGTGTGGAGCCAGAGGTGTTCAGCAACTCGCCCTGTGCCTTTGCCATTGCCATCGGATTGGCTGCCGTTCGATTACGGCCAAGGAACCGGGAGCGGTCGGTTTGGCAAGTCACACCTTCGGAAATGGGCTGGCGGTGCACACTCATCCCATGGAAGAACAAGGGCCACTTCTCATCGGGTGAACGAGTCCGGCGCTTGCATATTACAGCTGCCTGAGCGGGTAGGGGTTCCACTTCGATAAACAAGCCATTGAATGCCGGTTGTTCGGAGGCATTCAAGCCGTTGCTCAATGCCACTTCCGCATAGGAAGTGATATCCAGATGACGCTCCCGATTGGATAGGTTGGTCACGATCAGACGCCGTAATTCGATGTCGTCTTCAGAAGACACTGCCACCAACATGTGCGTTTGAATGTCATCACGCATGGCACGGAATTCAGCGACTCCCTGAGAGAACTGAACTTCGTAATGGTCGAACGTACAACCACTGGGCTGAGGCGTCGCAGACCACCACGTAAGCGCATCAAGGTCACGTACGTAAAGGAAGGTTCCCCAATGGTCGCGTGTAGCGTCCTCCTGCCATCGTGTGAGGGCCAGATCATGCCAGCGACTCGAACCGCTTCCGGCTGCTGTAACCAGAATGTGGTAACGACCGTTGGAGAGTAGATGAACTTGGGGGACCGGTGAGTCCGCCGTGGTGAACAACCGTGGTGCGGCATCGATCACATCTGCAGGGTGTTTGAGATTCGACTCCGCGCTGTTCATGTCGATCCGTGTGCGCGCCTCAGCAAGAGGGATACGCTCTTGGAGGAGGAGCACAGAAGCACGATTCCTCGGGTCGCTCAGGAACCGGCCGTGCATGGGCTTTCCCAGCAGAGCATGGTCGAGCGCTAACAATCCCATGCCGCTGTGATGGGCCATGTGACTGGCGACGAGGGAGAACTTGTGGCCGGGACGCACTCGACCCGGAGTGAAGTCGGCGGCTTCGTAGAAACCGTAACGCCCCAGCATCCCTAACGCCACCAGAGCTTCAAGGTTCGTGCAGCTTGCGACTGAATCTACCATCAGGGCAAGTAAGGTGGCATACGGTGCTACCACCAAGTCTTCGTTAAGACCTCGCTTGAGACCCATCCCCGGGACACCGAACGCCCGGTACTGATAGGTCTTTTGCGTGTCCAATTGGCTATAACAACTCTCGGAGATACCCCAGGGCACCCCTTGCCGGGTTCCATATCGCTCCTGCCGTGCGAGAGCTCCACGACAGGACTGTTCCAGCAGGGTTGCGTTGTAATTGGGCATGAACAGTAGCGGCATGAGATATTCGAACATGGAGCCGCTCCATGACATTAGCACGGCAGTCCGGCCACCCGGAGCAAGTTGGCGTCCCAAATGGAACCAGTGTTCGAGCGGCACCTGACCACGGGCGATGCCCAGGAAACTGCACAACCGCGCCTCCGAAGCAAGCAAGTCATAGAAGCCCGGATCTCTCTGAAGCATATCGACGTTGTATCCGATCGCCAGGAGTTTTCGCTCCGGGTCATAAAGGAAGTCCATGTCCATTTCCGACATTTCGCCACATTGCGCTGAGAGGTGTTCGATCGCCGCTAATCGCTCTGTCGCACGCGCCGCAGCCAATGCGAGCATGTCGCCCCCGGGGGCCTCTGTAGCGCGAGACGGATCCGCCAGCTCGGACAGTTCGCATAAGGAAAGCATTGTGTCCGGGAAAGGAGGCAGGGAGCCGTCATGCTTCGATTGAGTCGCCAGGTACAGGGGATTCTGTCCCTGATGAATTGATGCTGTGGACCCCAGCCAAGGCGCCAGCCAATCCAAGTCGGCCCGCAAGTCTTCGCACTGGCGACGCACCGCGCCCAACCAGTAGGCAATCTCCGTGTCCGGCTCCGCTGGCACTTGCAATTGCGATACCACCGAGTCCAGTGTGGACAAGACTCTGGCTGTTTCGGACAGGGAGGGACCTGCCAATCGTATAAATTTCACCTGCTCGATCATGGAGGCCTGCACACGCTTGAACTCAGGCACATCGGCGTACTCGGGGCGTTCCAGTTCTTCCAGCAGTATGCCGATCGTGTCCTCTAACCCCTCGCGCCATCGTGGTGGCAGGAGCGGACGGTCAGCCTGTTCCGCCAAGCCCGCCTTGAGCGCAGCCAGAGAGCCCGAAAGGTTGCCGCTGTCGGCTGTGGATACGTATCGCGGCGGAGCTGGCGCCAGGGTATGGATGTCATACCAGTTAAGGAAATGCCCGCGATGTCTAGGCAGTTCTTCCATCGTCCGAAGGGCCTGATGTGTCCGCTCAAGAAGTGTCCCAACCGAGACATAGCCGAAGTCCCACGCGGCCAGATTACTCAGCAGCGACATTCCCATGTTGGTGGGGCTTGTGCGCTTCGCCTGGCCGATCGGCGGATCCACCTGTAGATTATCGGGGGGCAACCAGTGATTCTCCGGCCCAGCGAACTGCGCGAAATACTCCCATGTTCGCCTGGCGATCTTGCGAAGAAAGATCCGTTGGTGTTCATCGATGACATCACGGTGGCGGTGAACGGGACGTCCCATGTACCACATGATCGCTGGTGAAAGGAACCACCCTGTCAAGAGCAGGCCCACGGCGAGTATCGATCCGGCCGATACCAATGCGAAATCTGGCACGATGTGCGATACCAGAAACACCGCGATGACGGCAGCCGTAACCGGCGCTGGCCACATCTCCAAAAACGTATTGAATAAAGCGGTCCGGGCCTTCCTGCTGGCATCCGATGCCGTCTGCCATTCCAGTAATCGTCGGTCACGAACCAAGCGCCACTGAGTCCGAATGATCTCCGCCATATAGATGAATGCGTGAAACGGAGTCAACAGCAGGTCCAGTAGGCTAATCTTCCAGCCGCGCAGTTCCTTAGCTCCAACATACGGCAGATAGGTTGACCATCTGAGATGCCGAGGCTTGTCTGACGGTGCCCGAATCGAACGTAAAAGGTCCGGCAGAAGGAATACGATCACGAGCATGGCCGTCCATGTCAACACTTCACGTGGAGCTACGAACCATCCCAATAAAAAAGCCGCAAGCAATGCTGCGGGTACTACAGTTCGCCGGAGATTGTCCAGGATCATCCATCGCGCCAACATCGGCAGCAGGTTTCGTCGCTGTGTCTTGTGGGGCCCGGGCACATGAGGCAACAGCCAACTGGCGATCTGCCAGTCACCTCTTGCCCATCGTCGCCTGCGACTCACATCAGCCAGATAGCGCTCTGGATGATCTTCCAGAAGTTCCACATCACTTAGGAACCCGCACCTGGCATGGCAGCCTTCGATCAAGTCGTGGCTGAGAATCCGGTTCTCTGGAAAACGTGCGCTCACAGCGGCGTCAAATGCTTGGATGTCGTAAATGGCTTTGCCGACAAATTGGCCTTGACCGAAAAGGTCCTGATAAACGTTGGATACCTCGCGGGTGTAAGGGTCCAGTCCGACATCCCCCGCAAACAGGCTGGCATAGGGTGTTTGCTGCGATTGAGGCAGTGAAACCGCCAGTCTTGGCTGCAGGATGCCATAGCCCCGTGTCACGCACTGCTGCTGCGGATCGACATGCGGATGATTCAGAGGATGCGCCATGGATGCGGCCATCTTCCAGGCGGCTTGTGGTGGAAGTTGGGTGTCAGCATCCAGCACGATGCCGTACCGAACGCTGCGTAGTTGCGCGATGTCTCCCTCGATCACCGAAAACGGCGCAGTCGATCCCGTCAACACCAAGCGGTTGAAGTGCTCAATTTTGCCACGCTTACGCTCGTGTCCCATCCATCGCCCCTGATTTTCATTCCAAAGGCGAGGCCGATGCAAAAGGTAGAACACCGACTGGCCGGACGGTGCGTGATGAGCGTTCAAATGCCGGATGCGCGACCGAGCGTGGTCGAGCAACGGTTCGTCCTGTTCTATCCGTTCCTCAAGTGCATCGGGTAGGTCCGTCAGAAGCACCATCATCAGGTTGGGACTTTTATTACCCAAATAGCGAAGTTCAAGGTGTTCGAGCAATGTGTCGATCGTGGCTGCGGTGGTGAGCATCGCCGGGACGACGACCGCAGTGCGATGAGCTGCGGGGATGCCTTTGGAGAAGTCCAGCCGTGGCAGGATGCTGGGTGGCACCAAACGGGTTACCCAAACGTTGACCAGCGAAATCGCGGTTCGCGAGGCAACTATAAGCACCGACAAGCTTGTCACACCAAGCCACCACCAGGGCAATCTAAACCCCACACTCAGAATCACAGCAAGAGAGAGTACGACCGTCACCAATGTAATTGCCAACAGGTACGCTGGCAGCGCCCGGCGCAGCAGGTACCTTCCCACACGTCGACGCAGAGTCGGCCGATAGTGAATCTCCGCCTCGAGTTGCAAGCGGCCGTCTCCGATCAGGAAGTAACCAATCGTCCCTTCGCGCAGGTCTGCCTCCGGACGCCCTGCCCGCTCCGTCGCAAGTCCAAGGGCCGTCAAGGCAACGTCTTGCTCCTCTCGATCACTTCGGCGTGACAGGTCCTCTATCTCACGACGGCACAGATCACGGGAGCGGAAGTCCATTTGCACATGCACACCGCTGGGGTCCCTTCGTAAGATCGCTTCGGCAACGCTCAGGGATTCAACCATGTCCCGCCAGTCGATCCTGCACATTAGCCGCAGGCTGGTGATGCTGTGGCTGATCGTGGCATGATCCATCGCCTGGTCATAGCTCTCGGTTTGCTGGATCAGTTCCAAGGTCTGCCCCCGCTCCGACAACTCCTGTTCGACCCAGTTGATGACCAGCCCCATGGCCGGATGCGTTCCCTGCAAGCGAGATGTCAACTCCGCCAGAAAAGACACCGACATCGAAGGCTCGGACCGCACAAAATCCCCAAGGATCGTAATCAGGGACTTGGGATCCACCCGAACTGCCTCAACAAACCGATCGGCCCACACCACCGCAGCATCCCGATGCCGCTTCCTCCAGGCAACCCGCCGAGACACTCGCCGAAGGTTCTCAACCAACGCCAGGCTTACCATGATCGGCACCGCCCAGAGTTCACCCAGGTTTAAGGGATGGACCGTTTGATAGGACCTTACAAAGAGAGAGATGTTCTCCGCATCCACACGACCATCCGTATGCGAGACCAGCTCGATGGCCATCTCGTAGATGCGAGGAAATCCCTTCAAAGGCCCCGTACTCAGGCGAGGTAGCTGCCGACTGTACCCAGACGGAAATAGGATCAGCCGCACCTGATCGATCTGCTCTTCGATGAACGAGTAGTTCTCCACCAGCCATTTCGCCGCCGGCGACTGCGAATGACCAATGCGAATGGCCTGGGCCACCTCTTCGTACGACCGCGTGATGATTTCTTCGTTCTCGGCCAGTCGCCTTAGCAGCACTTCAGGACCGGTGCCCACCGCCAACTTTTGGTCGGTCGCCAGGGATCGGGCATGTGACTCCAATTGCGTACTGCTGAACAAGCCCTCGCGTAGCGGAGGCTCCACGTCCGGCATCTGGCCATAAAGAGGTGTACGGCTTACTCCCGGCATTCGCATCTGTTGCCAGAGGGCCGCTAACCAAGGCCAGTTACAACTACTCAATGATCACATCTCGTTTCCGGATTAATCAACCTTGGTATCGCTCCACCAAGATGTATTTTCGGGTGCTCAACCAGGAGCGACATATCAGAATCGTGGAGGGCATAAACTGCGCGACATACCGCCGCAGAAGAAACATCCTTGCCCTGCTTTATGGTCGTAGACAGACGGTGCTTCAATGACTCGTGGAAGGGATACGCCTGATGCCAGTTTCTCGCGGAGGATACGGTACCCCTCCTGCAATTATTTGTTCTCAGCCTGTTGCTGACGATTCATCCGGCTGGCAATAACCACCGTGATGAAGGCCCGTTTATCCATAGAATTGTAGGTCCCATAGGCATGCGAGTTGAGCACCGGCTCAGAAAATATCCTGCGCCGCTCGATCATATTGAAATCAGCTCTGCAATATTACAAGTGATGATAAAGAAAGAGGGCTGCTCAAGCATTATCATGCAAAAGCAGCATCATTCCCTTGAAAACGGGCGATGCCGGACATTTTGGACCGCCAATGCAAATGAACCAAGTCACTGATTCTCAACAACGTTCCACTCAAGAATCGCTACGACACCGCAGGTCGATGGCGTCAAGCAATCAAGATTTAAGCCGAGATCGGCACCCGGCTCGCTCCCGTACCCCGATCTGAATGCACGATCAGGCTCCAAACCTTCAGGGATAGAAAACTTGATTCCATCCGAGCCAGCATCAGGGAGCTTGAATCTCCGGGGTTTTGAGCGCCCAAGGGATTCAGGTTCTATCCAAGTTCCTGTGGCAAGATCAACCTACAAAGATCACTGATTCCGATAGCCCGTTGGCGACAGATGCATCGCCTGTTTGAACTTTCGGTTGAAATGACTCAGCTCGTTGAAGCCACAACGCAAGGCGATTTCACAGACCTGCATAGCCGTGGTACGCAGAAGCCAGGCAGCGGCCTGGATACGGCGTTGGGTCAGATACGCCAAGGGAGACAATCCAGCCCACTGCTTAAACCGCCGACACAGATGCTCGGGCGTGGTGCCGGACAATCGCATCATGTCAGGCAGCCCGATGGGGTTTGCATATTCCCGGTCGATCAGGTCGCGTACCTTTCCCAGCCAGGCTGGCGGCTGAACACCGCTTACAGACGGGGCTTTGGTAGGGGAGTTAGCCTGGGTCTGCCGACAGAGTTCGACCAGAAACAACTGCATGGCTGATGACATCAGATGCGCTCGGCCTGCATCCAGATGAGCCTGTTCCCGGAGCATCCAACGCAGCGGAATCTCCAGCAGGGTGGGGTTCTCAAAGTGCAGATGTCTTTGTCGATGCAATGGACTGACCAGGCGACGATGTGGCGGGAGAAGCTCCGCAAGCGTGCGATCCCACGGAGCCGAAAGCATTGGCAGGGGATGACGCATCAGGTCCAAATAAACATTGACAACTTCCATGCCGGCCGCATCGGTTTGCAGATCATGTTCCTGTTCGTAAAGCGTGATGCCCACCGAGCCTGGGCCCATGACCAGGGATTCGTGCGCCAGATGATGCACACCGTGTCCAGCCAGTACGCAGGTGAATAAAACCACATCGACTTGGTGCGGCTGTTTCCTGGCATTGACATAACGGGGGAAGTGTTCCGCAGCCATGCCCAGCAGCCCCAGCGCGGGAAATCGTCTGGCCACACGCACCATGCGTTGTTGTGAGGCAAAGTCATGATTAGCTAACTTGGACATCAATATCAACATAGCATATACACTTTACTTTGACAAAACTGATGTATGGTAACAGTGGGACATAAAACCCCACTGGAGCCATTGGATGAAAACCGAGCTGAGTGTTGCACAGATTGAAGAATATCGCCGTCAGGGCGTCTTGTTTTATCCTGGTTTTCTGGAGGCGGAGGAAGTCGCGGAATTGAAGGCGGCGGTCCTCGAAAGCGTGGCATCCATGGGCAAGCGGAAAGTCGCAGGCCAGGGGGCGGACATGGTGGAAGGCGATTCCTACTACGACAAGGTATTTACACAACGGCTGAACCTCTGGCGTATTCATGAGACGGTCAAGCGTTACATGCTGGCCCCGGCACTGGGGCGAATGCTGTGCCGACTGGAAGGGCAGACTGGGTTTCGCGTGTGGCATGACCAGGCCCTGATCAAGGAGCCGTTTGGCAATCCCACGGCCTGGCATCTGGACAATCCGTATTGGTCCTTCCACTCGCGCCATGCGTTGTCGATATGGATCGCGTTGGAAGAAGCCACGCCCTACAACGGCTGCATGTGTTTCATCCCCGGCACACACCAAATGGCGCGGTTCGATAACGTGGGCATTGGCGCAAACCTGGCGGACCTCTTCAAAATATACCCGCAGATGGCCCAGGTCGATCCGATGGCGTTTCCCATGAAACCGGGGGATTGCAGTTTTCACAACGGATTGGTGGCGCACGGAGCCGGTGCCAATATGACCCGCACCCGGCGAATTGCCATGACCTGTGCTTACATGCCCCTAGGCAGTACTTTCAACGGTCAGCAGAATATTTTGCCGACGGATTATTTCAAGTCCTTAACCCCTGGTCAGATTCTGGATAATAACCAGCTCAACCCCATCGTGTGGCAGCAATCAACCGAAGCGGAGCAGCGATGACTTCCCTGACCGAATCCACGATGTCGGTACGTGAACGTTTCCACGCGGTGATGAACTTTCAACCCTTTGATCGCCTGCCCATTCTGGAATGGGCGATCTGGTGGGATTTAACGCTGCGTCGCTGGCATGGCGAGGGGTTGCCTCGTGAGCTTACGAAGCATTCGGAGCTGTGCGCGCATTTCGGGCTGGACCTTTATTTACAAGACTGGGTTTCCCCGCGTACAACATGGTGTCCCCATCCGCCCGGCCATGGGGCGCCTCTCATCAGCAACCATGCGGATTACGAGCGCCTCAAACCCTTACTGTTTCCCGCCAATGCGGTGGACGCCTCGCTCTGGCGCGCGCGTACCGCGTTGCAACGGGAGGGGAAAGCGGTGTTATGGTTTACGCTGGAGGGTTTCTTCTGGTTCCCGCGCTGGCTGTTGGGGGTGGAGCAGCATTTTTATGCGCTGTACGATCAGCCGGAGTTGATCCACCGCATCAACTGTGACCTGGCGGATTGGCATCTGCGCGTGATTGAGCAGATCGCTGCTTTTTGTCGCCCGGACTTCATGACCTTTGCGGAGGATATGAGTTACAACCACGGGCCGATGTTGTCCGAGGCATTGTTCAACACATTCATGCTGCCGTATTACCAGCGTGTGATACCTAGACTCAGGGAACTGGGAGTGATCCCGATGATTGACTCGGATGGCGATGTGACTACCGCCATGCCTTGGTTTGCGCAAGCGGGCTTGCAGGGAGTGTTGCCGTTGGAGCGTCAGGCGAGTGTGGATGTTTCGACATTGCGTCAGGCCCATCAAACCATGCGTTTCATCGGCCACTTTGACAAATTAACCATGTCTCAGGGGACATCAGCCATGCGTGCGGAGTTTGAACGGTTGTTGCCAACCGCCAGGCAAGGAGGCATTCTGATCAGTTGCGACCACCAGACGCCGCCGGAGGTGTCGTATGGTCAGTATCTGGAATACCTTGGATTGTTCCGGGAATATGCAGTGCGGGCAGGTCATGGCTGATCGGCGGGCGTCAGACTGGTGCGCGAACGCTGACGAAAACTGCGCGGGGTCTCGCCGGTGATGGTGCGAAAAAGGGTGGAGAGCTGCTTACCCGTGCCCAGGCCGCAACGTTGTGCGATCAGAGGCATCGGGAGGTTGGTGCTGGCCAGTAGTTGCTGCGCCATTTCGATACGCACCCGTTGTAGTTCCTCAAGGAACGTTCGCCCCAGAATCAGACGAAACCGACGTTCCAACGAGCGTCGTGATACCGGAATATGGCGCAACAGGTCAGGCATGGCGATGGGTTCTGCTGCATGCAATCGAATAAACCGCAGCGCAGCCGCCAAATCCGCATCGTCGATGGCCATGATGTCGGTACTCTGCCGAGTGCGAACATCCAGTGGCGCCAAGGGTGCGGGAGCCTGAGGCTTATGACCTTCCATCAGCTGATCAAGCATCTGGGCGGCGGCGTATCCCAGCGACCTGACCGGCAGAACCACGCTCGAAAGCGGTGGATGCGCCATCGAACAGGTCAGATCATCATCATCCACCCCCACCACCGCCACCTGCTCGGGGACATGAATATTCTGTTCCCGGCAGGCCTCGGTGAGGATCAGCCCCAGTTCATCATTGACCGCAAGCACGCCCACCGGCTTGGGCAGATTGACCAGCCATTGCCGCAGTCGTCGATCCGCCACGATCTGGGCACGGGCATTACGCCGACGAAGCTGACCCAGCGGAATCAGAAATTGAGGGACCACCATGTCGCCATGACGTTGGGTGACTTCATGAATGAAGCCGATCACGCGGGCTTGGGCGAAGGCCGCCTGGTGGTAACTGATGGCCGCCAGGTGAATGAATCCACGTTGTAACAGATGTTGGGCGGCCGTCGCACCGATCGCAACATCATCCAGCGGAATTCGAGGCAGCGGGTGATCACGACTGTTGCCCGAAACATCCACGGCGGGCAGATGGGTATCCAGCACCATTTGCGCATCGCTGGCGTCGGCGATGTGGGTGATCAGTCCATGTGGATGCCAGCTGCGCAGTTCGAGTTTGACCGGACCATCGGGACGAAAGGTGCGAAACACCCAGGGACGCCCCGGCCGAGGGTATTGAATCACGCCCTGTAAAACACCACGGATGAATGCCGAGTCCTCGTGCAGAACCAAGCCAATACGTCTTAATTCGGAACCGGCCATGGTGAACTCCAAAAACCTCACATATCGTACACAAACCCGATCCCGGATGACGCAAATCGGGAAATTTATCCCGCATTTCAGCCATTGCCTTGGCCTCGTTTGAATATATGGTTATACACATGAACAGCATTGGTGAAATGGTGGCGACCACGCTGGCGATTCCCGTTGCGGACTCGACTTTGCTATGTCGTCACCCCGGCAACCCGGTCGTCAGCCCCGGGGACGTTCCGGGCGGGGCAGCGGCTGTGTTTAATTCCGGGGTGGTTCACCACGATGGCCGATTCATCATGCTGGTGAATCTCTGGGACCGTCAATGGCGACCCCGTTTTCATGCTGCCTTCAGTGAGGATGGAATCCATTTCAACATACAGGTAAAGCCTTTGGTCGTTCCTCCCGATGAGTACCCCTATGTTAATCATGAGGGAATATTCGACACCAGGCTGACCTGGATCGAAGATTGGTGCTACATCACATACAACGTCGCTTCACGGCTGGGTGGTCGCATCATGCTGGCACGCACCCGTGATTTTACCTCCGTCGAACAACTCGGCTTCATCACCGCCCCCGACCATCGCAATTGCGTGCTGTTTCCCCGCAAAATCAACGGTATGTACGCCCGGTTGGAGCGGCCCAACGTGGACGGGGCTGGCGATATCTACTTGTCTTATTCCCCCGACCTCCTGCATTGGGGGCAAACCGTCCTGGTACTCGAACGCAATCGCAGGTACTGGGAATCCGCCAAGATCGGCCCGGGCGCTCCCCCGCTCCTGACCCAGCAGGGCTGGCTCTGTTTTTACCACGGCGCCAGACAAGGCATGAATGGCTACATCTACAACGCTGGGGTCATGCTGCTGGATCTAAAAAATCCGGCACGCATTCTGGGCAAGTGTGACCAACCCGTGCTGATGCCCCAAACCGCTTATGAACAACAGGGTATTACCCCCAACGTGGTGTTCCCGACCGCAGCGGTCATGCCCGGCCCAGACGCGCGGGTGTGGGTTTACTATGGCGCAGCGGACAACTGCATGGCCCTGGCCATCGGAGAACTCTCAACCCTGATCTCATCCTGTCTTGCGTCCAAGTAGTTGATCACTTGCCTCACTTTCGCCAAGGAATCCTCTCATGCATTGCAATCCATCAGAACGACATCAACCGCGAGGCTTTACGCTCATTGAATTGCTGGTGGTCATCAGCATCATCGCCCTGTTGGTGGCCATCCTCCTGCCAGCGCTTTCATCCGCACGCGGGGCGGCAAGACAAAACGTCTGCCTGAGCAATTTGCGACAGATGGGGATCGGATTCCAGGGTTATTTCAGCGATTATCAGAATTACATCGTCCCGGCTGATGTCGTGCCCAATGGCGGAAACTTCGCCCACAAACTGGTCAAAGGTGAATACATTCAGGCTCCGCAGTCCGCCAGCACCACCGACCCGCTCAAACTCGCGTCCGTCTTCCGTTGTCCCGATGGACTGGCGGAGTCCTGGAGTGGTACGCCCGTATCCCAGACCGACCCGCGCGGGGCACGCATGTGGCTCTCGTGGGATGGATCGCGAGCTTTGGGAACCTGGTACGGTGTCAATGCCCAGCAACCCATCGGCACGCCGCTCAAGGCCAATTTCCCCTTTACCTGGATCAATGCCGCGACAACCCCATGGTTGCTTAATCGCATTGATATGCTGGCCACCCCCAGTGTGACCGCCATGGTTTACGATGGTGTACACATTCATCGGGGCAACCCCAACTTCATCAATCTGCGTCATGGCGGCTTGCGCAGCACCAACATTCTGCGCGGCGATGGCGGGGCGGCAAACTACGATGCCCAAGCCGTCTCTTTCCCCGGCGCCAGCATGGGGGCCGCAGCCACGATGGCTCCGTATTACCCGCCGCTCAAGTGGCGCGCGGATCAATAACCACAGCAGACATGACCAACGATGTCAAACATCGTTCGTTGAAACAATGAGGTTCATAACACATTTTTAAGGAGGTTTGAGATGAGGTATCGAACAGAGTGGATCTTTGGCAGCACGGCCTTTTTGCTGGTGACCGCAGCCCAGGGCGCATTTATCACCACAGGCGTTTATGACGAACAGGCGGTGCAAACTAACGCCGTGGACTTTGTGGCCGCGGCAGCCGTCGGCGATGAAGCCAAAGTCATCGACAGTGTCGGGGAACTCGATGGTTACAAAACGACCTTGGCTTTGAACTTCCCTGCCGGATCAGGCGGGGTGGTTGGCTTCGATAGTTTTACCCCAACCGATTCCCTGGGGGCCGGTGGTAGCATCTCCGCCAATTTTGCCGGTGGTGCCAAAACCCTCAACATCACGACCAGCTCCCCCAACGGATTGAGCTTGGCCACCAACCTGACCAACCGTTTACCCATTTCCGCCAAAGGCGAAGCCGGGCGCACGGCAACCCAGCAAGGCGGAACCAATGGCACGGCGCTCACCATGGGAACGCTCACTGGTCTCTCAGGAACCGCCACCGTGGAGTTTGTGATAGGCAGCATCACCGGCGGTGCTCCCCTCGAAGTGGTCAACAGCTTGGGCATTACCGTGCTTTCCAGAGCCAGTCGTGATCTGGGTATTGTTACAGCAGTCGCCACCTTCAGCGATAGTTCCACCGCTGTCGCTTCCCGCAACATTGGGGCACCCGGCGCAGGTCTTGGCGACACTTTCTTCGGCTTTGTCGCCCCTGCGAGTCTGGGCATCTCCAAAGTGTCGATCAGTTACACCATCAATGGTGAAAACTCCACCAGCTTCGACGATCTGGCGTTCACCACCGTCGTAATCCCCGAACCAGCCAGTCTTGGGTTACTCGGTTTGGGATCGCTGCTGATGCTGCGTCGTCGGCGTTGAAACCTTGATGAAGATTCCAAGGCCGCGGCTGGCCGACGCCGGTCGCGGTTATTTTCTGCCTCTTACAACAAAGGAATTGCGATGCACCGGATAATGCTTTTTTTAGCATGGATTATGGTCTGCCCGATCCATCCGCTGGTGGCACAGACCCCGCCGGTGATCAGCGACCTGCCCGAAAATGCAGTGCTGATTAAGCTGGAAAACGGAGCCAAGCGCTTATCGAATCAAACGCATGTGTTCACGTTGATTCCCACACAACTAGAAGGCCTGACCGCACTGATCCCGCATCGCGGACCCAGTACCAGTCAGCCCGGCCCAGGCTATCAGGTGGCCCTCAGTCAGCCGATGGCGCTTTATCTGGCGGTGCATCATCGCGGTACGCCGACTCTCCCTCCGGAATGGAAACCCACCGGTTTGACCATCGGCTGGGGCGGACACGAGGACAATGTTTATGTCCGTCTGGCAGACCCTGGTCGGGTGGAAGTTCCCGCCCATGATGGCAAGGCTGGTGGCTTCGGTGTTCCGCATATGCTCATCGTCAGTACAGACCTTGAACAGGCAAAACAACGGATGAATCAACCCGTCCCCCGTCGCTCGGCCATCCATCGCCCCGCACGGGTCATGGTGGTGTTGCCCGATCCCCAGCAGACCGGCCTCTACGGCCATCCGGGAGACACCATCCGCTGGAAACTGCGCGTCGTTCCCGGCAGCGATCCCACGCTTCCTGCGACCCTCAACCTCACCCTTCAGGAGCTCGATGGCCCGTTTACCTGGTCGGCCACCGCACCGCTGGGAACCAACGGCCAGACGGAAGTCTTCGCAGTCACCCCCCCCAACATCGGCTACTTCGACCTGGACATCACCGCCCAATACGCTGACGGTCGCAGTTGTGACCTGCTCCCTTTTCTAGGCGGCTTGGGTATCGTTCCCCATCCCGACCCGGTGGACAAGGCTTCCCCATGGGGCGTGATGCGTGTGGCCGAGGGCCCCTTCGAAGCCCGGCTGGCGCGGATGCTCGGGGCATCCTGGGTTCGTCACACCAATTGGAACATGGTGATCCCCAAACCCCAGGCCGTGGACCCCGGCAAATTCCGTGCACTCGCACAGGCATACAAAGATCAGGGGTTGCATATCATGGCTTCGATCTCGTTGGTTCCTCAAACGCTTTCCTCCAAGCCGACAGATGCCTCCACCTCCGGCGATGCCGGGCCGCTCTATTCCCGTGTCGCTCCCAAAGACTGGAACCAGTGGCAACAGTTCATGCGCGATACCGCCGCATCGGTCGGAGACCTGATTGATTACTGGGAGATCGGCAACGAACCCAACACCCCGCATCATTACTGGGCCGGGACGGTTGAGGAGTTCACAGACCTGCTCAAACACGCGGCGATGGGCATTCGTGCCGGCGATCCAGGAGCGACGATTCTCACCGCCGGGTTTACCCTCGACCCCACCGCCCGTACTTTTTTTGATCGCATGTTGGCTTTGGGCGCAGCGCCATACTTCGACATTCTGACCGTGCACAGTCTCTACGCCAAAGCGGTTTCCGTGGAAGACATGCGTTCGGTGCTGAAAAAACATGGCCTGCCTGCCGACATGCCGGTCTGGTCCACCGAACCCAAGCATGTATTGCCGATGCGTAACTTCGCCGCCGGCGTGCAAAAGAACATGCACTTTTTGCTGGTGAATCCCGGGGCGTATGCCAGTTTTCAGAATCTGTCCGAGCGTGATGGCGCGGCTGCGCCCTGGGGCGTGGCCTATGCCCTGGCGGCCAAGCACGTGGGTGCTGCCACGTTTCGCCGGTTAATCAGCACGGGTTTGCCGGATGTTGAGCTTGGCATGTTTGAGCGTGAGGGCAAAATGATCCTGGCCGCCACCGCCGACCAGGGGCCACGCGGCAGTGGTGTCAGTTTACAGGTCAAAGCCAGTGGCACATCATCGGCTCGCTACGTGGACCTGTTCGGGCACGAGCGCGAAGTTCCCGCCCAGGGCCGATTCATCATGCCGCTGGACCGCAGCGGGATTCTTTATGGCGCTGACGCCTTGGACATCGAGGAAATCATCGTCGGCGAAAGCTCAGAGGCGCAGCAAGGTTTGGAAGTTGCCGCGGATAAGGCCACCTTGAAAAACGGGTTCATACTCAAAGCCGATGAGGCACGCGGCCCCTATGCAGTGGTGTATCGCTCGCCCGCCCAGGTTGGCAGCGACAAACCCTCGATCCATTTCCCCTTTACCGTTGAAAGCGCGGGAACCTATGAGTTTTACGTGTCTGCGATGTGGTATCCCAGCCACGCCGGGGCGCTGGTTTCTCCCTTCCACTGGTCCGTGGATCATCGTTCTGCGCAACCAGCGCCTGCGGATGCTTCGGTTCACTGGCGACGCAGTACTCGCACACACTTGCGTTTTGGGCAGCTGGACCCCGCCAAGGATGCCAACATCACAGCCGTGCAGACCTTTACCCGGTTGGGCACGGTGCGCCGACTTGTCGCAGGTCCGCACACGATCAGCCTCGAACTCCAGGCACCCCGCGCCCATGATGGACATTACAGTATGGAAGTAGAGAGGGTGGCGATCAGGCCCATTGTGGATGATGGTGAATAATCACGGCGTGAATCCTAGATGGAGCCTTACGGATGCCCCAGTATTTCCAGGAATCGGCCAGGCAGGTTCCGATCGTCGAGCAAACCGATGTACTGGTTTGCGGCGGCGGTCCTGCAGGCGTGGCAGCGGCGATTGCCTCGGCTCGCGGTGGGGCGCGTACCACCCTGATCGAAGTGCATGGGTGTCTGGGCGGGGTATGGACCGCGGGCCTGTTGTCGTGGATTCTGGATGCGGGAAACAAGACCGGACTTATCCAGGAACTGACCCAACATTTACAAGCCCGATCTGCCCAGGTCGGCTCCGTTTTCAACGATCCCCGAAAAAGCGGCATGCCATATGACGTCGAGCACATGAAGCTTGTGCTGGAACAACTATGCATTCAGGCGGGCGTCCGTCTGCGTTATCACACTCGCGTCGTGGCTGCGGTCCGTGATGAGTCGGGGCCGTTTCCAAAACTGTCGCATGTCATCACGGAAAGCAAATCCGGCCGTCAAGCCTGGTCCGCCAAGGTATTCATTGACTGCACCGGCGATGGTGATCTGGCGGCCCAGGCAGGTTGTGGGTTTGATTATGGTCGTCCGCTGGAGGGGCCGGGGAGTCTTGGACCCCAGCGTGCGGGCGAAACCCAGCCACTGACGCTGATGTGTCTGATCGATGGTGTCGAGCGGGATGCCACATCGGCTTTCCATGAGCGTCTTGGTCGTCCCTGGCATGAATCCAAGGATGCACTGCTGGCAGAGTTCCAGAAAGCAGGAGTAACTCCCTCTTACACACATCCGACCATGTTTGAAATTTACCCTGATCTTTATGCCTTGATGATCAACCACGAATACGGTTACAACGGCATTGATGCCGATCACCTGACCACCGCCACCATCCACGCTCGTGCTGAAATCAACCAGTTGCTCGATGGGCTGCGCTCGCTGGGTGGCTGCTGGAAAAACCTGCGTCTGATCGCCACCGCCAATCAGATCGGTGTGCGCGAAGGTCGCCGTATCCATGGGCGATACACCCTCACCCTCGATGACATGTTGCGCGGTGCCCGTTTTGAGGATGCGGTCTGTCGAGTCACCTTCGGCATCGATGTGCATTCCACCAACAAGGCACACAACACCGGCATCGAAGCATCACAAGGCAAGGGTAAAACCCAACCCTATGACATTCCCCTGCGCAGCCTCATCGCCAAAGATGTGGATGGATTGCTGATGGCCGGTCGCTGCATCAGCGGTGATTTTCTGGCGCACTCGAGTTACCGTGTCACCGGCAATGCGGTAGCGATGGGTCAGGCGACTGGACAACTTGCGGCCCAAGCGATCAAGCAGAATGGCCTGCCGCATCAGGTTACCCGTTGATATCCAGACATATCCATCGAGCGATTTGCATCCATCCTTGCAACATCGGTTTTCCATCGAAGCTGTATACCAAATGAGCGCGTGTGCCATTCAGGGTTGTGGTGTCAGATACTTCCACACGCCATAGCAACCTGTAGTGACCCACATATCTCCAGTGAACGGATGGACACGGATGCAGGTGGGTTCGCGCCCCCCATCGCGTTGCTTGCCATCCAGCGGCTGGGTAAGCGTGAGGTTTTTCCAGGTTTGTCCGCCATCAGTGGACTTGAGTACCGAGTGGTCGGAAGCATGGAGGTCGATGCGTTGTCCGACATAGAGGGTTTGTGCATCCTTGGGATCGATACAAACCGTTGCAATGCGTTGACGCCCGGTCCCCGTTCTGGGAGTGGGCAAATATTGCAAAGGACGACCCTCCGCCACAGGTGAGTGAGGCAATTCCATCGACCATAGGCGATCACGGGAGACAACATAAAGATGATCACCTGCGGGAGAAGCCGCCAAATCATCCACGCCCCCATCGACGTCAACCAAGACTCGCCAAGTGCGCCCCTGATCGTGGCTAACCACCACCTGAGCCGACTGTGCTTTTTGCTTGACACCATAAAGCTCCCCCCGTGGCCCAGCCGTAAACACCCCCGAGCATTCCTCCATGACCTGCCAGTGGTGACCGCCATCTTCCGTGCGTAAGCGTGCCACGAAGGCCACTTGTGGATCCAGCGGGTCCACCAAGCCGATATCGAAACCGAAATTCTCTTTTTGGCGGTTGCTGGTCCATGTCATGCCGGAGACATCTTGCCAAACCTTGCCGCCGTCATGGCTGATGCGCAATTGCCGTGGAGAACCCCAATTGTCCGCCTTGCCTGCGGCGAGCGTTTGCGGATTGATCGCCGTGCCGCCATAGGCAAAGCCCCCCCACCCGTGGCCGCTGATGTTGGTATATCGCCAGGTTTGACCGCCATCGGTGGTGACGGCCCCGTTGTAGTCCTGGCTCGAGAGAAACAGCAGGCCGGGGTGATGAGGGTTATGGTTGAACATTCCTCCGATGAACACTGCGTTTTGTCCATGACCCGCCCATTTGAAAGTGCGTCCGCCATCAATACTGAGCGTCGGCCAATCGCCCCCGAAGGACCAGACCCGATCCGCATCGGTGGGATGCCAACTGAACATCGCCTGCCTGGCGTTCTGTGGAAAGAACGCATGCTGACTTTCCACTTGAACCAGCGTCCAAGTCTTTCCATCGTCATCGGAGACATGTCGCATCCAGCGCCAGTCGTCCGCCAGGGATCGCATCATCATCCGCCGGGGGTTGATCGGGTTGACACGCAAGGCCCCGAATTGCACTTTTTTACGCGGTGTGGGATTGGTGATCTTGCCGGTGTGGTCGGCTAGCGGCTCTTCAAGGCCATGGGTCGTGAGTTGCTCCCAGGTCCGTCCGGCATCCCGCGAGCGCATGACCGCCTGTCGTTGGGTGAACCACACCGCATCGGGGCGGGCTTGACTGACAGCAATGCTGGTGGCTTCCCCCTCGAACACTCTATCGAAGGTTTCGCCTCGATCATCACTGATCCATACGCCTTGGTCGTTGGCCACGTAGAGCCTGCCTGTGGAGGGATGAACCGCCAGTTCGCTGTGGCCGGCAATACGACAAGTTTGTTCCGAAAGGCGGGTCCAACTTCGGCCACCATTTTCGCTGCGATAGAGGCCGGGTTCGATTTTCAGGTCGCCCCAGAGGTTGTTTTGCACCTCACGTGTGCGTGACCAATAGACGATTCGGGTCATCCCGGCGTCATCGTCACGGGTGGAAGGGTCGAACACCACCTGCCGACGACGGTCCGCCTGCCCGGCGATGGGTGCAAGGTGTACCGGTTTCCATGAAGCCGCACGATCTTCGCTCAGGTAGAGACCGTTATAGTTCGAACCCATGGAGTTGCTACCCACACTGATCACCCGATCAGGGAAGTGCGGGTCGATGGCGATTCCAGAGCTACCACGCGGCGTATGCCCCACATTGGCAGGCTCGAAGGTTCGGCCTGCATCCAGACTACGCCAAATTCCCCCCACATCGGTAGCGAAAAGCACGAAGGCCCCATCGACCTCATCAACGTCAATGGACTGAGGCCACTGCCCGCCCTCACCGCCGAGATGGACCCCTGAAGCACGGGCTTCCTGCGTGATCCATGGTACGGGTTGCCAGGCGATGTCGGCTTCAGATGCCCTGGGCTCCTGCGTTTGATTGGGTTCGGCAATACCTGCCGGCGCAGCCAACGCTAACGGAGCGATCATCAATATCGTCATAACAGCCATCAGAATCCTCATCAGTAAACCCTCGTTTCTGCGTAGCATCACGTATCAGACCCTTTATTCGTTGGCTCGATCAATCCATGTGAAATATGGCCTGGAGCGCAGATTGATCGGGCCGGTCATGAACCCATGATGGGGGCATCACAACTGGAATATGCCAATGGAAATCCGCGGTTTCAGGGCTAGGGGACGCGGGTATTGCGGGCCTTCATTTCACCGTACTTGATCCCACCGCCATGCCCATCGGCGAAAACCAGGTTTACCATGTTCAGGCCCGCACTATGACGGTAACGCAGATGTTCTTTGCCCGTGGCACCCGTGTTGCCATCCATGTTCGGCCCGGGATTGATGATGCTGTCCGGGTTAGCCCAGGATTCCAATACCATGCCCTGCCACCAGATTCGATTGTCATCCACCGACTTGCCCACCGCATCCGAACCACCATCGTTATTGGATTGAGCACCATCCCCAACCAGAAACAGGTCGCTGGGTCTTTGGAGCAAACCTGTTCGTTGCAATTTCAACTTGGGTTTGGGGTTGGGCATGGATTGGTCGTCCATGGTGATGTCCGGCATCAAACGCGGATGCGTCAGATAATGGTTTGGATTTTCTTTTCCGGGGGCAAATGAAGTGGCCGTCGGGCATCGCAGCACCCGTTTGCGTTGCTGGGAAGATTGACCGGCCAGGCTGCTTCCGCCCAAGTATTCATCCGGCAAAGCAAAGGTCCAGTCGTAATAGCCCAACGGGCCGCCCCATCTCAAAATGCCCGGCGGGAGTACTGTGTAATCCACCTCATAAGCCGCAGCGGCGATACCGATCTGACGCAGAGTCGAACTGCAGGCAATGTCCCGTGCCGAGGCTCGAGCAGCACTCAGTGCAGGCAGCAAGATCGATATCAATAACGCAATGATGCTGATCACCACAAGCAACTCAATCAGGGTGAATCCCGAGTTTGAACGACAGATGAAACGGCATTGCTTTGACATGATCAACTCCTTTAGTTTTGACTCATTCTTCAGACGATTCAAAACTCACAGACCTGTAGATTTACCTTGATACTTCCGACAATGATGGGGGCCGCCAATATTGATTTTCATCCGCTGGGGCGCATCACCCTCGAAAGACTGACTGCGTATCAAAACTCCATTTCAAAGACCAGACGTAAAGACCATCATCAACGACCGATTTACAAACAAATATTTTGAATGGGGATCGATCATCCGTTGGGAACACCACCCGTGGCTCCATCCAATGGGGCCACCGTCAAACCATCTCGCCATGTCATGGGTATTTGTGTGAGGGTTGGGGGCTGTACCCCGTTACGCCATTGATGTGCGAGGTCGACCAAAGTCCGACCGATCTGGGCAAGGGGCAACTCAATGGTGGTCGGTTCGATACCCAACATCCATTGGACTTCCGGGTGCCTGTCCACCACGACCACGGACAAGTCCTGCGGAATACGTAGCCGCCCTTCACGCCGAAGATGGCCAAGATGCATGGCCGGGAGGTAGTGGCCACAGATCACCGCAGTCGGGCGTGTATTCTCTATCCACCCCCCCAGTTCTTCGATGGCCTCACGTGCCATGACTTTCGCATCGCTCTGCGGCAGCCAATGCATCAATTGCTCATCAAATGGTAAACCTAGAGCTTGTAGCGAATCGTGCCATTGCTCGTGGCGCTTGAACAGCCAAGACCCAACCCACCGACGCATGACCAGGCCAATGCGTCTATGCCCCATGGCGGCCAGTTTACGCACCGCAAGGTCCATGCCGCCGCGGTTGTCTTCACAAACCCGTGGCACTGATAAATCAGGAAAAAGCGTGCCGACAACAATACAGCGCATTCCACGATCCGAAGCCGCACGCAGTAGCATCGCATCACCAGGATCCGATGAAAGGCAGGCGATCACGTCCGGATGACACCTTTCGAGCCGCTCTAATGACTGCTCCAAAGTATCTGCGAATCCTCCGAGCAACTCCACACGCGTACCTGCCGGTCCTGCCACCTCGTTAACCCCGTTGAGCAGAAGCGGCGTCAACCAGTCGAATACCGGCATCCGTGAGTTGAATGCCATGACCCCGATACGTATCGCTGGTGCCGCAACCGTTCCCCGAACCGTGACTGAGGTTCCGGATACCCGCCCCACAAATGTTCCAAGTCCCGCCTTACTGCTCAACCAACCTTCTTCTTTTATCGCTATTAAGGCACGCCGTACCGTCGATCGACTCAGCCCGGTTAACTCCACTAATTCATCATCCGTTTTAAACCGGTCACCAACGCCATAGCCACCTTCCCGAAGCAGCGCGCAGATGCGCTGACTCAACTCTTCCGCGGCGCCACGGCTGGGGTATGACGCAGAAAGTACTGCGTTGGGATCTGGAGATTCGGCAGGTAATACGCGCGTTTTCATTCTCGGTTCTCCAACAGCTCACCATAACAGCACATTCATATTTACCCGCAGTGTTTACAGCCAAGAAAAACACTCGACTCATCCCCCGGTCGGGATCACCGCCGACGGGCAATTCAATCCGCTTTACGGCATAGCACATCATGAGTATTGCCGAATAGGCAATGATAAAACACGAATTTTATAACCACACTCTTTTCCATATGAACAGTATCGCACATCTATTCACAAAAATCAAGTTACAGCCCCATTTTTACGCCATTCTTTCGACAAAACGTCGGTTTATTTCAGGGTCGTCTGAAACCATGACGCATTGTATTCATTGCAAAACGGCCGCTGATCCATCGATGCTCAATCTTATTGCTTGCAACAACTAATCTTAATCATAATTTAATATATAAAGTATTTATTTTCATATAAATATAAAATTAATTTGCGTTTCAGTACAGTCCGACGATGCTCCATGTGCCAATCATCCCTATCCGGCAGATTGGCAGATTCATAAGCCAAAACACGAATATTTTACGCGAATACTTGACAAGTTCTGAATTTCTTGTAGATTGTATATAAATAGTACTCATTAGTCGTATGGCAGAACATGCAAAAGTCTGTACTTCATTTGCGCGTCTCTTCAACCCTTTTACTGGAGGATTTCTGATGTGTAGTGGAATGATGACTTGGTCCATGATCTTTGGTGCGGTTGCGATGGCCTCGGTTTCGCAGGCGGCCCTGATTGTTTCGAGTAGCACAACTGCCCCGATGGAAAACGTGGTTGCTCAAGGTGCCCGGGATAATGGAGCCACCACCGTGCGTTGGCGGTCCACAGGCTCAGACACGGATATGGGCGCAACCTTTCTGAATCCTGCTGTGAGTCGAACACTCAAAACCATCACCGTCCAGGTTTCATCGCAGGACCTTGGCAGTGAGGTCGGCAACATGCCGATCATTATTGACCTTTTCACCTTCACCCCAGGCGATAACACCTTTTCAGCCCTGTGGAGGCTCGAAGGTACTCTACCAGCTACTGTCAATGCCTTTGATTTTCTGACTTTTGATGTCAGTTCTCAAAATCAAGAGTTGGCTGCGGGTGCCAGCTTCGGCTTCCTGATTGGGGCCAATGTCGAAGACTCCACAGGCACGGCTAAACGGTTTCGTATTTACACTGAAAACGCTGCCTCTGTGGATAACACCTTTGAGATTCGGCGGGACTTTGAGTTTGGCAGCACCCGCCCGGCCAATACGGTATTACCAGGTACGCTCAATACGGGACGCGAGTTGTATTTCTTCGTCACCGCAGAGGTAATCCCCGAACCCGCCTCCCTGAGTCTGCTTGGTTTGGCGGGTGTGGCAATGATGGGACTGCGTCGTCGTTGATCGTATGTTCGCTTTGTCTGTCGTGATACGAGAGTGTTCGACTCTGTTCCTTGACAGCTTCCTACTAACAGCCGATCGGGGTTTCCCGGCCGGCTGTTTTTTTATCTCCAACATTGATACCCAAGGAATTTGACAATGCTTCATGCCAGCTTCCGTGTTCAAAACAATTATCTGTTGCCTGTCTGTGTGATCGGAGCGTTGCTTCCGTCGGTCACTTTTGCAGGACTGGAAGTGACTGCCTTGGGCAAGTCCTATACGCGCAATGCAGCCCTCACCCCGGACAACCTGTTTTTCAGCGCGACCGATGGCGGCGGCAGCACCAGTATTCGCAATATGGATGCACCGAATCTCGAATGGAAGCAGGATGGTTATTACCAGCGCAACCGCGATCTGGGCCAGGTTTTCAACCTGCTGCCGGGGCAGAACATCACGCTCGATGCCCTCATCTTACGCACGGGCAACAGCAGTTCCGCCATCCGTCCTGGTTCCGCAGGCAAGGAATTGTTCCTCCAGTTTTTTGAAGTCATAGGTACGCCGACCATCAACAACAACGGCACCGGACCGGGGCAGCAATCGTCCCATGGCTTTACCACCCATCACTCGGCGGATGATTTTATTGAAGGTGTCACCTATCAATCGTTGCAAGTCGTCACGGGGGGATTGTTTCCCAATCTTGCCCCCACCACGCAAAACGGCGGACAGGAAGGTCACCTGCAATATCTCCGTTGGGACCTGACCGGGAATGATGAGATCGTGCTGGCTGGCGGGAAGCGTTACGCCTTCATCGTCGGCTTTACCGATCCGGGCTGGGAACAGGGATTCACCCTCGGCAACCAAAACCGTGTGGGCAATTCCGCATTGAACAACTCCGTGAGTCTTTTCAAAGACACCGCCGGCCTGGACTGGTGGTCCATACGGCGCGAAGGTGATGGGACGCTTCCCCCGACCCAGATTCCCGGCAGCAATCCACCGAGCGATCCCACGCTGCGGAATCAGTTGATCAACGAATCGCTGTTCGCCACCGGATCGGATCGTTACAACCTCAGCCCGACGACCGATGGTTACCCGGATGTCGATACCTACCGCACGTTCACGTTTTTCTTGGAAACCAAGGCTGCTCCAGTGCCTGCACCGACACCCAAACTCAAGATCACCAAAGACGTCGCAGGACCAGCAGGTGGATCATACTCAGCGGACAGTAGTAACTCAGGCCCGGGCGTAGCCGGTACCACGCTGCGTTACAACAACAATGACGGCACCAACCTTGATCGTGGACAGACTTTCACCACCTCGGAAAGTTTCACGCTGGACAAAATCGTGGTGCAGTTGATGGCCGCAGGCAGCGGAGCGGCTGGCGCTTCGTTCGGTGTGGAAATGTGGCAGAAGATCAACGGCAACTGGACATTGATGCATGTTTCTGATGGGGACAGCCTGCCCGTGGGGCTGACAGCGGGGATTTATCTTACCTTCGACATCATCGATACAGACCTGACCGCGGGCAATGAATACGGCTTTCTCCTGCGATTTGAAACTCAGGGTAACAATCGGGAATTGAACCTGGCACGCTCCGGCGACACTTACGCGGGAGGATCCGTCTGGCAACGTACTCTGGGGACAGGTGTAGCGCGTGGCTTGCCCTTGAGCATTCCGACACTCGATACCACCCGAGATCTGGTGTTTTTCCTGCAGCCGGTTCCCGAACCGACCTCGCTGACGT
Source organism: uncultured Phycisphaeraceae bacterium (assembly GCA_964427135.1). Lineage (GTDB taxonomy): Bacteria > Planctomycetota > Phycisphaerae > Phycisphaerales > Phycisphaeraceae > JAJXSS01. The sequence continues at coordinate 35,223 of CAYRTH010000014.1, forward strand.
TGCTAGCTCTTGGTGGCCTGATGATTCTGCGGCGGCGGAAGTAGGCGATCATCGTGTTCTGGTCCACTTACGGGGCAGTTCCATTTTACGGGAACTGCCCCTTTTCATCGGGAATGATGCTGCTGGTCAACAGTTGACGACTGGCGTTCTGGCCGAAGATGCGGATCGAAGCGCGGTG
>CAYRTH010000015.1:0-34620 GCA_964427135.1 uncultured Phycisphaeraceae bacterium
CACTAGACCTGAAATTTACAACAGGTGACACGCAAGGTAAGTCACGCTCATCATCGCTACAAACAACGCAACCTGATCGAACCCCTAAGCTCTGCGGTTCAGACAATTCAGTCGGGTGGCCAACCGGTACAAAATGGCGTAAAACGACGCTGCTTTGGCCTGGCTTGCCGCAGGTGTTACCCCAAAAGATAACGGTTCATAGAACCTGGCCAAACCGAACTTATCCTTTTCTTCATGATGATGAAAATTTGACTTGACAAGTTGATAACGGTGATGTAGATTCAACGATGAAGCAATTTGTTTGATGATGGTTCATCGATGAATCTAAAGCATTGGATCCAATCATGGCCACACTCAAGGACATCGCGGTTCGTGCCAATGTTTCGACGCGGGCGGTGGGTTACGCTTTGTCAGGCGGTGGTCGTATTGGGTTAGACACCAGCAAGCGCATTCAGAAGATTGCCCATGAAATGGGATATCGCCCGAACGTAGCCGCACGTACTACACGCACCGGTCGGTTCAATTGTGCCACCTTGTTGTTGGGGAGGGATGAATTTCGGAGCAATCTTCCGACCGGGACGCTGGCCTCGGTTCACGACACCCTGCGGCTGCATCGGATGCATATGCATTTGATGGTCATGAGGGACGATGACCTGGCGCAAGATAGTGTGATGCGTGACATTTTGATTCAATCCGCTTCGGATGGATTACTGGTTAATTACCTTTACGATGTCCCCGAGCAGTTGGATCAATTGATTGTTCGTTACATGATCCCGGCGATCTGGCTTAATCGAAAACTACCAACCCATGCGGTGTACATGGATGATGTCCAGCTTGCCCGGCGAGGCACGCAGGCCTTGCTGGAAAGAGGTCATCGACGGATTGCTTATCTGGATATGTCCGCGGGCGCTGATCATCTAAGTGACGCGCATTACAGTCATCGTGATCGACAGCTTGGGTATGAACAGGCCATGCGTGAAGTCGGCCTGCCGCCGGTGGTTTGGCGACAGGCACAGCGGGTGATGTCCGTCCAACGGGTTGTTTATTGTCGTGCCATGCTCCAAAAGAATGCTCCCACCGCGGTCTTATCCTATGGTGCGACCAATACCTATCCGCTTTTGGTAGCTTTGCAGACCAATGGGTTGCGTTGCCCTGATGATGTCAGTCTGGTTGAGTTTTCCGAATTCCCTCGAATGGAAGGCGATTTGTCGCTGGCACGAGTGAGTGTCCCCAGTGCTCAGGCTGCCCGCCAGGCCGTTGGTATGTTGCTGCAGTTGATCGAGGATAACCAGGCGATACTACCTTCACAATCCATTGGCGGCGAGTTTGAGTTCGGGCAGAGTGTTGCCAATGTGGTCTGATATACGTGTCAATTTATGTCTTCAATGTAAAAGTGTCAGATATTCATGGTGTGGACCAAATCATCTATTTTCAAAGGAGGATACGTCGATGCACATTCGTAACTACGTTGTTATCACTTCCGTGGCCGGGGCTTTGTTTGCGTCACCAGTCGCGGCGGGGACGATCATCAATACCAATGGGTTTGAGATATCGGCCCAGGTTCCTCCGGAAAGTTACAACGGCGACAATGCCGGAATCGACCTGGTGGGGCAGAACGGCTGGGTGGCATTCGCTGGCCTGTCTTCCATCGATGTCAGTTCCAACCGTACACTTGCCGGGGTCAATTCTTTACGCAGTGTTCAAGGCACCACCGGGGCTGCCCGTGGTTTTACCTTCAATCCCGATTCGCTTGTAACAACCGACCTGATGGTCACTGGCTTGATCGGCAACAACCAGAATGACGATATGGGCTTTGGAGATGTCGGCATCGCCACCTCGGTTACGGGATTCAATCTCATACGGCTGCGTCGCGCCGCGGACGGTTTTCTTGCGTTTGCCGCCGACGCTAGTTTGATTGAGCAGGCCGGGGCGACTGTTTCCGCGACCGATGGTGTCGCCGTTGCCTATGAATATGCGATCACGATTCGTTACAACCCCGGCCAGAATGATGATATGGCCCGGATTCAATACCGACAGATCGGAGCCGTAAACTGGAATCTGTTATCCCCGATCGTGGGTGAAACGCCTGATTCGCAAGGCTTTGTCAACCTTGGCTACGATGCACCGACAGGCAGCCTGTTTGTGGCGGTTCGCGCTGATAATCCGACATTTCAACGATACGTTCGTTTTGACAATCTTACGATAACCAGTCAGTTGATACCCGAACCAGCCAGTCTGGGTGTGCTTGTCATGGGCGCGGGGTTGTTATTTGGATATGGTCGGCGGTTATCTTCCCGATACAAATGAGTCTATAGAGTTAAGGCTTCCACGCTGTACTGTATTGGACTTTCACATCCAAGCGGAGCATCCTCATGTCAGCATTCATACACAACAAGTTGAAGCATCGGTATAACGCATTCACATTGATCGAACTATTGGTGGTCATCTCCATTATCGCGCTGCTAGTGGCACTACTTTTACCTGCGCTTAAATCAGCGCGGGAGGCCGCCAGGGCGATGCAGTGCTCCAGTAATATCAAACAATTGACACTGGCCACACTGAACTATGCATCGAATCACCAGAACTGGCTGCCCTATGGAGTTCGCATCGGTGGTGGTGGTAATGGTGGGGGTAATGCCGCCAATAATCATGGTTGGCTGCATCTGCTGGTTGAAGATAGCTATATTCCCGAAGGCGGCAGTCACTATCCTAGCTCGGATGCATGGATTAATCCCATTGCGGTGGCGGTGGCGGTATGTCCCTCCCGACCCAGGCCGACGAACAACGCCCGTGCCATGCATTACGGTCCTTCGCTGTATCTGTTGGGCAACCAACAGGCGCCCGGGGCCTTCCGTATGACACGTCTGGACGAAATGCCTCAGACCAGCAAGACGGTCGTTTTTGCAGAAAAACGCGGTGTCACCCCCAATATCGAGCCGGTGTGGTGGAGCCCCGACAGTGGCTTCAACGGCACCTCACCCAAGGGCTGGGATGTGCCTCACGGCGATGGCAACAGACTTCGAACCAATATCGGCTTCATGGATGGGCACGTCAACAGCATCTCCTACAATGGCCAGGTCATAGCCAATACAGGTTTGTTCAATGTTTCATTTGAACCAATACCAAACATTACCTACGTTCTTCGACGAAGCAACATTCCGGGCATGCCCACTGTATGGTAGCTATCGGTTGAATATACATTAGAGGGTGTGATGAAACCATCCCTCGCAGTAGCGTGGAAGTACGCGCCGTGGCGGGAGTCCATGAAGAGAAGAGCCTATAAATTGCGTACTGCAAACAATAGTTCCACATACAGTCGATACCTCCAACAGGTCTTATGCCTCTCCCGTAGGCATAGGGGATTGTTCAGAGGAACTTTGTATTTATGGATGATGTTCATGACATGCATGTCACTGCCTTTACAGGCATATGAAGGTTCGACGATCACCGCCATGCCCCCGGACCCGAATCTGATCGTGGTTGGGCGCGAGCCTTATCTGGCCGTCGGCGATGGTCTGGCTGACGATACCACCCCTTTGCAGAACGCACTTGATGCTGCCGCAAATAAGGGGGCGATCGTCATGCTGCCGACCGGCACTTATCGCCTGACCCGTACGCTAACGCTACCCAAGGGGGTTCGACTGATCGGATATGGAGCCGTCCGTCCGCTGCTTTTGGTTGTCGAAAATACTTGGACGGACCCGCAACAGCGCAACTTTGTTGTCAACTATGCAGGCCAGACCAATCTGCAAGGTAATGATACATTCTATTCAGCGATTGATAATGTTGATATACAAATCCAAGCGGGCAATCCCGGTACTGTCGCCATTCGTTTTGATGCAGCACAAGGTTCTTACATCGCCAACTGCCGAATAACACTGATCAGCGGTCATGCAGGTGTCTATCGCTTGGGCTGTGAAATGACCAACGTGCACATCCTCGGCGGAGATCATGCCGTGACCGGTGGAACGGTCAGTTGGCAGACGCTTATCATGGATTGTATTTTCGAAGGTCAGTCTCAATCAGCACTGTCGGTAAACCAAGTCGGCCCGACCATATTACGATCCGTTTTTAAGAATGTTCCGGTGGCAATCGACGTACCTCCCGGTAAAGTCGATCGTATCTACATGGAGGATTGTCAATTTATCCGGATATCGGATGCCGCTGTGATGTTCGATGCCCGGTTGGATGGACGGCAACAGTTGACAATCATTGATTCTTCGTTTTCGAGTGTACCAACGCTTGTCAAACCCAGAAACGCTCAACCCATTGGCGGACTTTCGGATGCGTCGATCTATGCCGTGGATGCGGTACGTTATGGTGTGACGATTGACATCACAGGTACACAGGCCGCGCAGGGATTCGTGTCCGGTGTTGAGGGCATGACGCCGCTGGATACTTTGCCACAACCCAGAACATCGAATATCCCCTCCATTCCCCCCGTTGAATCATGGCGCAATGTTGCCGAGTTTGGTGCACTTGGCGATGGTGAAACCGATGACTTACCCTCGCTTGAGCAAGCCGTAGCCACAGCAAAAGTACTCTATTTCCCAGCCGGTCGATATCGCCTGAGTAATACGCTGCAACTGCGTCCCGAGACGATATTAATTGGTCTGCACCCCCGCTCACGTCAGCTTGTCCTTGCACCCAATACCCCCGGGTTCACCCAACCGCAACACCCGCGACCCCTTTTGCAAAGCCCCCACGCAGGCGTCAATCAGGTACGCGGACTTGGCTTTGACCCTCATCTGAATTCCGGGGCCTGGGCTGTTCAGTGGCAGGCTGGGCGAAAATCGTACCTTGGTGATCTGTGGATTAACTGGACGCGAAGAGGCAGCGATGGCAAATCACAAGGCGGCGGCATCCTCGTCGATGGTGGAGGAGGGGTCTTCAAAAATCTTTGCATTTCTCAATATGGTGCTCCCACCGGTTTGAAAATCATCAACACCCGCAATCCCGGAACGATTTACCTGGCATCCGTGGAACATAAGCCCGGGGTGGAAATCATCATCAGCAATGTGGCTGACTGGTCTTTCTATGCCCTGCAAACCGAGCATTCGCAGCCGGATATCCCGGAAGAACAATCACTTCCCATTCACATTACCGATGCGCAAAATATCCTTTTTGCCAATCTGTACCTGTATCGGACCTCGGGAACCAAACGCCGCCCACGCAATGGGATGTATCTTGAGCGGGTGAACGATCTGGAAATACGGGGGATGCGTAATTTCAGTCTCAGCCCACACCCGGCACGTTATAGTCTGGAATTCGCCGACCACAACATCACCCTGACCAATGACGATGCTGTATGGGTCAGCATCGGACACTTCCGCCCCGTCATCGATCATTGAGCTGCTTGGGGCGCGGGTGGAATCAGGGAACTGTCGAAATTGCCCAAGGATGTATCGCCCACTGAAAAACATCGCCAATCGACCGGAATTGAAAAGTTGAGGCTCCACCCCACCAAACCCCGCCTCCGTGCTGAATGAAACGCGGTCTGCGGCACTGGGTATCAGCCCCATATCCGTCCATCGTTTGAGCAGTTCCAGCGCCCGCACATGACGATCATCCTCCAGCGTGCAGGCGGTCAGTGTCTCGTTGAATTCAGACAAACCCCAACTCCGCCGAATGACTTCCACCGAAACGGTGTCAGCAAAATACACACGCTGACCTGATTTCGATGCGTTTGCTGCCCGAACGAATTGCAACCCCGACTGCTCAAATTCAACGAGCGTCCAGCGCCCGGGTGGCAACGGCTGTCCATGACGTTCAAACGTCTCCTGGTTGACGTAATAAAGATTTTGTCCATAGCCACAAGGGAAACAGAACTGTTGCCGGTCCCCCTCGCCCAGGTCCAGGGTGATCTCATTTTTTAATGAGGGCCAGGTGCGTGAGGGATCAAAACCAAGTCGTGCCGCGTCGTCAGTCACGTCCGCCAACAACCCCATGGCTTGAAAATAGCGCATCGAACCATGAGGCAGATCGATCAGATCAGCCGATACTCCCGAAATTCCCTGCACAATTTTTTTGGTCTCGTCGTTGTTGCTGGTGTCCAACCGTAGCTCAAACTGCGGATGCCCCTGATCCACCAACCACTGTTGGAAAACAAGAACCTGCTCAGCGCGTGCGGGGTTGCTGTCGGTCACCCAGTAAAGCACCGGCAACTTCCCCTGCGACGAAGTGCGCCACCAGGCTGTGACCGCACTGGCCGCCATCAGCAAAATCAACGCAATGATGAAAATGTACTTCATGATCGCAGTTCCGGTATCAACTTCCCCCAGCAATACATTTAATTTTTCAGTTTATTACATTAGATTATATCTCATTATTTAAGTTGGTCAAAGCGAGATAAATGGGACACATTGATGGCAGATGATCGTTAAAATATACATATTTATAAGCATATTAAGGCAACAAACCATATCGGATTGCAAACCACTATATTTAATTTAATTTTCATATTTTTACATTTGCTTTTGTTGCTTATGATGGATATGATTGAATGCATGGGATCAAGCAGGCACGATCCATCTTTCTCTGCCATGGCTTGTCGGCCTTCTAATCGTGCCTGTTCTGGTCAATGTCATGTTCGTCTGCATCGAAGGCGCGTTGCCTTCCGTGAGTTGGTGTGGTGGACCTTTCGGGTGTATTCATTTTCTAAGGAGGTTTGATCATGTGTATTGCCATGAATCGACGTTCAGGTTTGATCCCGCCCACATCCGGTGCAATAGCACTGAGTGTGGCTGCGGTCTCCTCATTTGGGGTCGCAAGTGCGTCGGCCGACGTCATCACCCTGAATGTGCTGCAAGACACAATGCTCACATTCAACAGCTCGCCCGGTAACGCTGCGCCCAATGACAACTTCGGCGCTCGCACCACCTTTGAGACAGGCGCGCGTTTTACTTCCAGTACCCTTCAGGTGTCCCACGCGCTGCTGCGTCTGGACCCGACGCTTGTCCCCAACCTGACCTTGAACACCATCAACTCCATCACGCTGAGGCTGGTGGTCACTTCGGGAAGTAACTCCGCCAACGGCAACACCATCAACCTTTATCAGGTGGCCGAAGCCAATAGCGGATGGGTGGAAGGCGCGACCGCGACCTCCGGCGGCAGCTACACCGCTGACGATATCGATACCTCCACCTGGAACAGCCAAATCTCCGGCGGCACCCCGGGCGCTCCGGCAGTCGGAACTGCGTGGGCAGGTTCGGCTGGTCTGAACACCGCAGGTGTTGATTACGTCAACTCGGTGCTTGCCAGCTTCACCTGGACCAGTACGGTTGCCAACGGCACGGTCGTCAACTTCGTAATCGACGACAACACCACCACCGCTGCGCAGCGGGCTGCGATCCTCGCAAGCTTCAGCACAGGCAACGAGGGGTTCCTGCTCAACTCCACCAATGAAAGCCTTTCAGCCAACTCCGAACGCCGACTTACTTTCGGGTCGTCGGAGAACCTGACTTCGTCCAACCTGCCTTCGTTCATCATCGACTACACCCCGATTCCCGAACCCGGATCGCTTGCGTTACTCACTGCGGCAGGCGCCATGTTGCTAATCAAACGCCGTCGCACCGCCTGACCATAGTGAATTATTTTCCCGGCGACGCACTCGTAATACAGTCGTCGTCGGTTTAAGGTTTTCAGTTCGCGGTGAATGAACACAGGTATGCGCTGATTATCAAAGGTTCGCTCGTCAACCGGAGGTTGAAGATCGATTCGACAATCAGATCATCCAAGTCATTTCCACGACTTTGGGTTGGAAACACTTTTCGGAGAACCGTCATGAAACGCCCCAATCACATCCAGCGGTTTTGCGATGCGGGTTTCACGCTCATTGAGTTGCTGGTGGTCCTCAGCATCATTGCGCTTTTGGTGTCGATGCTTCTGCCAGCCCTCAGCTCTGCCCGTGAAGCTGCCCGCGTGGTCAAGTGTTTGTCAAACCAACGGCAAATGGGTCTGGGTAATGCGGCATACAGTGCCGATGGCAAAGACTGGATGATGCCCGCCGGCTACGTGGCGTCGCCCAGCTTCAGCAACCGCAATCGTGACGGCTGGCCTATTCTGCTGATACACGGTGGATATTTGCCCCGGGCCATTGGTGCGGAAGAAGGCGCCGACATGACAGCGGCCGCTCCGAATCCGCCCAATACCACCAGTGCCGTGATTTGGTCGGGTTTGCGCCCACCCATGCTCCGTTCTGCTTTTTATTGCCCCAGCGGTCTGGAAGACGTGACCAGTCAACTGAATTCGTCACCCACTTCCCCGACGGACCCCGACGGTCAACGCGGACAACGTTGGGCTCCCTCCAACCGGTTCGACAACACCATCTGGGTCGATTCATGGTACGGCATCAACGGCACCACCGGGCACGGAACCACGGAAGGTTTTGATCGCAACGTCGGCACCTGGCGATTTCTGGACCCAACGGTGGCCAAACTTTCCACGCAGCTTCGTTATTCGGATATACGTAAACCCAGTGCCATGGCGTTTGTTTTCGATGGTCAGTGGATGAATTTGAACAGCAGCCCCAACGGTCACTGGCGGCTCACCGCACGTCATACCAACAACACGACCACCAACATCGTCAACGCCGACGGCCACGCCGAGACGCATGTCCGCAGCAAGCTGCCTCAGGTCAGCAGTGATTTTTGGAAAGGTTCGGCTGCGGCAACGGCGGTATGGCTTAACGACTTTTACCCCAAACCGCTGTGGCGAATCGATCAATAAATATTTCGTCGAACCAGCGGCTAAAGCAATTAGCGAGGTTCTTTTGAGTACTGCGTGCCTTGTTCTGTCCCCTCTCCCTCCGGGAGAGGGTAAGGGTGAGGGCGTGTATGGTGATTGAATAATGCTTGATTCCCCTTATTAATCTGTATGCGCCATCACCCGGCCTCCGTCGCTGCGGCGACACTCGGCCACCCACTCCCGGAGGGAGAGGGTGTGAACGCATTCCAATCATCAACGCAAATTCCTCAATTGGTACTCCGTGGGGAAATAATCATGCATCCAACACGATCAACCCAAGTCCGCAACGCCCGACATCCGCAAATCCTTTATTGGTTCTGGCAGCCGCGTATTCTTGAAAATCAAAATTATTTACAGGGCGTCCGCGACATCGCAGCGCGTTCACCCTTTGATCTGATTTTTCTCACGGCTCGTGACGGGCTTTCCTTCTTTGACACGCCGCGCATGGCCCCGGTGTTACGGGAAACGGTGGACCTTGCCCACCAACTGGGTTTGAAAATCGGGCTTCAACTCTGGCCCAAGTCCAATGAAACCCCGACACCATTGCCGGTGACGGAAAAGGAAGTTCAGGGCCTGGTCGTCGAGCAGACGTTGACCCTCGATGACAACGGATGCGCAGCGTTCAAGGCCCACTCACGCAATGCTCGTAACAATCCACCATTATCATCTTCCGTGCTGGCCGCCTTTGCCTATCGCAAGGCCTCCGACGGCGGATATGTGACTGAATCACTGCAACAACTTGCCCCATCACAAATACGATGGGAGGCCCCGGATGCCACGACCGTGATTGGCACCATCGATGCCGGTCACGCCTTGGCAGGGCATTTTGTGTATCTGATGACGCTCCACTTGCATCACTATCTGGACCCCTGGGGCAAGGCTGCCAGCGATTCCTTCACACGATTGCTTGAGGCCTATTCCGACATTCCGCTGGACGGTTGCGCCCTGGACGAATACAGCTACATGCGGATCAAAGTTCGGCCCGAACCGATCGATGGCGTACCCGCCTGGCGCGAGCGCTTTTATTCCCCCGCCTTTGCCCAGGCTTTCAGTCAGCGAACCGGTCGTGATCTGCTGCGCACTTTCTTTGAAATGCGGCACACATCCTCCGGCGACGCATCCACCCGGATCAAAGCCACCAATCTTTACTTTGATGTTCAGCGCCATGGACCGCTGGTCGTCGAAAACGCCTTTTATCAGTTTGCCAAAAAACTTTTTGGCGAATCAACCTTCATCGGGGTCCACAATACTTTTCACAATCAACTGACCAACGATGAAATCTGGGCCACCGGCTGCAACTGGTGGGACCTGCCCCGCGAGTACGGACAGACCGACGAGGACATCTGCATGCCGGTGCGTCTGGGGGTGGCTGCTTCGCATCCGCAGCCGATCCACTACGACATGTACTACGCGCGCAACGTTGACGACTTCTGCGCCAAGGCCATCCGGGACGCCCGGTACGGCGGACGCATTCACTACCACGCTTACGACGACGGGACACGCTGGGGGCTGGACCTGCGCGATGAGCATTTTCTTGCCAACATCCGTCCGATCGAAGAAAAAATTCGGCTGCTCAATCACTTCAACGGGCCGTTGCCGCGTTTGTCACTCTTGCTGGTGTTTGGATATGAAGCGCTGACCAACTGGTGGCCCGATTCGGCTTCACGCAATGCGCACGACCTCAATGGCTCACTCAACATCATGGAAAAAGCACAGGCGGTTTGGGAAGCAGGATTTCCCTGCGCCCTGGTGCCCAGTCATGCGATAGAGGACGGAAGGTTAGTGGTGGATGATCACGGACGAGCCGTCTATTGCGGACATTCATTCGATGCCCTGATGTACCTGAATCCGCAATACGCCAAGACCTGTGTGTGGGACTTTTTGGAACGATTGGTCGAGCAGGGCGGGCGTCTCATGCTCGAAGGCGATGCAACCCATGATTTTTCAGGCCGGGATGTGGCGGGACGCTATCGTCAATTGAAAGGTCGTGCAGCCTTTACTGGTTTTGACCTGAACCTGCTCGATCAACTGGGGGGCCGGCGCAACGATCTGTCCGACGGCTGCCGACTTGAAGACGGCTCGGTTGTACTCACGGATTTGCCATCCATTCGCAGTGGTATCCCCAAACCCTTCTGCGTCACCCTCGGCAGGCATCAGTTCAGCGGTGCGTACATCGGTGTGATGGCGCTGTTGACCGATGGCAGCGGTGAAGTCCGCAAATTCGTCTGTGGCGGATTCACGCAACTGCTACGTAACGGACAAGTGATCCAGCACAGTGATCACCCAGTCGATTGGATTTATTTACCACATGAGTCTGCATCCGAGTTGTCAGCGCCGACAATCGTGTTGCCCCAGGCTCACCTTTCACTCAAACCAGTCCTCAATCAATCCACCTGATTTCATGTGATTTTGTGCGAACAAAAGAACTCAACTCAGCCGCGCTGTGTTGAAAATCAGTTCTTTTAGGTGCTTTTAGATGACAGAATGATCAGGTGGCGAACCGATGGTGTCGCCCGGGGTCAGTCGCGGTGCCAGTCGCAGGGTCATCGGCAGAAACGCGGACTGTCGCAGTCGTTGCAATGCCATGCGCACCGCAGCCCGGCCGATCTCGACATAGAACGGGTCCGCAGACACCAATTGACGACCTTCGGGCATCGGCACTGCGGTGGCATCAAAGCCGCTGATGCTCACATCCCCGGGTATTTTCAGCCCCAGTCGATGGATCGCCTCAGCCACGGCTGACGCAACGCCTCCCGCCACACAAACAAAGCCGGTCACACCTTCGTGTATCGCGGCACGAAGCATCTCTAAGTCCGCTGGCTCTCCGGTGGCAACCCAGTAGCGCGTCAGTTCAGTGGCACGAATATCCAGCACCTGGTCGGCGCAGGCCTTGATAAACCCCAGCTTGCGTTCATCATCGCGTGGCACCGCCACCCGTTCGTCCACCCATGCCAGTCGGCGATGACCCCGCTGCAGGAATTGCATGGTGATCTGATAGATCGCCGACATTCCGTCAGTGCCCACCACATCCACGTTCAATCCCGGATACGCCCAGTTCAAACTCACCACCGGCGCATGCGCAAGGATCGCACGGACATCTTCCTCGTACTGTCGGCCTTGCAGAATCACCAGATCGCAGGCGTGATCACGGATCGGGCCGGGCAACACATCCGGGTCCGCCATGTGGTGGCGATCCGTCGGCTTGATGGTGTGCAGACTCAACACCACCTTCTCGGCTTCGGCTTCAGCGCTCATGCCCTCGATCAACGGCAGGGCCACGGGGTTTTTACGCGCCAGGTCCAGGCTCGCGGAACTGAGCATCACACCCAGTGTCGTTCGTCCACGTGTTTTGTGACGTCGCCGGCGAGGTAATCCCTGGTAGCCCAACTCCATCGAAGCCTTGAGCACACGTGCCCGCATGATCGGGTTCACATCACGATTATGCCGAAGGGATCGCGACACCGTCGCCACCGACACCCCTAGCTTGTCCGCGATGTCTTGAATCGTTGTACGCATGGCCCGATTTTATCATGCTTTTCAAAGTGTAAAAAACGGCGCAGTTCACGCGCTTTGACTTGACGCTATGGTGAACTTATGTCTGTTTATGTCGCAATGTTTTGATTGCCGTCGAAGGTTGGTTTTTTAACAATCGTCGCCTCGACTTGTCCCGCAGCAAGCCACGACTGGCCGCAGCACCACGATCAACGGTTCACCAACATGTTTTTGCGTTCATCAGAAGAGCCGCAGTTTGTCATCATCTGTGCAAGTTCGATCAGTATCGATTCCAATACTTCACATCGATGACACCCTGTTGCTCTGCGTGCGGTTTCACAAGGTCATATGCCTCACGAAAGCGACGCTGACGAATCAATTCCGATGCCTCGTCCATGGCGGCCAGTACGTCGTTAGCCACCCCGCTCTTGCGCACCCGAAAAATCCATATCGGCAGTTCCAACGGTGTATCATCCGCCTGCGTGCCTTTGAATCGGGCCACATTACTACGTGTCAATTCCACATACTTGACCCCGAACTCAGCGGTGGGTTCGATCATCGAAGCCTCGGGGTAATCGTTCCATGTTGCGATCGACACCATTGACCCTTGATGTGCATGAACCTGGTCCCATAGAAACTGATAGGTTCGCCCCTCCTCGCGTTCGATGATATGTGTGCCGCGGTTCCAGCCGTTCACGGGGCTGTCATCAAAGCCTGGTGCGACCGATGAAATATACAAACGCATCAACCCTCGACGTAGCACTGCGGTGGCTCGCTCCAAGTCCAGCCGACTGTTGGTCATCATCACGTCGTAGGGCATCCAATCATTCACACCCTCACGTTTGAGCGTTTTGCGATACGAGGCGTAGGTCGTCCAGTCGTACATTCCTTCAACCACACCATGCCACCGTGCCACATCCTCCACACGCGAATGACATTTCATCAGCAAAAAAGGTCGGTGTTCAGGGGCGAAACTGTCCTGAAACCGCTGCACATCCGCAGGCTTGAATGCGCTCAAGCCAAAGAAACTATGAACCGGACGACCGTCGATCTGTAATGACACCGGTTCGAACAGTTCGTGCCAGGCGCGTTGTGCTTTGAGCCATTCGTCGAACTGATCGGACTTGAGTCGCAAATCACCCGTGCGCGCAAACGCATGCATGCCCCATTGCTTCACGCGTGGAATAAAACCCGACAGTGTGTTCCAGCGTGTCGGGTCGGCCTGGGGCGTCTGCCAGACGTGACAACTGATCACGTCGATGTCGCACATCCGCAGCGATTGAAGCAGGTATTCTTGGTACTGCGGGTCGGCAAAATCGTATGGGCCGATCGCTGGGTAGAAGATCGAAGCCACATCACGATGTCCTGCCGCCACGAGCGTATCGGGCTTTCGTCCGCCATGGTTCCAGGAAAACCATTGGCCTTGATTTGCAGGGTTTTTCATTTCAGTCATGACGATGGCCATGACCCGACGTTCCGGCAAAACAAGATTCGCCGACAAATCAATTTCCGCCGGTTTTTCACCGGGCCGCACAACCTGCTGAGCGGAGATGGATAATACGTAAAAACTATTAAAAAATAAGGAAATAAGTGAAGCAATAATCAAGATGGACCGGTTCCTGGTTAACACAGATGACCTCATCTTTCATCCCAATCGGCGGAGAACAATCCAAACGGTGAAGTATCGATTCACTATATTACATGTTTTTACATTAGTCAATTGTTTAGCTCAGCGCCGAGGCACACTCGGATGGGTGAATGGTGGAGGCCGGGGAGATGTCCCGCCATGATCGCACTTGTCATCACCATCCTGAGCTTCGTCGCGGCGACGAAGCTCAGGCGTGGTTGTGGTTTTTACGATCAATGCGGGTCGAACTTGGCCACTTCTTAAAGTTGGCAATTGCCGCGGATCAGCCTATCATCAGGCCCGCAATTCGGGCACCCCATCGGATCGGTCCGGTGGTACAAGCCCGTTCATTTACCAAAGGTGTTTTCAACATGGCCAGCCAAGGTGTGATCACACAGGTCATCGGTTCCACATTTGACGCACGATTCCCTGAAAAGCAGATGCCCGACATTTACAACGCCCTGCGCATCACTGCGGAGCACAAGGGGCTTTCGATCAACCTCGTGGGTGAAGTGCAGCAGCACTTGGGCGGTGGCGAAGTACGTGCGGTGGCGCTGGGCACCACCGACGGGCTGACGCGGGGCATGACGGTACAGGACACCGGATCGCCGGTGAAAGTGCCGGTCGGACCAGGCGTGCTGGGTCGGGTGTTTAATCTGCTGGGCGAACCGGTGGACAAAATGGGGCCTGTGAACAGCAGCGAAACAAGAGCGATTCACCAGATGCCGCCGGAGTTTGTGGAACTGAACCCCAAGGTGGAAATTCTGGAAACGGGCATCAAGGTGATTGACCTGCTCTGTCCGTTTGTGCGTGGGGGAAAGATCGGGTTGTTCGGCGGGGCAGGCGTGGGCAAAACTGTCGTCATTCAGGAAATGATCGCCCGCATCGCCCGTGAGCATGGCGGGTATTCGGTGTTTGCCGGGGTGGGCGAGCGTACCCGTGAGGGCAACGACCTTTGGCTGGAAATGAAACACGCCAAGTTCAAGCAGGCGGATGGCACGGAGACGAGCGTGCTGGATCGCGTGGCCATGGTGTTCGGTCAGATGAACGAGCCGCCGGGTGCGCGTCTGCGGGTGGCGCTGTCAGGGCTGACGATGTGTGAACACTTCCGGGATACAACGGGCAAGGAAACGCTGTTGTTCGTGGACAACATTTTCCGATTTACGCAGGCGGGGTCGGAAGTGTCGGCTTTGCTGGGGCGCATGCCCAGTGCGGTGGGTTATCAGCCGACGCTGAGCACGGAGATGGGGGAATTGCAGGAACGGATCACTTCGACGGAGAAGGGCGCGATCACGAGTGTGCAGGCGATTTACGTGCCAGCCGACGACCTGACGGACCCGGCCCCGGCGACGACGTTCAGCCACCTGGACGCATTCATCGTGTTGTCGCGTGGCATTGCGGAAAAGGGTATTTACCCGGCGGTGGACCCCTTGGCCTCGACCAGCCGAATTTTGGACCCGGGCATTTTGGGTGCTGAACATTACGCAGTGGCACGTAAGGTGCAATCGACGCTGCAACGGTACAAGGACTTGCAGGACATCATCGCCATTCTGGGTGTTGATGAGTTGTCAGAAGAGGACAAGTTGATCGTGGCGCGGGCGCGCAAGATTGAACGCTTTTTCAGTCAGCCGTTTTTCGTGGCCGAGCAGTTCACCGGGTTTAAGGGTGTGTACACAACGCTCAAGGAAACGATCGACAGCTTCAAGCGCGTGTGTGAAGGCGAGGGCGATGACCTGCCGGAGAGCGCGTTCATGTATGTGGGGACGCTCGAGGATGCGCGCAAGAAGGCGGAGAAGATGAAGGCGGAAGCGTGAAGAAGTGGTCGAGTGGTCAAGTGAATGAATATGTTTAGCGCGGACGCTTTGCGTCGGCGTTGTTGTTAGCGCCGCGACTTGTCGCGTCTTTGGTTATGGTGGTTCAGCCACCCCCCATCCCAAGACAGCACACAGCGACCGCCAAGCGGTGCGCTGTGTGGCACCCCGGCGATGCGATCCTGAACTTCGTCGCGGCGACGAAGTTCAGGCGTGGTGTTGAATCAATTCATCAATGAACATGCGCAGCAACCGCGGGTTTCCACCCGCGGCTATGAAGCATCATTTTTTGTATGTATAGCCGCGGGTGGAAACCCGCGGTCAGTGGTCATTGGCGCATAAAAAAAGGCGACGGCTGGTTGCCCAGTCGTCGCCCGGAGGGAAAAGAGAGACGCCTTGTGTAAGGCACGGTTGCCTGCGGTTCGGGTTGGACCGATCACCGCCAGCAGCCATGCGTCGATCCGTGAATCATGCACTGGTGCCATCGATCAGCAGGGCCATGGCTTCTTCCATCGCCTGGGGTAAGGCTTCGATCACCGCAGCGTGTCGGTCGGAATTCAGGCCGACCGCTTCCATCACCTGTGAACTTACTTTGTCAGACTCGACGGTTTTGGTGTAACCGATGTTCATGCTCGCCACGGTGATGTCGGCAATGTGCACCAGGCACGCGAGGGTGCGATGGTTTTCCGACAATTCAAGCGGACGATGATGAAAGCCGGTGACGTAGGCAAACGCGGAAGGGAACTTCCAGGTTTTGCAAAGCGCTGCACCGAACTGTTCGTGCGTTGCACCCAGGGCAGCCAGCTCCGCCTGTCGCAGGGTTAAGCCGGGGGTGACCGCCATTTTTTCGACGGCTTCGACAAACTTGGGCCGACGTGCCTGGGCTTCAACAACGATACCGATGTCGTGAATCAGCCCGGCCAGAAAAGCTTCATCGGGCAAGCCCAGACCGACTTCCTTGGATAACAGTTGGGTGCAGGTGGCCACGCCGATGGAGTGCACCCACAGGTCACGGGCGGCAAAATGCTGGCTGATCTGTCCGCCACGGAAAAGTTTGGCCAGGCTGGCGGCAATGGCGATGTTTTTCACGGCATTGAGGCCCAGCAGAACGATGGCACGATTGATAGAGCCGATCTGTCCGGGTAAGCCGTAGAAGGCGCTGTTGACGACCTTGAGGATGCGTGCACCCAAGGCAGGGTCGTTGGAAATAACCTTGTTGAGGTCGCTGGCGGTGGAGTTGGGGTCTTCCACCAACTGAATGATTTTCAGGGTGATCTGCGGCAGCGTGGCAATGTGGCTGATTTCCAGCACGGCCGCCTGAACCAGTTTGTCCTGCGACTGCTCAGCGGAGGCTGGGTTCGCGTTGGAAGCAAGCTGCGTCATGAAAGACATCCCATCCATTTTCCCTGATCGCTCGATTCGCCACTAATGGAGTTATCGACAGGGATATCAGGGCACTTAAGGTGGAAGTGAAAAATATTGGAGGTGCAGGCAATGTGCGAAAGCAGGGCAAACACATGTCGATCGATTGAACGAGCCGCGACCGTAAGGAAGCGGTCTTTTACCTGAAATCAAACCTACGTGAAAACCGCTCCCTTACGGTCGTGGCTCGTCAAACCCATACACATGTATTTGCCACAGCCCTCCATCGAGTGTGGCAGATCAACAGCCCTCTTTCACCGATGGCGACGCAGCTATACACTTACGCCGAAGACGAGCAGTGACAGCGTTGCCGGTTCGGGCATCATCGCATCGTTGAGCGACAAAATCGTGAGCGTTGTGTCGGTGCTGATGAGTTGATACTGCCAACCGGGCATCAAGCCTTGGACCTCGATGGTCAAGTTGTCGCTGACAAACAGTGAATCAGCGATGATCAGGTCAAAGCGATCATCGGTCTGCGGGGCGAAGGTGCTGAACAGCAGTTTGATTACGCCTTTGAATGAGGAATTATTTGTGACATTCAGCCCATCGTATTCACTGCCGCGCACCAGCCCGGCGATGTCGATGATCAGTGTGCCTTCTTCATCCTGAAAATACGAACCCATGGAGAGCAGGCCCGGCGAGTGACCCGGTGACACCACGCCGAAACCGTTGTACACGTGGCCGGTGATTTCACCCACGCCTGTCAGCAAACCCTTGTGACCCAGTGCCAGGGTTTCACCATTGTCGATGATGCCGTCGTCCAAAAACACATGCCCGGTGCCCTGATCGCCCCAGCCGACCATGATGTCACGATTGGTTTTGAGCATCGCTCCGCCGGTGATGGCCACCACGCCCTGCCCACCGGGTTGCTCGCCGATGGTCAGCCGATGCAGGTGCACCATGCCCATGTCATTGATGAACAATTCACCCGTGCCCGCTCGGCCCACCCATGAACCATAATCGTTTTCATCCGCCCCCAAAGCCGTCAGCTTCGAACCTTCACCGGTTACCAGCACCTGCCCCATCGCACCGGCCCAGGTGCCGAGCATCAGGTTGCCCTGCGTCACTTCGATTTGGGCTTTTTCATACACACTGACAAAGCCAAGGCCCTGATCGCCGACGATGAAGTCACCTTGTGCGACTTTGAGCAGTGAATTTTCGCGCCAGACGGTGACGTTACCGACACCACTGGACTGATCGCCGACCATCAACTGAGTCACTTCGGCATACCCGCCATCGTCGATGGTCAGGTTGCCTTCTCCCGCACCGCCAATGACGGAGGGGTATTCACTTTCCTGAATCAACCGTGAACCAGCGTTTTGGACAATGACCGAGCCCAGCGATCCTTGTTCTCTTGCGACCCACAGTTCCCCGTGCGGGTTGTGCACCAGGCCGCCGCTGTCGATGGTGAGTTGACCCTGGCCAAATTGGCCGACCAAAAGCGGTGCGTGATCATTTTGAAATACCGAACCGTTGCCGGTGACAGTCAGCCGACCCTTGCCTTGCTCCGTATCACCGAGCACCACCCAGGCGCTGCTCGTGGCAGCCACCACTCCCGTCGGCGGGTTATTGGGGTCCTCAGGGTCAGGTACCGGTTGCCCCTGATCGTCATACCAGCCGATGACATGATCAACACTCACCACCTTGCCACCGCTGCGAATCGTCATTTCACCCTGATCATCGAAACCGATCCTGAAATCGCTGGCAGTCACCTTGAGTATCGACCCGGCATCATCCACCACCACCTGACCGTTGCCCGCCACGACTTGGAGCTGGATTACCTGGTCGAAAAACCCGATCTGCTGACCAATGAGCAGGTTGGCGATTTCCACTTCACCGCCTTGCTGTACGTTCAACCAACCGTCGCCGCCGTTGCCGATGATCGCCAGGCTGTAAACCTGCAACTTCGACACCGGCAACCCTTCCACCGCCTCCGCCCCGCGCACCGTCACAATCCCCGGCCCTTGTTGCACCGAATAAACTTGATTCACATCGTCATATTCGACGGCGAAATTACCCACCAGCAATTGACCCACATCCGCCCGGCCACGATCAGTAATCATCAAACCTGGTTCATCGGGGTTGCCACCCGCATTGCCACCGATGCCCACGTGCAGCGTGGCGCTGGTCAAGTCCCAATGTGACCCTTGCCCGGTGACCTTGGCGCGACCGGTGCTGCCGACGCCTGCGGCGATGCTCGAATCATGCGTACTGGTGAGTACGCCACCCGATTCGATTGACAATTCGCCCCGTCCGCCCAGTCCGACGATCATGCCGCCGAAGTCGCCGGTTGAAGCCGTGGCTCCGTTGCGCACGGTCATGATGCCCGTGCCGTCGTTGCCCAGTTCGATTTGATGTTCCATGGTCAGGTCGGAACCTGCACCATCGACGAGTATGGCGCCGACGGGGTTGAGTGTGCCGCCTTCGGTGCTGATGGCTGTCATGATGTACGTGCCCAACACCTTGCCGCCCTGATCGACGGTGAGTGAACCCTGACCGCGTTCGCCGACGATGATGAAATCGTTGTAGTTACAGGTGAGTTGTGCATTTTGAGTGACATGCAGTTGGCCGCTGCTGCCTTCCCACATGCCCAGTTTGACCCAGCGCACGAAGGCCTGCGCCTGATCGGTAATGAGCGAGGTGCCGTTGCCGGAGTTACCGATTTCAAGGTAGCCATGGTTACCGAAGTCAGCTGAGCCCAGGTCCATGATCGTGCCCAGGCCGGTGAGTTGAAAGCTGCCCGTGGCTCCGGCTTCATAACCAACTTGCACCGACTTGGCCGCGAGCATGTGACCTTGAAATTCAAAGCCGGCGGTTTCGCCCTGATACACGCCAACTATCAAACTGAACTCCGGCTGAGTCAGCGCATAGGTATTGACGCCAGCATTCAAATGAATCTGATCGTTGCGCACATACAGCGCCTGGTTGGTGATCGATTCGCTGAGTTGGATGGTGAATGGAGAGAGATTGCCCGAATGGAAAATCGCCAAATCATCGGGGCCGGGGACAAAACCATGATTCCAGTTGCCTGGGGTGGTGAATTGCTGGTTACCTGCGGAACCGGTCCAAAATAATTCTTCCGCCTCCACCGGTTCAAAAATAAACCCCATCAGCCCCGCACACACCCCGGTTAACAACAATGCAGATTGCACAGACCGTCCCCGCTTACTCAAGGAACAAAGCATGGAACCCCTCCATCATGTCAAGGAACATCACAACACATCCGCAACAACGCACACAAAGGATGCACAAGTATTTTGAATCAAATAAGTGAAACAGGCAACGGTAATAATCCGCTATTTGCAGAAATGGAACGCGGATGAGGTTGGTTTCCTTGAATCAGTCAAAATATGCCACGTTCAATCAAAACAGACTTGAAGAATTCACCGCAGAGGGCGCAGAGAACGCAGAGCAGCAAGGGGCTAGGTGCTTGGAGCTGGTAGATGGGTTAAACCGCATTTACTAACGGGAGCAACCATTGTTGAACACAATTGGTTTGTGCCTGACATGAAAAGCAGTGTAATGCGAAATTATGATGTTCAACAATTATCGCTCCCGATAATAAATCTGCCCAGCCCCCAGCTACTTTGTATCTTCATGGATGCTTGCAATCTGACCACATCTCACTATGATCGCCCTTTCCCCTGAGCCGACCGGTTCAGCTTGGCGATCCAAATACCATGCGTCATCGCTTTGAAACCATTGTGGGGAACATCCCCGGGCTGCAACACGTTCAAGTCCGCCCATGCTCAGCCCTCAAAGCCGTCTGGTCGGAGGGGTATCACGGCAAAGACCTTCGTGCGGACATCATGGCCGGGCTGGTCGTCGGTATCGTCGCCCTGCCTTTGTCCATGGCTTTGGCCATCGCCTCAGGTGTCCCTCCGCAACATGGCCTTTACACCGCCATCATCGCCGGGGGGTTGATCGCTGTGCTCGGAGGTTCACGAGTTCAGGTGTCCGGCCCCACCGCTGCGTTTGTCGTCATTCTCGCTCCCATCAGCGCCAAGTTCGGCTTAGCCGGCCTGGCCATCGCCACCGTCATGGCCGGGTTGATCCTCATGCTCATGGGCGTGCTGCGCATGGGCAGATTGATTGAATTCATCCCCAACCCGGTTACCATCGGTTTCACCGCCGGCATCGCCGTCACCATCGCCACCTTGCAGCTCAAAGACTTTTTCGGCCTGTCGTTCCCAGCGTTTGACCCCGAAGCAAATTACCTGGAAAAAGTACACGTCATTGGTCATGCGATGTTGCATCACGATTGGCTGCATCATTGGCACGATCTGTTCATCGGGGCGCTGACGCTGGCGATGCTCATCGGTTGGTCCAAATTCACCAAGCGCATTCCCGCAGCACTGATCGCACTTTCGACCGCAGCGATTTTGGGTTACGCCCTGCATCGCGCCTGGCCTTGGTTTGAAATCGTCACCATTCAAAGCAAGTTCGGCTCGGCTGCCAACCCCTATGGCATACCGCAACTCCCGCCGTTGCCGATCATGCCTTGGAACGAACCGGGACCGGGCGGTGAACAGTTGCGATTATCTTTGGGGCTGATTCAGGAACTGGTGCCTTACGCATTTGCCATCGCGATGCTGGGGGCGATTGAATCGCTGTTGTCAGCGGTGGTGGCTGACGGTATGACGGGGAAAAAACATGACCCCGATGCCGAGCTTTTGGCGCAGGGCACCGGCAATGTCATCGCGCCATTTTTCGGCGGGTTTGCAGCTACGGGAGCCATCGCCCGCACCGCCACGGGCATTCGTGCCGGGGCACGTTCACCCATTGCTTCCATCGTGCATGCCTTGTTCGTACTCGCAGCCGTGTTGCTGCTGGCACCGCTGCTGGGTTACCTGCCCATGGCTTCGATGGCAGCATTGCTGTTGGTCGTTGCCTGGAACATGAGTGAAGCCAAGCATTTTTTTCATACCATCAAAGTCGCGCCGCGCAGTGATGTGCTGGTGCTGCTCTGCTGTTTTGGTTTGACCGTGCTGTTTGACATGGCCATTGCGGTGTCGGCGGGGGTCATTCTCGCGGCGCTGCTTTTCATGCAGCGTATGGCCGCACTGTCGGGCGCTAAACTCATAGGTGATCATCACCCGACGTTGGATGAATCGCTGCCCAAAAACCTGCTGGTGTATGAAGTGCGAGGCCCGTTGTTTTTCGGCGCAGCGCAGCGAGCCATGAGCCAGTTGCAGCAAATCAGTAAGGACGTAAAAGTCGTGGTGATGGACCTGTCGGATGTGCCGGTGATGGACGCGACAGGGCTGACCAACCTTGAATCAGCGGTCGATAAGTTGTATCGCAGCGGGGTGCATGTGGTGATCGCCGGGGTGCAGGATCAGCCGGCCCAGGTGCTCGCCAAGGCGCAGTGGCAGCAGGGTGACGGTCGCATCGAAATATTCCGTTCGTTCAATCAGGGATTGGCCACCGCACGAGCGCTGGTGCAGTTGTTATGAAGTGATGGCTCACTCTGAAAACACAGCATTCGCTTTTTGAACGCCAAGTCGCCAAGCGGCCAAGACGCCAAGGAGAATGAATGGGCCACGAAGGCACGAAGGACACGAAGAAAGAATGATGATGAAAAAATCAAATGCCTCACATGATTGTTGATCGGACTTTTCTGAACCGTATCCGTCAGCCGCGTTTGAAAACCATGATTTGTCTTCTTGGCGCCTCTTGATCTTGGCGTCTTGGCGTTGATGGTTTTGTTGGGTTCCTGGTTTGTTCTTCTTCGTGTCCTTCGTGTCTTTGTGGCCCTTTCGGTATTGTTAGGCTACCCCGGGAACCTGCCTTCAAACGCCAAGTCAGCCACGGTTTTGCGACCGGTGGGTACTTCACGGCTACGCAGCGGTTCGGGTAATTGATCCACTTGACCAGGCCTGCCCACCGCCACCATGGCGCAAACGGAATAGTCGGCGGGTACGCCCGCTTCCAATTGGGCTTTGTTCCAGTCGAACCCGGCCATGCCATGAATCACCAGCCCCAACCGTGTGCCTTGCAACGCCAGGTTCTGCCACGCGGCCCCGGCATCGAACACATGCACCGCATTGGGTTTGCCGTTGTGCGTAAACGTTTTTTTGGAAACGATCAGCAGCAATGCCCCGGCATTGATGCACCAGCTTCGATTGGCGTCCATCAACCAATTCAAATACATCGGCCAGGGGTTGCTGTCACGCATCGCGTACAAAAATCGCCAGGGTTGTTCATTGAAACTCGAGGGTGCCCAGCGAGCTGCCTCGATGAGGGTGTGCAGTTCTTCGCTACTAATCGGTTCACCGCTCATCGCCCTTGGAGACCAGCGATTGACCAGTAATTCATCGACCGGGTACTCCGGCTGACGAAACGAACGCATATCGGTTTGCAATACATTCATGGTGGATCGTCCAAAAGTTTTACCACAGAGACACAGAGGCACAGAGACGTATCAGACACGGAACCAAAACAGCAGAAAATAGTGTCGATCATTTTGAATTGGCTTTGGTTTGTGAAGTACTTTAGCCGTGATGTCACGCAAAGAAAGGGGTTACTAGCGCATTTGATTGTAGAGCAATTTGCGTAGTTATTTGATCATGAGCATCGCCTATTCTGCCCCCTCTCCCTCCGGGAGAGGGTAGGGTGAGGGCGTGTATTATGTTTGAATTACGGTTGATTTCAGTATGAAATCGTCATGCGCCCTCACCCTGCCTCGCAGACTCGGCGTCCCTCTCCCGGAGGGAGAGGGGGGGCGAACGATTTGCTTTGCTACGGGTCGTTGCCTAATTTTCGTTGCCTCTGTTGGCGGCGTGTATCAACAACAAGGCTGCAACATGACCATGACCGCCCAAACCTACCCTGACATGCAAACCAACGATTCGAGGATCGAGGGTTCAACGGTGACGATTGAACGTGACGGGGCGGATTGGGCGTTGCGATGTGAACTTTGGTTGCCTCATGCACGGAAAAAAGTGTTCCCATTTTTCAGTGATGCGTACAACCTGGATGCGATCACACCGCCTTGGCTGCACTTTCAAATATTGACACCCCGACCGATACCGATGTTTGCCGGGGCACGCATTGATTACAAACTTCGAATACATGGTTTGCCGATTCGCTGGCGGACGGTGATTACGGAATGGAACCCGCCGCATCATTTCATTGATGAGCAGGAACACGGCCCGTATCAACGCTGGCACCATTTGCACACCTTCACCTCGCAAAATCGGGAGGGGGTGCAGGGTACGCTTTGTCGTGATGTGGTGCATCATCGTGCCCTGGGCGGGGCGCTGGTGCATCGCTGGTTTGTCCGCAAAGATGTGACGCGTATCTTTGAATTTCGTCAGCAGCGATTGCGTGAGTTGTTTGTGACCGCATCAGCCAACAATAGATGATTGCGTCCCTGACAAACCGAAATGTTCAACTCTTCCGCCTTTGCGGGCAGAAACGACCGGGGGTTGCAGGCAATCAATAAAAGATGGTGGCATCTGATGACGTTGCATGTTTGGGTTGACGATGTTGGAACTATTCCCACAAGCACCCCAACCCTTGCAATCCAGGAGCCAACCCATGACCCTGACCAAAACCATCAAAGTGCTCGGTTGCGCCACGGCTGTGATTTTCGTACTCAGCCTCGTTGGTTGCCAGACCGCCACCACTCAGCAAGTTCGCAGTCAACCGGCGGACGGTTCAACCCTTGCCGCAGGTGATGCCCTGGGCAGTCGCTGCTATCCAAGCATCAATACCAACGGTTCGACGCGCGTCACAGCCGTGGGCACCGTGAGCAGTGTTGATATGAATTGGTGAAGTGCACTAGTGATTGCATTGTTTAGAGGCTGTTTCATAGCAGGTCTGGGTGGGGCAGGCCTCTGGCCTGTCAATGAGCCGAAGGCTCATGTTTATGCAGGTTGATGTTCGAAATGGGCTTGGTTGCCCATTGGCAGGCGGGACGCCTGCCCCACCATTCATTGTTGGTGATGCATCATGGTTCGGGCAAAGCCGCCGATGTCATCGGCGGTTGATTCTGGTGATTCAATGTTGAAGCAAGACGGCGGATGCCATCCGCCGCTTTGTAAAACACACCGCCGAGGGCGGCGGTGCCACATCATTCAATGTGTGGTTGTTGCCAGACGCCTTGGGTCGCATCAGGCGGCCAGGGCGACCTTTTGACGCTGCACACGGCGGCGGTGGGGCGGGGTGAGGGTGGACAGGTCCAAACAGGCCGTCTGCCAAAGTTTCACGGTGGCGGGTTCGAGCAATGTGCGATGCTCGGCAAACCAGTTCAGTAAGCCGTTGACATCGACCAGCTCCCGGAACAAGGGGTCATGCACCAAAAGCATCAGTACGAACGAAGCCACGGCTGCGCGTTCCTGTACCGTGCGATCTTCTGAAAACATGAAGCCAACACCCACCGGGTCGGCGGATAATTGCCAGGGTTCTAAACCAGCGGCATTGGACTGCATGCCTGCCAACGCCTGAATCGCCATTTCATGGGCCTGATGGAGCTTTGTTTGCAGCGGTGAACCGGGGTAGCCCATGCCATCACGAAACAGGTGGCTTAGGGCGTGCGCCAGACAGGCGGTGGGCAGCGGGTCATGGTCGATCGACCCATCGGGCTGTTGCATGTCTAAAAGCTCGGTGAGCATTTCCTGCTGAATATTGGTGGGGCTGAAGGAAAGTTCAGCAACACGCTGCAAAGCCAGCCCCAGGGCACAGGCCGGGTGACCGGACAAACGCAGCTTCAGCGAGGAGGGAACCAGCAACCCGCGATGTTCGAGAATGGCTGACAATAGAGCCTCAAATCGGCGGGCGTGATAATCACGGTTGACGCGATGAATGCTCAGCATGGCAGGCCCCTGTGTTCGGTGTCCGTTTGGATACCCTATCATTTACCGAACATGAGGGTTTGTCAAGCTTTTTTTGATAAATATTTTGTGAGGATGAATAAAGCATCCTGATCTTCGTCGCTGCGACGAAGATCAGGCGTGGGTGGATGAGTGCGATGCAAGCATGATGGTGCATTACGTTCCAATAAAAAAAAGCGCCGACGCATAGCGTCCGCGCTAAACAGGTGGAAAGACTGCGCCGCTCACTTTTCGATTTTCAGTTCAACGAGTTTGCTGTGCATTTCGACGGGTTCGCCTTCGACGGTGCCTTTGACGTTCATTTTGACCATGCCGCCGGGCACTTCGGTGCTGACCCAGGTTTTGCCCTTCATTTTGGCGCCGTCTTGCTCCATTTCGACTTCGCCCCAGGTGCAGTCGAAGGTTTTGCCAGCCGCATCGACTTTTTCCCTGCCGCCCTCGACCTTGATGCGGGGCATTTCGCCGGGCTGGTCGGCCTTGTCGAGTTCTTCCTTTTTCACCTTGGCCGGGTGGGTGAGGGTCATGCCGGGCATTTCCATGGCCATGCCACCCATGTTCATGCTCTGGGTCAGTTGCACGTCGGCTTTTTCCTTGTCCAGGGCGGTGAGTTTGAAGGTCTGCTTCATGGCCATGTCTTGGCCCTGGGCTTTCATTTTCTGTTCATAGCTGACGGTGGTGCCGACTTTGAAGCGTGCCCAGTCCTGGTACACCGGGTTGTCCACCATTTCCTGCGCCACAGCCTGGCTTATTCCGACGGTCAACATCAACATCATCAGCGTCAACGCGATCGTGAAGTTACGCAGCATGAACAGACTCCTTGAGTGGGGTGTGCATCCGTTTCGAGACACATTGACGCCACCGATGGGCGTTGCTTGTCATGTTAGCAGTCAGGCGATGGATGATGGGGCGATGATC
Source organism: uncultured Phycisphaeraceae bacterium (assembly GCA_964427135.1). GTDB lineage: Bacteria > Planctomycetota > Phycisphaerae > Phycisphaerales > Phycisphaeraceae > JAJXSS01. Next base: position 26,850 of record CAYRTH010000015.1, read on the forward strand.
GCGCATCTTGGCGGAAATGGGTATGATATTAACCCCATTGTCGTTACAACCCTGAGCCTGTGGAGCAAAACACCATGAGCCGAAAGAATCTGGAAAAGCAAGTCGCCAAGGTGATCTGGTCGCAACCGGTGACGGACCTGCACACGCATGTGTACGCCCCTGGTTTTGGGGCCTCGCCCAAGGCTGACGGTCTTTTGCTTTGGGGCATTGATGAACTGGTGACGTATCACTATCTGATTGCGGAGGTGTACCGGGTGGTGCCGGCTTCCGAGTTGCCGTATGAAAAGTTCTGGGCGATGAAAAAGCAGGACCAGGCTGACCATATTTGGAAACATCTGTTCGTGGAACGCACACCGATCAGCGAGGCTTGCCGCGGGGTGCTGACGACGCTGGACCAGCTTGGGCTGGACCCCAACGAAAAGTCACTGAAAAAATACCGCAAGTGGTTCGACAAGCAGGACCCCAGCAAGTTCATCGACAAGGTGATGGAGGTGGCCAACGTTGATCAGATCACCATGACCAACGAGGTGTTCAGCGAACACGAGCGAAAATTATGGGAGCAAAACCCCGAAGCTCTGTGTGATGAGCGATTCCGCGCGGTGTTGCGGATTGACAAGTTATACGGTGATTGGCCGGGGGCCTGCCGTGATCTGGCATCGTGGGGTTACGCAGTGAAGTCCGACTTCACGGGCAAAACGGTCAGCGAAGCCAGACGGTTTTTGACTGATTGGATCAAGCGGATGAAATCGCAGTACGTGGCGATGAGTTTAGGCCCTGAGTTCCGATACCCGGACCCCAACTACCCGGCTGGGGATCGGGTGATTCGTGACATTCTGCTGCCGACGTTGCGCGATGAAGGATTGGCCTGGGCGATGATGATCGGTTCAAGGCGAGCGGTGAATCCGCCGCTCAAAAACGCCGGCGACATGGGTGGGTTGTCGGATGTGGTCAGTGTGACCAATTTGTGCCGTGAGTTCCCGCAGAACAAGTTCATGGTGACGATGCTGGCCCGTGAAAATCAGCACGAGCTTTGCGTCGCAGCCCGCAAGTTCGGCAACCTGTTTTTATTCGGGTGCTGGTGGTTCCTCAATAACCCAAGCCTGATCGAGGAAATGACCCGTATGCGACTGGAACTGCTGGGTCTGACCATGGCCCCGCAACACTCGGATGCACGCATCCTTGATCAGTTGATCTACAAATGGGAACACAGTCGGCGAATCATCACCAAGGTGCTCGTCGATAAATATGCGGACCTGGCGGATTCGGGTTACGAAGTGACCAATGCGATGATGAAGCGCGATGCAGCGATGCTTTTGCGGGACAACTATCGGCAGTTCATCAAGCGGTAAGGTTGGTATGTTGAGTCGGTTGATTGTCAAAGCCCAGGCATGGCCATGCCTGGGCCAAGGCAAACACATAGTAGATCGATTTACGAGCCGCGACCGTAAGGGAGCGGTTATTACCAGCATCGTCCCTACAGGAAGTCCGCTCCCTCACGGTCGCGGCTCGTATATGAGTTTGCCCTGTTGCCTGGGCTTTTTTGTTGGCCAAATGGCGCGGTTTCATGGTTTAATACCACCATGGCCAACCCGCTCATCATTTACGGTGCTTCGGGACACGCGAAGGTGGTCATCGACACAGCCCGGTCGATGGGTGGTTTTGACATCATCGCATGTATTGATGACGACCCGGCGAAAGCGGGTACGGTGCACATGGGTGTGCCGGTGCTGGGGTCGATCGATCAGGTATCACGCTGGCACAAGGCGCAGTTGTTTTTAGCGATTGGCGACAATGCCGTGAGGTTGCGGATCGCTGCGGGGTTGGGGCAACATCAGGTCACTTATGCAACCTTGATTCACCCGCGTGCGGTGGTGGCTGGCGATGTGGTGATCGGTGCGGGCAGTTTGATCGCAGCCGGGGCGGTGGTGCAGCCGGGATCGCGGCTGGGTGAACAGGTCATTATCAATACGTTGGCCGGGGTCGATCACGATGGTGATATTGGTGATGGGGCGCACGTGGCACCGGGGGCGCACCTGGCCGGACGGGTGAAGGTCGGTCGTGGTTCGATGATCGGCGTCGGGGCATCGGTACGCGATGGCATCAACATTGGTAGCGGCTCGCTCATTGGCGCCGGGGCGGTGGTGGTGAGCGACATACCCGATGGGGTCACTGCCTATGGCAACCCGGCGCGGGTGCGAAGTTGATCATGAAGTGGCCAAGTGGTCGAGTGGCCAAGTGCAGAAACCCAAGCCGAGGACGAGACCGACAGGTCGAGGACTCGGGTATTCGATGAAGTGGTCAAGTGGTCGAGTGACGGAATCGTATTCGGAAGTTAGCGCCGCGATTGATCGCACCTGGTTGAAGTTGATGAAGTGGCAGCGCGACCACCCCATTGAGTACCCGAGCCGTCGGCGGGGACGCCTCCGACTCGGCTTGCCTGACGCAGTTGACGATTTATGTGTTATTGATAACCCAACGAATTTTCGGTGCATCATTCAAATCGACGGGTAACGGTAGCCCACGTCCTGCGCGGGGTTCCAAGACATGGGCGGGCAGGGTGCGCAATTGGTCAACCATGGCGCCCAGGGCTCGACGCATCGTTTCATGATCGATACCCAGGTAATGCGGGGGGCAGCCGACGAATTTGGTCTGGGCACTTTCAAACACGCGCAGTGCCCCGCGCGGGTTGCCTCGACGCATGTGTTCGAGGCTCACGGCACACTGAATCAAACCTTGATAAAAACGTTTACGCGAGTAGGTGTGGGGTTCAGGCAGGGGGGCAGCGTTCCAGGCGTCTTCCCATACTTCATGCGCTTCGAAAAACTCGCCTTCATTGAAAAGCTTCAGCCCTTGGCACAAGGGTGATTTTTCTTCCGTGGGCAGATTACCGAATGTTTCGATCATCACCGATCATAGTCAGGGCAAACGCATGGAGATCGATTGAACGAGCCGCGACTGTAAGGGAGCGGTGATTTATCTGCCTCGACGCTACGAGAAGACCGCTCCCTCACGGTCGCGGCTCGTACATGTGTTTGCTGTGACTTGAGTATCAATCGATTCGATCCGCTCTGTGACCTCTGTGTTCTCTGTGTTGAAAATTGGCTGGTGTTCGTTGCGTTTAGGTCGTTTGCTGTTGCTGTCGATAAGTCATCGGGCTGACCCCGGTGGCTTGGCGCACCCGACGCGCCAGGGTGTGGTTGGAAACGAACCCCGATTGCTGGGCGATGGCTTTCATGGGTAACTGCGTGGCAGCGATCAGACGCAGGGCGTGTTCGAGGCGTGCCTGCGCCAGGTATGCCCCCGGTGATTTGCCCACGCGCCGGGTGAACTCACGGCCCAGATGCTCACGACTGCAACCATGCATCACGGCCATGGTTTTGAGCGATAGCGCCAGGGTCGGTTGACGCAGCATTTGATCGACCGCCCGTTCGACGGAGCTTTGCTGATTGGCCAGGGTTTTTTCCGCCCAGTCGATCAGCCAAAAGACAAAATCGGTGACGGCTCGTGCCACGCGGGTGACATCGGCTGGGGTGTGCGATGAAACCAGACTGGTCATTTCACCCAGCCGATCGTGAATACCCGAACCGGTGAAATTGAGGATCGAACCATGACGGCTGCGCAGAGCGTTCCAATGATCAAGTAAGCCTGCGCCTGAAAGGTTGATCCAGCGACAGGTGTAGGGGTTGGTTTGCGCGGGTGTCAGGCCGTAGGAGGTGGATTCACCATGGGCAAAGAGCATGACATGGTTTTCAGGAACCCGATGATCACCACGAGCATCACGGTACACGACCGTTCCGGCGAGGGTGAGTTGCAGGGTGCATATGCCGAAGGGTTGCCGTTCGATGTTTTCGTACCAATAGGGGCGACCGGGCAGATAGCGATGGCGCCCGTGACTGTCGATGCGCCAAAGGATCGGTCCGGTGGGCAGGTTGAGGGTGCGTTTGGCCATGGGTTGGAGTATTGGTTGTATGTGATACGAAAATTTCGCTTTGATGAGGGGCGACGAAGGAAGCGGCGCGAATGATTATCGTGGCGGAAACCAAGACGCCCTCACCCTAATGTGAGCGCAGCGAACACTCTGACTCTCCCGGAGGGAGAGGGGGTTGAATAATTATATCACAAAATGCACACAAAATATCACGTTATCGACCTTTTCAATCAGGTTGGAACAGTGCATACTATCATCACGTATCACAAATGGTACATTCACCAACGTTTTATTTGAGGAGCTGATTCATGCCGTCAGAAATTGTGGCCAAAGCAGGTCATGAAGCACACACCAAGGCAGCTGATGTTCAACAGGGCCTGCCGGGGAAGGTGCAACGACCGATCAATGTGACGTTCATGGGCGCGGGGTCGGGCTTTTGTCCGACGCTTTGCCGGGATGTGATGATGATTCCGGGAGCGGAGTTCGGTGAACTGCGCTTGGTGGACATCGATGAAGAACGTTTGTCCACCATGAAGCAGGTGATCACCCGGCTGATCAAGGAAATCGGCAAAGAAGGCAAGTGGACGGTCAAGGCTTCGAAAAATCGTCGTGAAGTGTTGCCCGGTTCGACGTATGCGGTGTGCTGCGTCGAGGTGTCGGGCGTGGATTGCGTGAAGTGGGACAATGACATTCCGCTCAAATATGGCATTGATCAGTGCATCGGCGACACGATTGGACCGGGCGGGTTGTTCAAGTCGTTGCGGACAGTGCCGGTGTTTCTGGACATTTTGCGGGACATGCGTGAGTTGTGCCCGGGGGCGGTGATGCTGAATTACACCAACCCGATGAACATGATGTGTCTGGCAGCGGCGCGGGCTGTGCCGGAGGTTCCGGTGGTGGGGTTGTGCCACAGTGTGCAGGGGACCAGTCACCTGCTGGCCGGTTACGCGGGCCTGCCGTATGAAGAAATGACCTGGGAATGTGCAGGCATCAATCACCTGGCGTGGTTCACCCGGCTGGAACACAAGGGCGAAGACCTTTACAAGAAGGTGCTGATGGCCAAGTTCGAAGCGGAGATTCAGGAAAGCTTCAAGGAATATGAAGCGGGTCTGGCGTCGCATGATGCGCGTGACAGAGCGTTTGCCAAAGTGGAAAAGAAGTACAAGATGGGCGACCTGATTCGTAAGGACATGTGCCTGCACTTTGGCGCGTTCATTACGGAAAGTTCGGGTCACTTGTCGGAATATTTACCCTATTACCGCAAGAGCGAAGCGGGGCGCAAGCTGTTGCGATTGGCGTATGAAGGCGGCAGCCGATTTTACGCCAGCAACTGGCCGACCTGGCGCAAGAACGCCGATGCCCACCGCATGAAACTGGTGTCGGGCGAAGCGCAGTTCGAGTTCAAGCGTTCGTGGGAATATGGTTCGTGGATCATCGAAGCGATGGAGAAGGACAGCCCGTTCCGCATTCACGGCAACGTACCCAATTGGTCACAAGCTACGCTGGGCGAACATCGCGGCAGTAACCTGGGCGAAGCGGGCAAACTGATCACCAACCTGCCCGGTGACGGGTGCGTCGAAGTGTCGTGCATGGTGGATCGCACCGGTATTCACCCGACACGATACGGCGCCCTGCCGCAGCAGATGGCCAATGTCTGTCACAGCAATATGGCGATGTTCGATCTGGGTGCCACAGCCTGTATCCAGCGGAGCAAGGAAGCGGCGATTCATGCCTTGATGTTCGATCCGCTGACGGCTGCCATTTGCACGCCGCGCGAGATCAAGGCCATGACGCTGGAATTGTTCGATGCGGAAACAGTGTTTTTGCCGGGGTACAAGTAAATACATCAGGTATTTACCACAGAGGCGCAGAGACACAGAGTAGAAACGGGCTGGTAGTTTGGAGCTGGTGGCTCGGTGTTGAGTTCTTCAATTTGCCTTGAATCATCAAAGACAATCGCAGCCCTGCACACAAGTACGGGGCTTTTTTTATGATGCAATGGGCCTACCATAGCCGGGACTGCGGTGAATGGTTGTGGGGAAAAGATGGTTTGGCCATTGATATGGCGGGGCATGCATCGGGTAGTGAGTGAGTCGAAGGTTCAGGTTGATGCATAGTGAAGTTCGACATGGGCTAACGCCCATCGGCAGGCGGGACGTCCGCCCCACCCTGAATTCAGGTACAAATCACGCCGTCAGCCAATGACTTGACGGCAAGTGATTCAATGAGGTTGAAGCATGAATCAACACACGCTGACGGACAATCGAACGCTTTTGGAAGGGCTGCTGCGGGAAGTGATTGCAGACCAGACGGGGTCGGCAACCCAAGCGCTGGCCGAGCAGGTTCGAGCGTTGGCAGCCAAGCGGCGGGAAGGTGATACGCAGGCGCATGGGCAGCTTGGTGAACTGCTGGCTGGCATGGACGAAAAACAGGTGCGCACGGTGGCGAGGGCGCTGGCATTGTGGTTTGACCTTGCCAACCTGGCGGAGGATCGCCAGCGTGTGGCAGTGCTGCGGGATCGTGAACGGGTACAACACCCTGCCCCGCGCAAAGAGTCGATCGGCGACGCGATTGCCGTGCTCAAACAGGCAGGCTGGTCGGCCAAGCAGGTCGGTGAATTATTGACACGACTGCATGTCGAACTGGTGCTCACCGCTCACCCGACCGAAGCCAAGCGACGCACGGTACGCGACAACCTGGTGCGATTGCGCACGGACCTGTTGCGCTTGCAACAAGCGGATTTGCTGCCCCGTGAGGAGCAGGCAATCGTGGCGCAGATGCGCGGCGAACTGGTGGGCCTGTGGCAGACGGATTTGATTCGCCCCAATGCGCCGACGGTGCTGGATGAAGTGGCTCGCGGTTTACGACTGCTGGATACGTTGTGGGAGGTGGTGCCGCGTATTTATTTGGATTTGCAGGAAGCCTTGTCGCTAGGTTACCCGGATGAAAAAATCGAGTTGACAACGTTTTTGAGTTACGCTTCGTGGATCGGCGGCGACCGGGATGGTCACCCGCATGTCACAGCGGAGGTCACCGGTGAAACCTTGCTGCTATTGCGAAAGTCAACGGTCAGCAGGCATTTGGAGCAATGTCGAAGTTTGCATCGCACCATTTCATTGTCGGATCGGCATGGCTTGCCGGGCGATGCGGTGGTGCAGCGGTTGAATGAGGCGATGAGCCGATGGCCGGGGCTGGTGAAACTGGTTGAAAAGGTTTCGCCGTATGAAACCTATCGGCGGTACCTGACAATGATTCAGTGGCGGTTACAGCAAACGCTCGAGGCTGGGCCGAGTTTGCTCGATGGTGCGAACTCGGATGTTTGCAATGGGTATTACACGCACCCGGATACATTGCATGATGATTTACGTTTATTGCATGAGGCGTTGTGTGACAGACATGCGCAAGGTTTGGCGCAAACGGTGATCGAACCTTGGATACTGGCGGTGAAGGTGTTTGGGTTTCATGGGTATCGATTGGATATTCGGCAGGAATCGCGGTACTACGCCAAGGTGATGGAGGAATTATTGGGGGCGATTTTTTCGTCGGAAGCGATGACGCCGCTCGATGAGGCGACGCGCTGTCGATTGATTACGCAGACGCTGGCGACGACGCCGGTGCCGCCGATGGAACGGTTGACGCCGCAGACACGAGAGACGCTTGCCCTGTTTAGTTTGTTGCGCAGAGCGACGCAAACTTTGGGGCCGCAATGTTTGGGGGGACATGTGATCAGTTTGACGCATCAGGTCAGCGATGTGCTGACGGTGTTGTGGTTGACGTGCTGGGCGGGTTTGAGTCCGATGGCGGGGGGGGGTGGGTCGTGATAAGCGAAATGAGTCAGTGAAG
>CAYRTH010000016.1:0-34130 GCA_964427135.1 uncultured Phycisphaeraceae bacterium
CGGCCACTCGGCCACTCGGCCACTCGGCCACTTTCGCTACATTCTCACGGCGTTCCGCTGCGCACCGCATCGCGCCCTGATATGGTTTTATTCAAAATCGCCGGGCCACCCACTTCACGCACCCCTGTCCGCAGTGCGTGCTGGTCCAACATTGCCTGTGCATCCACAAATCGAAACCTTCGCAACGCCGGCTTGCCCGGTTCCAATTGTGTCACCAGTCGTTCCTGTCTTGGAAACCCCGGCAACGTCGCATAACAATACAACGACACTGGCTGCTCGCCGATGTTCACGATCGTCTGCTTCACCACCGCATCCAACGTCCCGGTCTGCGGGTTGCGCTCCAGTGACAACACCGCATCGAACTTGAGCCCCTTCATGCCCACTTCCATCGGGGCGGACAACTCCAGCACATACTGCTGATCCGGCGTCAGCTCCACTCGTGCCCACAACAGTTTTCCCCCAGCCGTCTCCGACACCGGCAGTTGAATCTCCAACGGAAATTGAGCCGTCTGCTGCGGCGACAACGTGAACGACAAGCGTCGCGGCGTCACCCGCCAGTTGGTCGGCTGCGTAAACAACACCGTTCCCGTAAGCACCCGGTTCCACGGATTACTCAATGTCAACACACACTTACGCGGCGCCTGCGTCGATTCCAGAAACGAAGGCGTTACCCTGAAACTGGTACGAAACAACGCCAATGCCGCGTCAATGCCTTCGATGATCTGTGGCGAACCGGTCACGACCATTTCATGCAACCCTCCCGACATCGGCACTGGTGTGCGATTGCCCCACAGGTCCACCGATTCGGGCTGCCCTCCCAAAAACAGACGCACGATTTGCGAACCCGCCGCTTCCTGATGCCATATCGCCAGCGCTCCGCCGCCGGGCCCATCCAACACCAGGCATCGCACCTGCGGTCCCAACGGCAGCTCCCCCGCCAGCTTGCGACCAGCCAACCTCGGCGACAACCCCGTCATCACCCCGATCGCCGGTTGCAACGCCACCCTATTGCGATGCGCCACCGTCACTTCCTGCCACGGCCGCCGAACTGAAATCGCCTGCGGGTTCACCGTCCAGCCTTCGAGCATCCGTATCGCCAGTTGAGCCATCGCCCCCGACCACCGCTCCCTAGGTTCTTGCGTTGTCTCCACCTGCACCCACATTTTCGAACTGGGTTCCTCCCGCCATTCCTGTAACAACGCCGGCAACTCGCCGGTGGGTATGTTGGCGGGCAACAGCAAATGAAACCCCCAATCACCCTGCACCTCGCGCCGCCGACCTTGTTCCAGCCGCCAGGGAATCATCAGCCGGGGCTGCGGCGACAGGGCACGAAACTCACGCTCAATCGTCTGCAATGTCGGCCCCAAATTCGGCAGCTTGTAGCCGTTCGCCAGGTTGAAATCGCCCAGTTGCCAGGCATAAACAAACGGCCCCTGATTTACCACGATTGGCGCCATGTACCAGTGCCAACTCACATCATCATTCGCCATGCACGCCAGTAACCCCTGACCACGCGCGTCCACCTCCGCTGCCAGTTCCTCTGGTAAGGGTGACATGCTCAAATTCGCCTGCTTGCCCGCCAAAAGCATCTGTTCAAGCAAGTGATCCAGCCACGCCTGCCTTGCCTGTACGTCACTGCGCTGCATCGCCGGGGCAAAGGCACTGAGCACCGCGCCGCCCAACCCCGACAGTTCCAGCAACTTGGGCACCGTCACCGGGTCCGCCGCCTCCCCCGGTGTCGCATCGATCAAAAAGTGCGTCGCTTCCTCCGGCAGCAAACTACGCTCCATCGGCAGATACAAAAAATCACACACATCCTGCGCCACCGCCAGCGGTATCACCGTTGAGCCTTGTCCATCCTGCGCCACCTGATCAATCAAAATCAGTTCCGCTGTGTACCAGCCGAAATGTTCGACCCGCGGCTCCCACGTGACGTTCATCGGTGCCCCTTCACCGACCCGTTGACTCATGCGGTCCACCACCTGCCCCCGCCAGTCACGCAAACGCAACTCCGCAACCAGCGCATGCCCCGTCAGGTCCTGCACATTGGCACGCAGCTTCGGCTTCTCCGGTGCCCGCAGCATGTTGTAAGGCGATTGCGTCTGCACCATTACCCGTGGCACCTGCCACAGCGCAATGTTGTCAAACCATGCCTCCCCTTGAATGTCCTGGTAATGAATTTCATGCGTCGAAAGCGTGTCGGTCTGCCGGGGCGATGGTTGCAGTACTTCGATTTCCAACCCGATCCACGCAGCCGACGGATGATCCCCCGGCAAAGTCACCGATACATCACGCCACTGCTGATCACTGGTGATCGGGGCACTGCTCACCCGGCCGCCCTCAATCGGCCGACCTTGTGCATCCAAAAAATAAACATGCAGGTAAGCCCGCGCATGACGCAGTTCCGTGGTCCTTACCTGTGCCGTGAGCATGTAATCGCTGCCGGGCACCGCTGGAATTGTGCCCACTTCCAAAAACGCCCCGACGTTGCCCCCATTGAGGCTGAGCTTGAAACTGAACTCGCCGTCGGCTTTCACTTGTTTATCAAACCCGGCGCTGGTGAACGTCGGGTAACCGGGTTTGATTGTCAGTGCTTCATGCAGTGGTTTGCGCAAAAAGGTCGGGTCGCTGGTGGCTGGACTACGCCCCATGATGTACCAGTGCATCGGCAGGTCTTCGAAATTACCCAGCTTGCGTTCTTCAAAATCAAACAACCGCACCAGCCGATGTTGCAACGTCGGCTGGGCGGCTAAGTGTTGAATGTTGTCGCCCAAAGCCATCAGCACCGACGGGCTTTGCGCCCAGGTTGTCGCCGGGGTCAACATCAGGTGTAACAACACCAGCATCGCCCCGATCATCGTGGCGGACCACCGCTGAATTGCTTTGGGGAATCGGCGCTCTTTCACCCTTTTGTTATCGGGTCAAAACACCCTCTCCCTGTAATGGTTTGACAATCACGAATGTGGCAGCAGGGCGTACCACAGGCACCCAATCCTCAACCAGTGCGCTGACGCAAAGCGTCCGCGATAAACAAATATCATCCCTAGACCACTTCAACCCCACACTTAATTACGCTCGGCTTCCACCGGTTTTTGACCATCGAGCATTGCAGCCAGGTGTTTGCGGAACATGTCACGCGGCGTCAATTTACTTTTACCGTTGCCATGCCCGTTTCCATTGCCATTGCCGTGACCGTTGCCGTTGCCACCATGCCCATTGCCCTGGTGATGACCGTTGCCATGCACACTCACCACCGCATCACCCGCTTGGCTTTCCGCCGTCACCGCCGCTTGAGCAGGCTGATGCTGTTCATTGGCGACCGATTGATTATTCGCATCATTTGCCTCTTCTGAAGTTGCCAAATCACTGACCGTGGTGTTGGGTTGCAGGGCGTCCAAATCCGCCTGCTTGGCCGTCACCACCACCGTCGGCTCGACGACGACCGTTTCTTCCTCCGCCACGACTTGGGCATCGCGCTGGTCTTGTTCCTTGATCGCGCTTTCGTCGATGCGCCCATCTTTGCCGACCTGATCGAACTTCACCTGCACCCGTCGTGACACGCCGCGTTCCTGCATCGTCACGCCGTACAACTGATCGCAGGCCTGCATGGTGCGTTTGTGGTGCGTGATGATGATGAAGTGGCTGTGGTCCAAAAACGACTTGACCACCTGCGTGAACCGTTCAACGTTGGCCTCATCGAGTGCCGCGTCCACTTCGTCCAGCACGGCAAAGGGCGACGGCTTGGTCTTGAAAATCGCAAGCAACAGCGCCACCGCCGTCATCGTCTTTTCACCCCCCGAAAGCAAACTGATCGACTGCGGTTCCTTGCCCGGCGGCTTGGCGATGATTTCAATCCCCGATTCCAGCACATCAATATTGCCCTGTTCATCGGGCTGCAAAAACACATCCGCCTTGCCCCCGCCGAAAATGCGCCGGAACAAACCATCCTGCCCCGCAAACGCTTCACGAATCTGATTAAACGTCTGCTCGAACCTCACCCGGCTCTCCTGATTCAAATTCAAAATCAGTTGTTCCAGTTCCCGCTGCGCGTTTTCAATATCGGTCACCTGTTCCGCCATCTTGTTATGGTCGGCTTCAAGCTGGTCCTGCTCGCCGATGGCTTCAAGGTTGACATTCCCCAGTCGATCCAACCGATCCCGCAATTCCTTGATCTGTGCCTCGACCGCCTGCCAGTCGATGGCGAAACGAGTGTCGAATTTCGAATTTGGAATTTCGGATTTCGAATTGACGGATGAATCATCCGCTTCTTCCGTCACTTGACCACTCGACCACTCGACCACTTGACCACTTCCCTCTTCCTGCACTTGACCACTTTCATTACACTTGGCCGCATACGCCGCCGCCACATCCAACGACAACTGTTCCTGCGCCCGTTGGGCCACGCCTTCGAGTTTCACTTCCAATTCACGTTTGGACAGGTTGCGCGTCTGCAAATGCTGATCAAGCTGCGCCAGTTGTTCTTCCAAGGTATCGACCTGGTTCTGCGCTTCGCCGATGGCGACCTGCGCCTTTTCCAGTTTGTGTTGTGCCAATTGCAGGCGAACGACCAGTTCTTGCAAGCGCGTCACCGCTGCGTCGATCTGCCGACGCGCCTGGTCCGCATCGTTTTCCAGTTGTGCGATTCGCTGGGTGCTGCCCGCCAATTGATCGTCCAGCAATTTATGCTGCCGGGCAACGTCGGCATGGGCGATTTCACTTTGTCGCACCTGACGCTGCGCCGATGACAACTGTTCGGTCACCTTGCCGACCTCGACCTTCAAGGCGGTGACCTGTTCACGTGAGGCTTCGCTTTCTTTTGCAAGGCTTGCGATGCCCGCCTCAATTTCAGCCATGGCCGTCTGCCGCTGTTTCGAAATTTCTTCCAGTTCCTGCGCCTGTGTCTGCGCCTGCGCCCTTTTCTGATTGGCGTCGTCGATCTGCCGATGCACCTGTTGCACTTCCGCAGCCAGCACCGGTTGTTCGCGGGTCAGCTTGCCGATCTGATGATCCAGGTTTTCGATTTTGCTGGTCAGTTCCACCCGCATGGTGTTGGCTTCATACACCTTCTGGCGCAAATCCTGCGACAGTTTGGCCATGTGCGACGCCTGATCCGAAAGTTGCGCCAACTGGTTTTGATCCGCGTTGATGGTTTCATCCAAGTGCGCAATCTGTCTGAGTAACAGCGCCAGTTCACTGCGCCGACTGATCAACCCGCCCTTGCCGCTGTTCATCGGCCCGGCCACGACCCTGCCATCGGCTTCCAGCAATTCCCCCTGCGCGGTCACAAACCGATAACCCGACGGCAACACCGCACGCAGAAGCAACGCACTATCCAACGTCGGCACACACAGGGTCAACCCCAGCAAGCGCCAAACCACCGGCCCCATTTCCGCCGGGTATCGCACCAAATCGATCAGTCGTGTCACCCCGGTCGGTATCACTGTGTGACTGGTCGCAGGCAGTGAACCAATGCCCTGATCCAGCGCCAAAAACGTCACTCGGCCACCCAATGACGCAATCGCTTTGCCACCCACCTGCGCCTCGGTCAGTGTCGCCAATCGATCCACCACCAGGGCCTGCTGATACTCGCCCAAGGCCGCTTCCACCAATCCCGCATGGCCGGGCTGATCGGGGTCCGTCTCCAATTGATCCGCCAATAAGCCCATCACAAACGGGTACGTCGATTCACGTTGCGCCAGCACCGCTTTGACCGGGTCCGACACGCCTTCCTGTTTGTCCTGCATTTCCTGCAATAACGTTCGACGTGAGTTCAACCCCGATCGTTGTTCCTTGCTTTTACCCAGTCGCTGGGTCAACTCGCGCTGTTGCGCATCCAGTTGCGTTGCCTGCTCTTTGAGCTGGGTCAGTTGCGTTTCCTGCTCTGCAATCAATTGGCGGGTTTGATCCAAATTACCCGCAAATTGGCCGCGCAGGGTGTAATATTGTTCCAGTTCCGCAGCCACCTGCGTGGCCCGCTGATCCAACCGTTCTCGATTCGACGCCAGGTTTTTTTCATGAGCCGACAGCGACTGCACCTGATTATGCAGTTGCGTGGTGCGACGTAACAGGTCCACCACCCCGGCTCGTTCATCTTCCAATGCCGCGCGTTTTTCGTTGAGGGCATGACCCAGTTCACGATCGCGCTTCAGGGCGGTTTCCAGTTCCGCCGCCGCCTGATCATGCTTTTGCGTCAGTTGCGTCACCAGCGTTTGCTGTGCCTGCAACTCGGTTGCGAGTTGCGCGGTTCGCTGCGCCAGTTGCGCCAATTGTTGGGTGTCGCGTTCGATCTGTTTTTGCAGGTCGGTCAGTGTCCGCTGGGCAAAGTCACGACGCTGCGTGGCCTGATCCTTTTGCGCCTGCATTTCCAACCGTTCATGTTCGACACTGCGCAGTTGCTGCTCGCACCCTTGCTTTTCCATCTGCGCTTCAGCCAGTGCTTCCTGCGCTTCGCCCAGTTGTCTAGCCGCCACCGCGCGGTCGGCTTCAAGCTGTTCCAACGCATCACGCACCAGGGTCAATTCGCTGCTGAGTTTGTGATATTCTGCCAGCGCATACGACAAACGCAGTTCGCGCAGTTTTTGGGAAATTTCCTGGTACGACCGGGCCTTGCCCGCCTGAATTTTCACCGAGCGCAAGCGACGTTGCAGGTCATCCAATCGCTGTCGCGTCAGGTTCAAATTCTGGCTGATGCGTTCGAGTTTGCGATGTGCTTCTTTTTTGCGGGCCTTGAACTTGGAAATGCCAGCCGCTTCCTCAAACAACTCTCGGCGTTCATCCGGGTTGGCCTGCAACATCAGGTCAACCTTGCCCTGTTCAATGATCGCATACGCATCGGTGCCGATGCCCGTGTCCATGAACAGTTCACGAATATCCTTCAACCGTGCCCGCTGCTTGTTGATCAAGTATTCACTGGTGCCGTCACGGAACAGTTGCCGAGTAACCGCCACGGTGTCGGCATCGATTGCCAGATGACGTTTACCTTCGCCGTTGACCGGGTTATCGAAGGTGAGGGTCACCGCCGCCATGCCCGATGGTTTGCGCGTGGCTGAACCATTGAAAATCATGTCCAGCATCGCTCCGCCGCGCAGACTTTTGGCAGACAGTTCGCCCAGCACCCACTTGATTGCGTCCACCACATTGGACTTACCGCAACCATTGGGGCCGACGATGCCCGTCACCGGCGTATCAAAAGTAATGTCCGTGCGATCCGCGAACGACTTGAACCCAGCAAGTGTGACCTTGGCCAAACGCATAGGCAGCGACCTCCCTGTCTTTCCCTCCAACCGGGGTCACCGGCGAGGCGTCCATCCTGGACCTCGAACACATTGTCCGTCATTCTACCGACCCTCGCCCCGCTCACCAGTGACTTTTTTCGACTCCGCCACTTTTTTTTCAACCCATACCCATTTATCGACCCGATGAACATAATTCAATCAAAGAATGAAAGGCGTTCAAACACGCCTGAACTTCGTCGTCCGACGAAGTTCAGGATGGTTTTACAAACAAAAATCATTGACGCCGAGGGCTTTAGCCCCGGATCAATTCACGAACATCCGGCCCTAAAGGGCACGGCGTCAACAGCGCCGACGCCAAGCGTCTGCGCTAAACATTACAAATACAATCACTCGGTCACTTGCCTGCCAGAAAACCGTACAATAACCACACACCACGGGACGGAACCCCCAGCGAGATTTCATCATGGACGCATTTGTCATTCATGGCGGCAAACGCTTGCGCGGACGCCTCCGTATTCATGGCTCCAAAAACTCGAGCCTGCCCCTCATGGCTGCTGCGCTCATGACCGACGAACCGGTCATTCTCCGTGATGTGCCAGACATCGCGGACATTCGCAACATGATCAAACTGTTGGCCCAACTGGGTTGCGATGTGCAATTCACCCCCTCCGCAGGCCCCAACCCATCGGCCAACGACACTTCCAAAATGCGCATCGCCGTCACCGAGGGTCAATCGGTGCTGGCCCACTACGACATCGTGCGCACCATGCGGGCGGGCATCTGCGTGCTTGGCCCACTGCTTGCCAAACGGGGTCGCGCCAAAGTGTCCATGCCCGGCGGATGTTCCATCGGTGACCGGCCCATCGACCTTCATCTGCGCGGCTTGAAAGCCCTGGGCGCCAAAATCACCCTCGATGAAGGTTACGTCATGGCCGAGGCCCCCGGTGGCCGACTGCGCGGCAATCGTGTCTTCATGGGCGGACCGTTCGGCTCAACCGTGCTGGGCACTGACAACATCATGTGTGCTGCGGTATTGGCTGAGGGCACCACCGTCATCGAGTCGGCTGCGTGTGAACCCGAAGTGGTGGACCTGGCGGAAATGCTCATCGCCATGGGCGCCAAAATCACCGGCCACGGCTCACCACGCATCACCATCGAAGGCGTGCCCAAGCTTCACGGCCTGGAACACATGGTCATCCCCGATCGCATCGAAGCGGGCACTTACATTCTCGCCGGCGCCATCACCAACAGCGAAATCATTTTGGACAACTGCCCGACCGATGCGCTATTGGCCGTGCTGGACCGGTTGGAAGAGGCAGGCGTCAATGTCGATGCGATCGAGGGTTCAGGGCAAAGCAATAACCATGATCGGATGCGTCAATCGGTGCGCATTTCCAGTGCCCGTCGCCTGGCACCGGTGAGTGTGGTCACTCAGCCGCACCCGGGCTTTCCGACCGACCTGCAGGCACAAATGATGGCCTTGCTCTGTCTGGCGGATGGCAATTCGATCATCACCGAAAAAATATTCCCCGACCGGTTTTTACACGTTGCGGAACTGCTGCGCATGGGCGCCAACCTCAGCCGAAACGGCCCCAGTGTGCTGGTCACCGGTAGTCAGCATTTGGTGGGCGCCCCGGTCATGGCCAGCGACCTGCGCGCCTCAGCCGGGTTGATTCTGGCTGGTTTGGCGGCCAAGGGTACGACGACGGTCAATCGTGTGTATCACCTGGACCGCGGCTACGAAAAAATGGACCTGTCGCTGCAAGCCCTGGGGGCGGATATTCAGCGCATCAACATTCCGGGACCGTGATTTTGAAAGGTGGTCCAGTGGTGTAGGGTGGGTCAAACGAGGCGGTGAGCGGACCCACCATCATTGCGGTCGGTGTAAGACACACCCTCACCCCCACCACAGCGGGACTTTGACTCTCCCGTAGGAAGAAAGAATCAAGCATTGCCCTCACACGCACGGTGACGCGTGTTTACCATCGGTGGAAGTATCGCAACAGGAGTTTGGCTCATGACCGAAGCAACAAAAGAAAAGAACGGCCAAACGACGATGCCACGGTTTGCGGGGGCGGGGTCGCCTCAGGGGCGGAAAAATCATGGCTGGCTGTGGTTGGGGTTGGTGGTGCTCGTGGTGGCACTGGCGACGGTGGCGATGATCATCGTCAATCGTGGACCAGACCAAGTGCTGGCACAAGCCAACACGGCCAATCAACCCGTGGTCAGCAACACCGCCACAACACCCGCCAGTTCGCCCAGTGCACCGTCGAGCACATCGTCGTCATCGACGGGTGCAAATTCGCCAACCCCTGCGCCGACGCAAATGCCAACAACGATGCCGCCCTCGACCGGCAATGTTCCATCAGGCACAACCGGTAGCGCGCCCACGGCTAACGCATTGCCCGCGACCAGCGCACCAGTGAATGATTTCACCCCCCAATTGCGTCACGGGTTGGCACTCATCACCGATGGCAAACTGGTCGAGGGTCGGACGGTGTTGTCGGATTTGTATGTCACGACTTATCACGAACTGACCCGCGAAGATGCGCAGGCCATTCGTGATACATTGACCAGTGTCAACATGGATTTGGTATTTGGGCCGAAGGTTTCGGCGGGTGATCCGCTGGTGGAGTTGTATGAAGTGAAAGCGGGGGACGTACTGACGAAGGTGACCTTGAAATACAAAATTCCGTACCCGCTGGTGGAGGTGATCAACAAAACGCAGGCCAATCGCATTCGTGTGGGGCAAAAATTGAAAATGATTCAGGGGCCGATGCACGCAGTGGTGCGCAAGGGCGAGTTTCGGATGGACGTGTTTGTGAACGGGCCGGATGGAAAGCCGGTGTATGTGCGCAGTTTCCCGGTGGGCTTGGGGGAGGAGGATTCGACCCCGCCTGGCACGTGGGTGCTCAGCGGTAAGGTGCAAAATCCATCATGGACCAACCCGCGCACCCGTCAGAGTTTCACAGCCGACGACCCAGCCAACCCGATTGGTGAGTTTTGGATCGGTTTGCAGGGAACCGATGAAGGGACGCAGGGTAAACGGGGTTATGGTATTCACGGGACCATTGAGCCCGAGTCGATCGGCCGAATGATGTCGATGGGCTGCATTCGGATGCGGCATGATGATATTTCACTGCTTTTCAAAATGTTGTATGACAAGTTGAGCACGGTGAAGGTGGAACCGTGAGGAATTTCGAATTTCGGATTTCGAATCGTTGTTTAGCGCCGAGCCTTTGGCTCGGCTTTGAACCAACGAATACCATTGGATATGAATAAAACAACATTCATATTATTGATGATATTCAATACGTTGATGATAGGAATATCATCGAACGTGTCAGCGCAGGAAGATAAGTTGCAACCCGTGCCGTTTGAGGAGTTGCCTCCGGCGACACAAAAGTTGTTTAACGACCGGGCGGGGGACTTTGTATGGATCGACAAAACCCTTTGGTCGATCGAAGTGAAGCGTCGGTTTGAGGAGATTCGCAGCAAATTCACTTCACCGCAAACGCTGGCACCCTATGAACATGGTGCAGCCCCGTTGTATTACGACATGGTGGACAAACGGCGGTCGCTGGACGAGGACGGCGCCATTCGTCAAACCCCTGGATTAACGGTGATTCGCGGGCGATTGGATAAAGAGATAGCGCAGGGGTTGTTGGTGCGGCTGCCTGATGCGCGGGGGGCGGTGGGCAGTCAAAGTCAGTCGGTATTGATTGTCGGGTTGAAGCGTGAAGATGTGAATCCGCAGGCGGTGCGGGCGGTGGTGCGACGTGATGGTATGTTTGAGTACAAGGTTGGTAGTCGTGCGGTTGTGTTTCCAAAGTATGATTATCAAGCGGAATGGGTGCGCAAGGCTGAACCGGCGGAAGTGTATGAATATTTTGTGCGTCATGGGATGGATGGTTTTCCATTTCTGACGCCACGGGCCACGGTGATGTTGTCGGATGGTGATGCGACCTCCAAGTTTGAATGGGACAACAAGCCGTTGCGGGTGCAACTGCCTGCCATGCGCCAAGCGACGACGAAGCCGAAGTTACGAACGTTGGATGAGTTGAAGTAGTCAGAGAGAAGAAGTGGCCCAGTGGCCGGACAAGCCAAGGACGAATCGCCTTGGCGAGGAGGGCTTGGGTCATGGATGAATACAATACCCGATGTTTTGTTTAACTTTGGACTTTGGACATTCAACTTTGGACTTTGGACTCATCAAATACCCAAGTCCTCGGCCTATCGGCCTCGTCCTTGGCTTGGGGTCCGATACTCAACCACTCAACCACTCAACCACTCAACCACTTGACCACTTCTTTTCACACGCGGTCTTTGGG
The DNA here is from genome assembly GCA_964427135.1 of uncultured Phycisphaeraceae bacterium. GTDB lineage: Bacteria > Planctomycetota > Phycisphaerae > Phycisphaerales > Phycisphaeraceae > JAJXSS01. The sequence goes on from CAYRTH010000016.1 coordinate 11,567, forward strand.
CGTGTAGGGGCGTTGCACCTGAAAGGCGCGATGGCCCTTATGCTGGCCGAGGGTGCCGATGTATTTGCGACGGGTGCCGATCATGAGGGACAAGGGGGCGGATGCGGGTTTTTCCGTGGTGACGACATCGCCGACCTGTAAACGAATCAGGTCATCGAGTTTGATCGAAGTTTCCGCGAGTATGGCAGTCAACGTCAATTTGGCGCTATCCAACTTATCAGCCACGCGCTTGCGCAGATGCTCATCACGCCGACCACGTTTGTACTGCGCCCAGGTTTGATTCGAAAGTTTTTCGACCACCGGCTCGATCACGTTATAGGGAATACACAAACTCATCGTGCCGGCGCGACCGCCCATTTTCATTTCAAATCCGACCACGACCACCACTTCGTTGGGGGGCACAATTTGCACCAGTTGTGGGTTGCTTTCGCTTTCGACCAGTTTGAAGGTCAACGGCAGAATGTTGCTCCAGGCATCGCGCAACGCGGTCATCGCCCGGTCGATGATTTTCTGCACCAAGCGCAGTTCGATGGCGGTCAGCGGTCGCTGAGGGATGAACAGGTCGGCATTGGAACCGCCCAGCAGGCGATCAATGACCGGGTAAATGATCAGCGGGCTGACTTCCAGGCACATGTTGCCGTCGAGCGGCTCGGCTGTCAGCAAATTGAAACAGGTCGGATTGGGCAGCGAATGCGTGAACTCGCTGAAGGTCATCTGTTCGATACTGGCGACCTTCACCTCAATGATCGTACGCAGAAAACCGGAGAGGGCAGCGCCGAAGTTACGGGCAAAACCGTCGTGCAGGTTTTCCAACGCCCGCATCTGGTCCTTGGAAACACGTTCGGGGCGTTTGAAATCGTAAGGTTTGATTTCGACATCCGCGTTCTGACCGACGCGCGTGCGGGAAAATATTTTGGTGGTTGGGCCTGCTTCGGCGGCAGGGGCCTGTCCGGTGTCCACGGCTGCCAGCAGGGCATCAACTTCGGATTGATCAAGGATTTCGGCCATGGTGATTCAATAGTTGCTCAAGTGGTCGAGTGGTTAAGTGTTGTTATCGGGCAAAATATGCTTTGGGCTTCAAAACCTGGGTGTTATGGGTAACAATCAGCAGATGTCATCGAATCACCGTGTATTGCCGGGGGTTATCAATCGAGGCTGAACCGACAAGGCAAAATGCTTCATAGCCGCGGGTTTACTCACCCAGCCGGGGGCGGCTGGGCTACAAATGCAAAGTGGCCGTGCCAAACTGAAAACCGATGCAACCCCATCGGCGTAACATGAAGGTATGACACACACGGCGAAAAACTTATGTTCATGGTTTTGGTGTGGGGTCGGTACGCTGCTGGCACTGTTGGTGGTGACGCCTGGGGTGAACGCATTGCAGGGGCCTTCGAGTTCCAGTGATGTCACGCAGGTGACTCATGGCTGGTCCAACCCCAAGGCTCATGCGGGCGATGCACGGTTACTGGCGGTCACTTTTCAAATGCAACCGAATTGGCATGTGTATGCCGACCCGGTGCAGGCCCGGGTGTTCACCGAGTTCACGATCATTCCGACGATCATTGCGCCCAAACAGGCGGATACCGGGTTGATTTTTGAAACCGCGCGTTACCCGCAGGCGGTCGGGCTGAAGGTGGAAGCGTCGAAAGACCCCGTGCCGGTGTTCAAGGATCGATTCACGGCGATCGTGCCTGTGCGGGTGAGCAGCGATGCCAAACCGGGGGAACTCAAGGCTGTGGTGAACGTGAGTTTTCAGGCCTGTGACGATTTGCGGTGTTTGTTCCCCAGTGAGGTGAATTTGTCGGTGGTGTTGGAAGTGTTGCCTACGGACCAAAGCACGGGGAGCAGTGACGCGACGATCATTGAATTGCATGAGGCTTTGTTGAAGCTGCCGCACAATGCAGCAGGGCAGACGACTCAAAGCGAAGCGGGAATCGTGCGATTTGATGTGTTTGGTTATGGGTTTGAAATCGACAGCCGAGGTGGGTTGGGTTTGTTGCTCATGCTCAGCGTGGCAGCACTGGGCGGTGCGTTACTGAATTTCACGCCCTGTGTTTTGCCGGTGATACCCTTGAAAATCATGGGGTTGGCACAGGCGGGGCAAAGTTGGGGTAAAACTTTTGCGCTGGGGGTGTCGATGGCGGTGGGGGTGGTCGGTTTCTGGCTGGCGCTGGGCGGCGCGATCGCCGGGTCGGTGGCGCTGGTGAACACGGGTTGGGGTCAATCGACGGGGTTTGTGGGTATTTCAGCAGCCAATCAATTGTTTCATTACCCATGGGTGACGATGAGCCTTGGGGCGATCATCGCGATCATGGCGGTGGGTATGTGCGGGTTGTTTACGTTGCAGCCGCCGCAGTGGGTGTATCGCTTTCGACCGCAGCAAAACTCACATGCCGGGTCGATGGGTTTTGGGGTGATGACGGCTGTGCTTTCAACGCCCTGCACAGCACCGTTCATGGGGGCGGCAGCAGCGTGGGCGGCGATACAGGCACCGTTGATTACGTTGTGGGTGTTTGCCACGATCGGGGTTGGCATGGCTGTGCCTTATTTGGTTTTGTCGGCGTTCCCCAAACTGGTGCACCGTATGCCACGCACCGGCCCGGCCAGTGAACTGATCAAACAGGGCATGGGTTTACTCATGCTCGCGGCAGCGGCTTACTTCATCGGTACGGGTTTGAGTGGTTTACTGGCGGAGCCGCCTCAACCGCCGACACGGTTGTATTGGTGGGCGGTGCTGGGGTTGGTGGCGGCGGCGGGGTTGTGGGTGATGATTCGTACCTGGCAGATCAGCCGATCGATGGTGAGTCGAGGCATCATGACCGTGATTGGTGTGCTGGTCATCATCGGCAGTGTATGGGCGGCAGAACGTTTTACTGACAAGGGGCCGATTGACTGGGTGTATTACACGCCGGAGAAATTGGCGGAAGTGCGTCGTGACAACAAAGTCGTCGTGTTGGAGTTCACTGCTGAATGGTGTTTGAATTGCAAGGCCTTGGAACAGGCGGTGCTGCATCAGCCCAAAGTGGTGGCGGCGATGCGTCCGACGGGGGAGCCGGGGGTGGTGCCGATGAAGGTGGACCTGACGGGGGGCAACGTGGCGGGAACGAATTTGCTGCGTGAAACCGGACGGATCACCATACCCTGGCTGGTGGTGCAAAGGGCGGATGGTACGACGGTGTTCGCCAGTGAAGCGTACACGGTTGATCAGGTGGTGAAGGCGATTGCCAAAGCCCGTGAACCGTAAAGCATGAACATGTCACTTTGAATGACTGATGGGTCAAACGGGGGCTGAGCATCGGCCCTACCATTGGGTTCGCAAAGGGAAGTGACATGCGAACACAATCGTTCACCTATCGTTCGATCATCAATGCCCCGGCTGCGGAGGTGTTCAATTGGCACTTGCGCGATGGTGCGTTACAGCGATTGACGCCGCCGTGGGAAAAGGTGCAGTTGATTGAGCAAAGTGGTGAGATTGAGCGTGATCGACAGGTGATCATGAAGGTGAAGATTGGGCCGATGTGGCGGACTTGGGTGGCGCAGCACAAGGATTATCGACCAGGGGAATCGTTCACGGACGTGCAGGTGACCGGGCCGTTCGCGTTTTGGGAACATGTGCATCGGGTACAACCGGGGAGTGATGAAAAGTGTGAGTTGGTGGATGAGGTGACGTACGCACTGCCGGGCGGGTCGGTGGGTGATGTGCTGGCTGGGGCGATGACACGCAACCAATTGCAGCGCATGTTTGGGTATCGACATCGCACCACGGCGGCGGATGTGTCGCGCCATCGCATGATGCGCATCGGGCCTGGTGATGCACCTGCACAAGCCAAACAACGGGTACTGGTGACCGGGGCATCGGGGTTGATCGGCTCGGCAGTGATATCGTTTTTAACCACCGGCGGGCATCGCGTGATTCGGTTGCTTCGATCGGGCGTGCAAGTGGGTGCGCAAACTGGCATGCAAGCAAACCCCGCGGCAAGTGATGCCTCGATCAGCACATTGACATGGCAAAAGCTGACTACCGACGCCGGCGCGTTGCAGGCGGAGGCGGTGGTGCATTTGGCTGGGGAAACGATTATGGGTCGATGGTCGGCTGAAAAGAAGGAACGCATTCGCGGCAGCCGGGTGAATATGACCCGCGAATTGTGCGAAGCATTGGTGAAACAACAGCACAAACCCAGGGTACTCATCAGTGCGTCAGCCATTGGTATTTACGGCGATCATGGTGATGATGAAATCACCGAAAACACGGGTTTGGGGCAGGGTTTTTTGGCGGAGGTGGCGCGGGATTGGGAAGCGGCCACCGAACCGGCAAGGGCGGCAGGTATTCGTGTGGTGCAACTGCGCATCGGGGTGGTGCTGACGCCCGGTGGTGCGGCACTGGGGGGCATGTTGCCAGCGTTTCAAATGGGCGTGGGTGGGCCGATTGGCCACGGAAGGCAGTATTGGAGTTGGATCGCGCTGGATGATTTGTTGTACATCATTCAGCAGGCGATGTGTGATGAGTCGATGCACGGGCCGTTCAACGCGGTGGCGCCGATGCCGGTGACCAATCGTGAATTTACAAAAACATTGGGGCGAGTATTGCAACGACCGACATTGATTCCGGCACCGGCGTGGGCCTTGAAATTGTTAATGGGGGAAGTGGCGGAGTTTGCGACCGCCAGCCAGCGCGTGGTGCCGCAACGATTGCAAAGTGCCGGTTATCGATTTGAGTACCCGCAATTGGAGCAGGCCTTGCGGCATATGCTCGGACGCGTGTGATGGCTGATGCAGTGATTTTGGACTTTGGACTAAAACCATACCCGAGCCCTCGGCCTGTCGGCCTCGTACTCGGCTTGGCAAACGAATTAAACCATGCAACCCACAAATAAATCACCGACTTGGATGACCTGGTGGCTGAATGCTGCGGGGGTGTACAACATCGTTTGGGGCGTGCTGACGATTGCGATGCCGGTGACGACGTTGACCTGGTTGGGCATCACATCGACACCGATCATCGCAGCCTTCTGGCAGTGCATCGGCATGATCGTGGGCGTGTATGGGCTGGGGTATTTGATCGCGGCACAAAACCCGTACCGACATTGGCCGATTGTGTTGGTGGGGTTGCTTGGCAAAATATTCGGGCCGATTGGGTTTGTGCAGGCGGTGATGATGGGGGTGCTGCCGATGAGCATGGGTTGGACGATCATCACCAATGATTTACTTTGGTGGGTGCCGTTTGGGTTGATCCTTTGGCGGGCGTTGGATCATCACCAACGTGGCAACCTGCCTGATGCACCGGTGTTGTCACTGTCGCAATCGATGCAAAACGTGCGTGATCAGCAGGGGCGGAGTTTGTGGGATTTAACCCACGAACAACCCCGATTGGTGGTGTTTTTACGTCACGCTGGTTGCACGTTTTGTCGGCAGGCGATGGCGGATTTGCAGCGTCAGCGAGCGGTGATTGACAAACGCGGGCTGGGCATTGTGCTGGTGCATTTGGGGGAGGATGCGGACGCAGCCCAGGTGGCGGAGCGATATCAATTGGGTGATGTGCCGCGGGTGGCTGACCCAGAGCGGCATTTGTATCGGGCGTTGGAATTGAAACGTGGTGGGTTTACGGCGTTGTTTGGGCCGATGGTGTTTGTGCGAGGTTTTATCGCGGCGATCATGCAGGGGCACGGTGTGGGTAAATCGTGCGGGGATGGGTTTCAACTGGGTGGTGCGTTTGTGTTGCATCGGGGGAAAGTGATACAAGCGTATCGGCATCGCAGCGCAGCCGACCGACCCGGTTATGCTGAGATGGTGTGTGAACTGCCGCCGTTGAACAAGGTCGTTTCATAAACAGAACATTCACCACAGAGACACAGAGTCACAGAGAAAACATGGCATACTGTGACCGTCATGAAAGCGATGTTTGTGTCGATGACCTTGGGGACAGGTTTAATACAACCGTCGAATGAAACACACATGAGGCCGCTCCCTTACGGTCGCGGCTCGTACAAACCATGTGAATAAGGTGACGCCCTTGGCCAACATCACCACAACCCACGAATACGAAGCACAAAACCCGGGGACATCACCCGTCGGCACACCGTTGCTGGAAGCTCGTCATCTGTGGCGCATTTTGGGGCAGGGTGAAACCGCGACGTCGATTTTACGCGGGGTGAATTTACGCATCGAAATAGGTACCTATGTTTCGATTGTCGGCGCATCGGGGTCGGGGAAAAGCACGTTGTTGTACCTGCTGGGTGGATTGGATCGACCGAGTTTGAAGAACGAAGAAGGTCAGCCGTATGAACCGGTGCCCACGGTGTTGATTGATGGGTTGGATACGACGCAACTGGACGATCATGAACTGGCGCAGTTGCGGAATCGCAAAATCGGATTCGTGTTTCAGTTTCATTATTTACTCAAAGAATTCACGGCACAGGAAAACGTGGCTTTGCCGATGTTCAAACTGGACGAACTGAGTCGGACGCAGGCATTGGACCGGGCAGCGATGTTGCTGGACAAACTGGGGCTGGGGAACAAGGTGCGTCGTCGGGCCAATCGATTGTCAGGGGGTGAGCAGCAGCGCGTGGCGATTGCGCGGGCCCTGGCCAATGAACCGGCGGTGATACTGGCCGATGAGCCGACGGGCAACCTGGATCGTCACAACGGCGAACGAGTGGCGACGATTTTCGATGAACTGGCGGCTGGGGGACAGAGCATCGTCATGGTCACGCATGATCATGCCCTGGCGCAACGAGCGCAACGCATCGTGACGATGGAAGATGGACGGGTGCAAAGCGATCAGCGAACGGATGAGTTTGTGAAGTAGACGGAGTTTCAACACAGAGGGCACAGAGAACACAGAGCAGATCGGTATTTGTTGCTGGGTGCTAGGTGCTTGGTGCTGGGAAAATCAAACAACATGACATGATTTACCCAGCCACTAGCTACTAGCACCCAGTCACTTTGTTTCACTGTGTTGAAAATAATCTTTTAAGCAATGACCACGAAAGGGAACAATCATGAAACGCACATGGGTGATGTTGTGTTTGATCGGTTGCATATTTTTGATCACGGGTTGCGGGCCGACGACGTTTGTGGTGGGGGTGTCGCCGGGGGATCAACGTTTGCAAACAACGCGCGTGATGGAGGGCCAAGGCTGGTCACCGCAGCGGGTGGCGATGATCGATGTCAGCGGTTTGCTGGTGAGTGTGAATCGGCCGGGGTTGTTATCGCAGGGCGACAACCCGCTGAGCGACCTGTCGGAAAAACTCGAAGCTGCGCGTCGTGATCGCAAAGTACAGGCGGTGATTTTGCGCATCAACAGTCCGGGTGGCACGGTCACCGCCAGCGATGCGATGTACCGCGAGGTGATGCGATTCAAAGCAGAAACCCAAAAGCCAGTGGTGGTGCTGATGATGGATGTGGCCGCCAGCGGGGGGTATTACCTGGCTGCTGCGGGTGATCACCTGATCGCGTATCCGACGAGCATCACCGGGTCCATCGGCGTGATTGCGCAAACCGTTTCGTTCAAAGCCGGGTTGGACATGATCGGCATACGCAGTGAATCGTTCACCTCCGGCCCCAACAAGGATGCCGGTTCACCCCTGGCTGACATGTCGGATTCACATCGTGAAGTTTTTCGCGGCATGATCGATGATTTTTACGGACGCTTTGTCGGTATCGTCAAACAACATCGCGCCAAACTCAGTGATGAACAATTGACATGGGCCACGGATGGACGCATCGTCACCGGAACGCAGGCGTTGGAAGTCGGATTGATCGATGAACTGGGCGACCTGCGTAGCGCCTTTGAAAAAGCACAACAACTGGCGGGTGTCGATGATGCGGAATTGATCGTGTACCATCGGCCGCTTGCTTACGTCGGTTCGCCTTATGCCACGGCCAAAATCAGCGAAAATGGGAATCAAATGACATCGGGTGTGACGGTGAATCTGGCACAGATCAACCTACCTGAACTTTTGAGCGGGGGACCGACGGGTTTCTATTACCTGTGGGACGGCAGTAACCGATAATGGTGATAAACCCGTGACGGGTGTTTCAGGGAGAAGGCCTTGCCAAAGAAAACCAAGTACCAGGCTGCCGCCACGCTGCATGGCATGACGCTGTCGTCGTTGTTGCAAGAACAAAGCATCGAAAGCGAAGCTGCATCGTTACCCAAGGTGGAACTGCGCCCGCATAATGAACAAGCTGACGAATCGTTGACGTCGGATGTAACGAATCGCGGGCTGCTGATGAAATGTCCGTCCTGCGGAAAGCGGATGGAATTGGACGTCGGTTTTGCGGGCAGCGTGTGCCGATGCAATCATTGCAAGGCCCTGGTGACAGTGCCCGGTGAATTGCAAAATGAGAGTGAAACGGTGGTGCGTCGGAGTGATCGACCCGAAGCGCCAGCCGAGGCTGCGGTCAGAAAACATGATGATTCAAAGGCATCGATTCTGGAAAAGTTAAGTGCGTTGGAAAAAGAAAAGAACGATGATGATGAATTACGCATACCACTGCCCGAGTCGATGCAAACAAGCGAACCGGCAAAAGTGACCAAGCCGGCGGATGACCCTTTCAGTGCCTTTTTAACATCACCTGCGCCGACGCCAGCGACATCGCCGACGGTAGCTGTTGCCAAACCGGTCAATGACCCCTTCAGTGCTTTTCTGGCAGCACCGAGTTCGACAACGAAACCGACGGCTACGCCGACCTCGTCAACCGCAACGATGTCGATGATCAAACAAACGATCGCGCCAACGGAGGGTTCGGTCAGCAAACTGAGCGTCGGTCAACTTTGGCTGATCATGGGCGTGGCGGTGGCCGCCGGGTTGTTGTTTGCGTTGGTGGTGGTGGAAGTGTTGCTGGGTTGAAGCGGAAGTGGCCCAGTGGCCAAGTGGTCGAGTGGCCAAGTGCGGACAAAAACCACACAACTCCCGCGGCGCGGTTCGCAGGGTGGCACCCGTGCTGAGTCGAGTTTTTCAAATGTTTAGCGCAAACGCTTTGCGTCGGCGCTCTGGTTATCGCTACTGGGCGAATCAAAGCCGCCGAGGGCATCGGCGGTGGTGCGACCCGGCGAATGGTCAATCCATGGTTGAATGAAGACGGCGGATGCCATCCGCCGCTTTATGAATCACACCGCCGAGGGCGGCGGTGCCACACTCAAAGCACTCTCCGCCCGCTGTGCGTGGCGCCCCGGGCCCCCGGCCACGGCGTACGTCGCCATCATACGTCTGTTTTTCACAACGTCAGGGTCGTGCCGGCTCACGCAGCATGGCCAGCAGAATCATGGCCTGTCCGTGTTCGTTGTGGTTGATGCCTTTGACCCGCGCCAGTTCACGCAAGGGCAGCACGCCAAAGGTCGTTTCAATGCGAGCCAGTTTTTCATCGGTGATCACCAACACCCCACGGTTCTGTGATGCCGCCGCCAAGTCATTGGAACCGCGTGCCCACTGCACCACCGCAGCATCGTCGGCCAATTTTTCAAGACGACCCCGCCCCACGTACAACGTCAGGCTCGGTTCGTAATAACCATACACCGCCACGGGCACGTCATCAGCCGTGTGTGTGTGAATCGCCTTTGCAATCGGCGGCGAAAGTTTGATGATCGGCTCAGCCTGCGGGATCAACCAACCCCAAAGCAACAGCAATGTGACGACGATGCCGACGAGGGTGAGTTTTGTGGAGGCGAACCATTTTTCGCGCAGTTGCCAACGCATCACCATGAATGACCAAGCAAGCAACCATAAGCCGGTGAACAGCCCGGCCCAGCGAATGGTGGTGAGGGGTTCAAGCACGGGGTCGAGGCGTGGTGCCCACCATGGGCCGAGGGTTAAAAGTAAACCCAGGCCCAGGGCGATGGGTGCAAAAAACCAAACCCCGCCGCGCATCCAGCGACGGTCCCATTCGGGCATTTGCTGGTTGTGTGCATGTTGCAGCATCAGCGCACAGACGATTGCCAACCCAGGCCAGATCGGCATCACATAATGCGGCAGCTTGGTCGCAAACAAACTCATCAATATCACGATCGGCAGCAACCAGCCCCACAACAAGGCCCGGGTGCGCAGGTCACCCAATCGTCCGCCGACGAGGGCGTGTATTCCGCCGGGTAAGTGCAAGGTCCAGGGAAAAAAGCCCGCGATGATCATGGGTAGATAAAAAGGCAACAGCAAAAGGTACTGCACGAAATTACGTCCGCCATGGCCCTCAGCCGGCTTGAGGATTCGCTCAATCACATGCCGCCCGATGCCTTGTTTGGCAAACTCACTGCCCGTGGCGATGTTGGCGGGTATCGCCCAAGCCAGAAAAACCAGGAGTGAAATCAGTGTTGAAAAGAGTAGCAGCCAACGCAAATTGGGGATGTTCGCACCTTGATGACGCATTGCATGGCTGGCTGTCAATCCGCCCTCACCCGGCTCGCTATCGCTCGCCACCCTCTCCCGGGGGGAGAGGGGGTCGTTTGTCACTTGACCACTCGACCACGCAACCACACGACCACTTCCCGGAATACCCAAGTCCTCGGTCGCCGAGCCGACCTCGTCCTTGGCTTGATATTTTGTGTTTGACCCCGCAACCACTTGGCCACTTCTTCTGCGATACCACACGGCGGCCAGCAGCAACGACAGCACCGGGAACAAACCCAACGGCCCTTTGGTCAGCCAGGCACCTCCCAGCAGTACGCCGCTGGCAATGATGTGCAGGGGCCGCACGGCTGGGGAGGTGAAGGCGTAGGTGAACACGGTCATGGCAGCGGTCAGAAAAAAGAGCAGCACGCCATCGGCAGTGGCGAACGTGCCCAGTATCGTCGGCATCAGTGTGGTGGCCAGCATCACCATCGCCCACCAGGCCCAGCGACCGGCACCCAGCCGTCGTGCTGCAAAAAAAGTGCAAAGACACGCCCCTGCCGCCCCCAGGCATGAAGGCAAACGAAACGCCAATTCCGTCGGCCCAAGCAACGACACCCCCGCAGCCATGAGCCAGTAAATCAAAATCGGTTTGTCGGGGCGCAACCTGCCTTCAAAGGTCGGATACAACCAGTTGCCATGGGTGATCATTTCCACCGTGGCTTGTGAAAACCTCGGCTCGTCCCGGTCCCACAAACTCGCATGGGTGGCGATGAACACATACAAACCCAAAATCACCAATGCGGTGACCACCGCTATCAACGTATCTCGACCCGCAGTTTCGTTTGGTGTCGTCATGCCCCGTCAGAATAACCGATTTGGTGGTGAGCGCCGCAGCAGCATGGATGAAGTGGCCAAGTGGGTGGGTGATTGTTTTTGTCTTTGTTTAGCGCGGACGCTTTGCGTCGGCGCTCCGGTTAGCGCCACGACGTGACGGGTCTGTATTGATGAGGTGGTCAAGTGCCGGGGTGCCTGTGGGCAGGCGTTTACGACTGCCCACAGCAACAAACGACTGTGGCACGCGGACGTACCACAGCCACCCATGAACAACTGGCGCCCAGGGCTTGAGCCTCGAATCTTGCACTCAAGCATCCGGCCCTGAAGGGCACGGCGTCATGAGTGCGGGGCCGGGTGTTGCGGTGGTTGACCCTGTAAAACAGCCAGCACATCACGCACGACCCAGCTCATGTTGCTCGTGGCCGTGTGGGTGCGTGAAGCCAGGTGTGCATACAAACGCACATTGGGGATGCCATACAACGGATAATCCGCCGGCGGCGGCTCGGGTTCGTGCACATCCAACAGCACGATCGCTTGCGGGTGATTATTTGCCCAGTTCGCCAGCGCTGCATTGTCCACCAAAAACCCGCGGGCAGCATTGATCAGCAAGGCATTGGGTTTGAATTGAGCCAGCACCGAGGCATTGATCATGTGACGATTGGCTGCCCGACCATCGACGTGAATGGTGACGATGTCCGCCTGTTGATAAAGGTTCAATGCGGTCACGAATTCATAGGGGTACATTCCGCCGTGCTTGGCTGATACCTGTTCACGCAACACGTTTTCAGGCAGCAGGTCATTGACCAATACTTTCATACCCAATGCCGCAGCCACGCGCCCCAAACGCTTGCCAATGCGACCAAAACCGACGATACCCAGGGTCAGTTCATCGAGTTGTTTGCCGACGTGAACTTTGCGTTCATGATGAAACGCGGCGTGGCTGATTCGACTTGGCATGAGGGGCCGGGGGCGAAACACATCGAGCATCAAACCCAATACATACTCGACCACCGCCTGAGTATTGGCGTCGGGGGTGTACACCACTTCGATGTTGCGCTTGCGACAGGCGGGTACATCTATGTTGTCAAGCCCTACGCCGCCGCGAGCGACCACGCGCAACTTCGGGGCATGATCCAACAACGCATCGTTCACGATCGTGTAGGTGCGCACGACCAAACCCTGAGCGCGTGAAAGCAATTCACCAAACCGGGGGTCATCGGTTTTGCAGCGAATCAGTTCGACCTGTTGCGCCAGCCAGTCAGCAGGGGCATCGTCCAAGGTTTCGGTGACCAGTACCAGGGGTTTATTTGACATGCGGGCATTGTGACAAAAAAATAAAAACAAAGCTCATACAAATACAAAGCCCAGGCATATCCGGGGGGCCATGCCTGGGCTTTGGTAACCGTTGATGTTGAAACTATCGACCGATTTATTTCTTGTAATAGTCCGCATTCTTCTGCGTGAACGCAGCCCACTCGGCGGGCAGGTCTTCTTCCGGGAAAATCGCTTTCACCGGGCATTCATCGACGCACAACCCGCAGTCGATGCACGTGTCAGGGTCGATGTAAAGCATCTCCGCCTCGGCGAAATTGGGTTCATCTTTGGTCGGGTGAATGCAATCCACCGGGCACACCGCCACGCAGGCTGTGTCCTTGGTGCCGATGCAGGGCTGAGCAATAATGTGAGGCATGGTTAGTTCCTTTATGTGAATCGTTGAATGATTCTGATGACCCAAGTATAGCTGGATGACCATCGCACAGGCAACACTTTTACCGATGCTTTATCATGTAGGGAATGATCACCAACCCATCCCCCATCGACTCCATTCTTGTGGGCGATTGTCTGCAATCCATGGCAGACTTTCCCCCGACTTGTGTCGATCTGGTTTTTGCCGACCCCCCTTACAACATCGGCTACAAATACGACCAATATGAAGACACCCGCGACGACCATGAATACGTTACATGGACCCAGCAGTGGATCGACGGTTGTGTGCGACTGCTCAAGCCCACCGGTTCGCTCTACATATTGATCGGCGACGAATACGCAGCCGAGACGCGCCTGCATTTGAAGCATTTGGAAAAACAACGCAAGCTTATGTTCCGCAACTGGATGATCTGGCATTACACCTTCGGGCAGAACTGCAAGGCCAAGTTCAACCGCAGTCATGCGCATTTGTTTTACGCCGTCGGACCAGCCGGTTTCGAGAAAGAGCAATGGGGCTTGAAAAAGCAGGCTGGCGATGCCCCGCTGAAGCTGCCCTTCACGTTCAACAAGCAGGCCATCGCGGTGCCCAGTGCCCGGCAGATGGTGTACCAGGACCTGCGCGCCAACCCCACGGGCAAGTTGCCCGATGATGTCTGGTACCTGCGCCCGCAACAGGCGTTGGAAGACAAAAGCGTCAACGGCAATGCCTACTTCGAACCCGATGGCGATGTCTGGTACCTGTCCCGCCTTTGCGGCACGTTCAAGGAACGACTCGGTTGGCATCCCTGTCAATTGCCTGAGTCGCTTTTGGAACGCATCATCACGGTGTCATCCAATCCCGGCGATGTGGTGTTTGATCCATTTGTGGGCAGTGGCACGACCCTGGCTGTGGCAGCGCGGATGAAGCGACATTGGCTGGGCTGTGAACTCAGCGATGAATATGCCCGTAGGGCAACCGAGCGTATCGAGTATGCACAGACCCATGGTTCAGCCTTGCTGACCACGCAAGAGGACAAGGGCATCGTCAAAGGCAAGCCCACCAAGAAAAAACCTGAACCACATCGCTCCGCGGGGTTGTTTTGATCGCCTCAGTGAAACCACGCCTGAGTTTTTTGTCACAACCACGCCTGATGTGGCACCGCCGCCCCCGGCGGTGTTGATTGCTGCGCTACGGTAGCACGCGCCTTGATCGAACTTTTCTCACCCACGCCTGATCTTCATGTCCTCATGAAGATCAGGATGCTTGCCGCCCACTGATATCAATCACATCACTCATTTGCAAACCATCCTGAACTTCATCCGGGCGTGAAGTTCAGGCGTGAAAAGTACAACATCAATCCATCCATCACGCCAGCACGAGCAACGCGCAGAACATCACGACCCAGACGATGTCCAGAAAGTGCCAGTATATGGTGAGATGTCGAACCGGGTCGATGTTTTCATGGTCATAACGACCGCTTCGTGCACGGAACCAGGTGATGGTCATGGGGATCAGTCCGCCGACCACGTGCAGGGCGTGCAGAAGGATGAGCATGAAAATCAGGCCGTAGAGATGCAGGTTGTCTGCCTGAAAGCGGGCGTGCTGCTGTAACAGGTTCCACAAGGCCGGGGTTTGAATGATGACAAACGCGATGGCCAGTAAAAAGGTCAGCGTCAGACTGGTACGAAAGGTCGCTTGCTTTTCACGACGCAGCGATACCAGTGCGTGTTGCATGGTGACGGAACTGATCATCACCAGCAATGTGCTGGCCCACAGCAGGGCGGGCAGATGAATCGCACCGAGCGGCGGGCTGTATCGGCCGGTGATGCGGATCAGGGCGTAACCTACAATCGCGGCGATGAACAACATCGTCAGCGACGCCAGAAACAGCGCCAGCCCGAACGTGCCCGTGCCCGGCGGATTGACAGCGGTGTTGTCACGCATGGTAAAACCATTTCATTCAAATGACAGATGATTCAACGCTGATTTCACAAAGTTGCTATCGAGCATCAACTAAAATATATCACCCAGCAATTGAACTGACCTGCAAACCCGTGGGCATACGCGGGGCAGGTGGCTCAGTGGATCGCCAGAATTGTATGCGTCGCCAGAAGGTGCGTGGTTCGACAAACGGCTGCCAAAGGTAAAGTTGTTGATGCGTGAATACCTGGCCTTCGCGTCGCTGTGCCCAGACCACCCAGAGTGAAGCATCGCTGCCAAAGTCGTATCCGGTGAGCGTGACCAATGAATCGTGTGCCGCTTCAACCACGCCGAAGTCAGCATCATCCAGTGCACCGACCAAACCGTCGTACACCCGTCGCTCCGCGTATTGCCCCAGCGCTCGTGCCGCAGCCATGCGTACGTCCGGCTCGGTATCCTGCGCCATGGCCTTGAGCAGGGGAGCGACCGCATCGGGGTGATGTAATTTTTGCAAGGTAAGTGCGGTTTCCCAGCGGACAAACCCGGCCGGGTCGTCCAGCCCCGCGATCAACGCCGACACATCCTCCGGTGCCCCGTGCAGCCCCAGCGCCTTGATGCTCGCGGCTCGCACCGAGGCATCCGGGTCCGAGAGCAGCAACCGGTACATGCGGACATACGGTTCTTCACCCCCGAATGATGCAGCCGAAAGTTGAGCGACCGCATTGCGACGTTTGTCCGCGTCGTACACATCAAAGGCATCGCGTGCCAGTTGCCCGGCTGAGGGGGGCAGAAATTGTTTGGCCACCGGCGATAACCAGCTTTCATCATCGCCGGTTGTCGGTGACGATTGACAGCCGACCAGTCCGGTCGTGATGACACAGGTGAAAGTCAACAGCAACAATAACCATCGTGACATGTTTGGACGCATCATTGAATTAGTTTAGCAAACCTGCGGAAGTGGTCCATCTGAGCCGCGAGTGGTAACGAGCAGTTGATATTGAGTGATGTGGTGATGCTGCAACCATCCTCATCCACTGACGCCGCGGGCTTTAGCCCCGGATCAATCCAATCATATTCACCAAAGAATCCGGCCCTAAAGGGCACGGCGTCATAAGCACCAATGAAAAGTGTCGGTGCTAAAAAAATTCAATCACTCGACCCCTACATCCCTCACAACACAAACTTACCCAGGTCCTGGTCCCCGGCCAGGTTGCCCACACGTTCTTTCACCAGCGCAGCCGTGATGCTGATTTTGGTTTCACCTTTTTGCGCCCATTCCGGGGCCTCGAAATTCAATGTCTCGAACACACGCTCGACTATCGTCATCAATCGTCGCGCCCCGATGTTTTCCAGCGTCGTGTTGGCCTGAGACGCAAGGTCGGCCATGGCGGCAATCGCGCCTTCTTCAAAAATCACTTCCAACCCTTCGACCTTGAGCAACTCCTGCTGTTGACGGGTCAGTGAGTTATACGGCTCGGTCAAAATGCGCATCAAATCATCACGTGTCAACGGCGACAACTCGACACGAATCGGAAATCGTCCCTGCAACTCAGGCATCAGATCGCTCACAGCCGTGCTGTGGAACGCCCCGGCGGCGATGAACAGCATGTGATCGGTATGCACCACGCCATGACGTGTGTTGACCGTTGACCCTTCGACAATCGGCAATAAATCGCGCTGCACACCCTGACGTGAAACATCAGGTCCGTGACCCCCCGTCCCCGAAGGCGTGGCGATTTTGTCGATTTCATCCAAAAAAATAATGCCATCTTCCTGCGCCCGCGTCAGCGCCTGGCTGGTGATTTTTTCCTTGTCCAGCAGCTTGTCAGTTTCCTGTTCCAGCAAAATCGCACGTGCCTGGGCGACGGTCACACGTCTGCGCTGGTTTTCCGCAGGCATCATGCGTTCGAGCATGTTGGCCATGTCGGGGTCCATCTGATCCAGCCCCATGTTGGCGATCAGCATCGAACCCGCCGGCTTGCTGCTGACGGTCAATTCGACTTCACGATCATCGAGTTTGCCTTCGCTTAACTGTTTGCGCAGTTTGCTGCGCAGGTTGCGTCGGGGCGTTGATTCAACCACTTCATCGGCACCCTGCGCAGGCGAGGGCAATAACAGGTCGATCAGTTTTTCTTCCGCTGCCTGCACGGCTTTTTCCTGCACGAGTTCGGACTGTTCGCCGCGCACCATGCCGATGGCCTGATCGACCAGATCGCGCACCATCGATTCGACATCACGCCCGTGGTAGCCGACCTCGGTGTATTTGCTGGCTTCGACCTTGACAAACGGCGCCCCGGTCAGCTTGGCCAGGCGACGGGCGATTTCAGTTTTGCCCACACCGGTGGGGCCGATCATGATGATGTTTTTGGGGTACACCTCGCGTGCCAGGTCCGGGGACAGTTGCCGCCGTCGCCAACGATTACGAATCGCCACCGCCACCGCGCGCTTGGCGGCAGCCTGGCCGATGATGTGGCGGTCCAACTCGGCGACAATTTCACGGGGGGTCAGGTTGGGCATCCGCGTATGTTAACCAAACTCTCTGCGCGGATGCACGGCTCACCCATTCACCACAAAATCAACAGCCACGAAGGTACGAAGCACAAACAGTTTCACCGCAGAGAACGCAGAGAGCGCCGAGAATTCAAAGTGGCTCGTGGCTTGGTGCTGGGGGCTGGGCAGAATCAAGTGCGGCTTGACCTGGCCACCAGCGCCAAGCACCTCATACCTTGCTTCTCTGCGTTCTCTGCGCCCTCTGCGGTGCATTCTTAAAGTCTGCTCATTCCGCCTTATTCTTCTTCGTGTCTTCGTGACTTCATGGCCCATGCTTCGTGGCTCATTCTGCATGGTATAGGGCGATTCAACCCAAACGTTGAACCATCGCCCGCTTTCGTTTATGATTTTCGATTCGCCGGATAGGCCTCGCTAGCTCAATTGGTAGAGCAGCTGACTCTTAATCAGCGGGTTGATGGTTCGAGTCCATCGCGAGGCATTTTGCCCCCTTATCGCCACCTGTCGTCCGATCCCGCATGATGCCTGCGCGGGGTAAAATATGTTGAAACACGAAAATGGAGCCGGAGGGGATTGAACCCTCGTGTCGGAACAGCCGGACGCAAGCCTCTACACGTTTAGCGGATGTTTTAATTTCGGTGAGCGACGGCCATCAGCAGCCTTCGTTTCACCCAGCCCAAGTGTTTTCTCGCTCCCGCGTTGCTTAGGCGACAAGCGGAAGCCAGCCCGATGAGTCTTCAATCACGCCTTCTTACGGGCGGGTCCGGCGTGATTGAGGCAGCCGTATGAATTAGGCAGCCATGCGAACCGGGGCGAACCCGATTCGACCAATGACATTAGTGTCTTTGGCAGTTTGGTTTTGCACCCTGTTTTACCAGGCCGGGGTGCACCTGGACGTGCCACCTGCGTTCGAATCTGACCGGTCGATGCCATTCGGCCCCAGTTGTCAAAGAGCGTCCCTCATTATATCGGCATTTCGGATGATGATTGCGAATACGGATCAATTAAGCTGAAAATTGAGTGTAAATCGTAAATCACCGCGGGTTACCACCCGCGGCTAGGCAGAATCATGAAAAGTCTTCATAGCCGCGGGTGGTAACCCGCGGTGTTTTCAAGCATACGAAACTCAATTTTGCTGCCGCAGACCCGATGCACATACCCTCGGCGATAACGGCTGGGGCGGCGATGGTAGCGACCTGCTTCACATTGACAGGTCGGACACCAGGCCACCCAACCCGGAGCGGGCATCACCACTTCCCCCTTGCGCGTGCATGATCGTGGCGTGGCCCCAAGCTCGGCAGCCTTGCGTTTCCAAACAGCATCATGCCCGTGACGCGGACCCACCAACGCATGTGCGATTTCGTGCAGAATCGTGTCGAGCACCTGTGACCAGTCATTATGCAAAAGCAGGTGCCGACTGAGCCGAATGGTTTTGGTGTGATAGGCACAGGACCCCAGCCTTGCCCCGGCGCTTGACAAGCGCAGTTTCCAATCGCGCAGGTTGTGCTGGTCCATGAGGGCACGGCAGATCGTCAGTCGATCATGCAGCGCCGTCGGGTTGGGGGCGTCGTCATCGCGTATCACGTTTACCTGCCAAAGCCCAGGCATGGCCATGCCTGGGCTTTACGATGAACCTTGACGTTTTCGTTGGGTACTTGTGCCCATTGCCGCTACGAGCAACTCATCCACATTATCCACCAGCACGAACTTCAATTTCTTTTTCACCTTGGGGTCGATTTCTTCCAAATCACGCTGGTTGCGTTTGGGCAGTATCACGGTGGTGATGCCCGCGCGGGCGGCTGCCAATGTTTTTTCTTTAACGCCACCGATGGGCAGCACCAGTCCGCGCAGGGTGATTTCACCGGTCATCGCCAACCCCGGTTTCACTTTCACATTCGTGAGCAGCGACACCAGTGCGGTGAACATCGCCACGCCTGCCGAGGGACCATCTTTGGGGACCGCCCCAGCTGGCACGTGAATATGCAAATCGCGTTTGCGGAAGGTTTCATCATTCCAGCCGAACTTCTGCGCCCTGCTTTTGCACAAACTCAACGCCGCGTTGGCGGATTCCTTCATCACATCCCCGATCTGTCCGGTGAGCATGATGTTGCCCTTGCCCGCGTAACTGGCGGCTTCGATGAAAAGAATTTCACCGCCCACCGGTGTGTACGCCAGGCCGACCACCACCCCCGGCTGATTCAGCCTGGTGTCCAACTCACGATCGTAACGCTCCGCGCCCAGCACCTTGCGCACCAACTCAGCAGTCACCACCCGTTTGCGAACCGCACCGTTGACAGCGATCGCAGTATGCCCCTTGGGTTTGCCGTTGGCTTTCGCCTGAACATCGCTTTTGTCTTTGCCACTGGCTTCTACCGTCGGGTTGGTTTCATGAACCGTATCAGCTTGCGAACTGTTGGGTTTGACGGTTTCCATGGGTAACGACCTGGCCACCTCTGCAGCGATGCCTCGGCACACCGCGCCAATCTGCCGTTCCAATTCACGTACCCCGGCTTCGCGGGTGTAATCATCAATCACCTTGCGCAAGCCCGATTCCGCCCATTCCACCTGTGACTTTTTCAAACCATGCTCGGTCAGTTGCCGGGGCGCCAGGTATTTGCGGGCAATCTGCAATTTGTCATGTTCGCTGTAGCCGGGCAGTTCGATCACTTCCATGCGATCCTGAAGCGCCGGCGGAACGTTGCCCAGGTAGTTGGCCGTGGCAATGAACATCACCTGTGACAGATCAAACGGCACATCCAAATAATGATCGACAAACGCATGATTCTGTTTGGGGTCCAACACTTCCAGCATCGCACTGGCCGGGTCCCCGCGAAAGTCGGCTCCGAGTTTGTCCAGTTCATCGAGCATCATCACCGGGTTGCGTGTGCCCGCTCGGCGCAGTTCCGCAATGATGCGCCCGGGCATCGCACCGATATACGTTCGCCGATGACCGCGAATTTCCGCTTCATCATGCACCCCGCCCAGACTCAGCCGTCTGAACTTGCGACCCAGGGCATCCGCAATCGACTGGCCCAAACTGGTTTTCCCCACCCCCGGCGGACCGACAAAACACAAAATCGGCCCGTGCCCGGTCGGGTTCAACTTGCGCACCGCCAGGTATTCGATCAATCGCTTTTTGACTTTTTCAAGCCCGAAATGATCACGGTTGAGCACGCGCTGCGCCCGCTGCAAATCCAGGTTATCCGTGCTGGCCTTGTTCCAGGGCAGGTCCGCCAATAGTTGCAGATAGGTCAATATCAATGAATATTCCGGGCTGGCCGGGTGAATCGAATCCAGCCGACCCAGTTCACGTTGCGCTTCGTGGTTGACCTTTTCGGGCAGCTCGGCTTTGCTCAATTTTTCCTTTAACTCGGCCACGGCCTTGGAACCAGCGTCCTGATTTTCACCCAGTTCCTTTTGAATGGCCTTCAACTGTTCGCGCAGAAAAATCTTCCGCTGCACATCGGTGATCGATGTCTGCACATCCGCTTGAATTTTTTGTTGCAGCTTGGAAATTTCCAGTTGATACGACACATGATGCAACACCCGGTGCGTGCGTTTGGTGACATCCAGTTCTTCGAGCAGGTCCTGCTTTTGTGACACATCGAGGTTGAGGTTCGCCCCCAAAAAATCCGCCAGGTTGCTGGGGTCTTCGATGTTCACCAGCACGGTCAGCGCCTGCTCCGGCGCGTTGGGGGTGATTTCGATCAGTTCACGCGCCTGTTGGCGAAGCTGATTGACCGAGGCGTCAAACAGTTTGCCGCTGCCTGGCGTTTCGCTCATGCGCTCGGCGGTGATGCGCAGGTAGGGTTTCTGTTGCACCACATCGCGCAGGCGCAACCGAGCCAGGCCGTGCACGATGATCGAAGCGGTGTTATCCGGCTGACGAATGAGCTTGAGCACCATCGCCGCCACGCCCACCTGATACAACTGATCGGGTTGCGGGTCTTCCACATCCTCATCGCGCTGCGTAAACAGGGCGATCACCTTCGACGCCGGCAATGCCTCATCGAGCATTTTCAAACTGGCCGGACGACCCACCGAAAGCGGCATCACCGTGCCCGGAAACACCACGGTTCCCCGAATCGGAAGCAGCGGCAGCACCTTGGGGATGCGCACCTTGTCCCCCCCCGGCCCGATCACGGCCCCCAGGTCCGCGCTAACACCTTCCGACGGCGCAACAGGTGCATTCACCGTCGCCTGTTCCACCGGCTTGAATTTCTTTTCGACTATCTTTTTTTCTTGATTCTCTTGTGCCACGATGCAACCTTGTTGTTTTTTTTGAACGAGCCGCGACCGTGAGGGAGCGGTTCTTGTTTTACCATTTCACCCGGATCACCGTTCCCTTATGGTCGCGGCTCGTTTTCAGTGATGCTTCCGCTCCATATCGCCCAACCTCGATGCATGCCTTTGCCCCTGCGTCAGCGACCAACAACCATGATATCGCCTCATCCATCCGTCAATCTTTTCCGTCTGTAACGATCAGGTAATCCCACAGTTGATAACTTTATCCTCTTTCTCTGGTTCGCCCAGAGCACACATCGTAAGTTTGACTTGTCCGATGCTGCTGGGCACGAGTTTTCAGGGTGATGAGAATCGTCCCCGGCTGGAGCTTAACACGACAAGGAGTATCAGCATGTTGAGTAAACGACTGATCATGACAGCCCTCTGCGGTGTGTTGGCGACCAGTGCCACTGCCTTGGCGCACGACCTGGAACTCACGGGTGTCATCCGTGACTTCAAACGCGGGGACAAGACCGGCGGCCACCCCGACTTTGAAACTGCCTCCAAGTCAGGCCGTGGCGGCTTTGGTCTGGTTTCGGGAATGGTGACCTTCGATCTCTGCGAAGAAGGCAAACCCGTTTACAACCCCACCCGACCCAGCAAAGACACCATCTGGTCCGCCGAGTCGCTTGCCCAGTGGTACCGTGATGTCCCCGGCGTCAATCTCTCCACGCCCTGGACCATCACCCTCACCAACGGCAAAGACACCCCCGGCGGTATCTACAGTTATTCCAACAACAAGTTCTTCCCCATCGATGGCCAATTCTTCGGCAACGAAGGTTCCAAGGATGCCTCCGGCAAGGAACGCAACTTCCACTTTACCTTCGAACTTCGCAACAAGTTCAACTACCGCACCGGCCAGAAATTCACCTTTATCGGTGACGATGATGTGTGGGTCTATGTCAACGGTAAAAAGGTCATCGACATCGGGGGCGTCCACCCTGCAGCCACCGCCAACGTGTTGCTCTTCGACGGCAAAGCCTTTGTCACCAAGGCCCAATTCCCC
>CAYRTH010000017.1:0-33664 GCA_964427135.1 uncultured Phycisphaeraceae bacterium
CGCCCATACCACCCATGCCACCGCCCATTCCGCCGCCGTGACCGTGGCCGGCGTGGTCATCCTTCTCCTGCGGCTTCTCGGTGATAATGCAATCGGTGGTAAGCAGCAACGTCGCCACACTGGCGGCATTTTCCAAAGCGGTGCGATCCACTTTCGTCGGCGTGATGATGCCCTTGCTCACCATGTCGCCATATTCCAAAGCCAGGGCATCGAATCCGAACGCGCCCTTGCCCTCGGCCACCTTGCGCACCACCACGGTTCCCTTTTCACCGGCATTGTCCGCAATCGTCTGTAGCGGCACCGCCAGCGCTTTGCGCACCATTTCGATGCCTGCATTCTCGTCGTCATTGCTGCCCTTGATGTTTTTCAAAGCATCAATGGCGCGAATAAACGACACCCCGCCGCCGGGCACAATGCCCTCTTCCACCGCTGCACGGGTCGCATGCAAGGCATCTTCCACGCGGGCCTTCTTTTCCTTGAGTTCCGCTTCCGACGCAGCCCCGACAAAAATCTGCGCCACCCCGCCGGCCAGCTTCGCCAAACGTTCCTGCAACTTCTCGCGGTCGTAATCACTGGTGGTCGTGC
This sequence comes from uncultured Phycisphaeraceae bacterium, assembly GCA_964427135.1. Lineage (GTDB taxonomy): Bacteria > Planctomycetota > Phycisphaerae > Phycisphaerales > Phycisphaeraceae > JAJXSS01. Next base: position 586 of record CAYRTH010000017.1, read on the forward strand.
CAATTTCACGACGAATCTGTTCAATACGCGCCTGAATCTTTTTGGTATCGCCCGCACCTTCGATGATCGTCGTGTTTTCGCTATCGATGATGAGCTTCTTGGCCAAACCCAGGTGACTGATTTCCACCTTGTCCAGTTCGACGCCCAGGTCCTTCATGATGGCTGAGCCGCCGGTCAAAATCGCAATGTCTTCGAGCATCGCCTTGCGCCGATCACCGTAGCCCGGGGCCTTGACCGCACAAACATTCAATACACCGCGCAACTTGTTCACCACCAGCGTCGCCAGGGCATCGCCTTCGAGGTCTTCCGCGATAATCAACAACGGCTTTTTGGCTTGCTGAATTTTTTCCAGCAAGGGCACCAATTTTTGGATCGAGCCGATTTTGTCTTCGAACACCAAAATCAGACATTTTTCCAGTTCCACCACCATGTCATCCGCGTTGGTGATGAAGTTAGGTGAAAGGTAGCCACGGTCAAACTGCATGCCTTCGACGACATCGACATAGGTTTCCAGGCTTTTGCCTTCTTCGACGGTGATCACGCCGTCTTTGCCGACCTTGTCGAAGGCGTCGGCCATGATTTTGCCGATTTCGGTGTCGTTGTTGGCGCTGATGGCTGCGACGGATGCAATATCCGCCTTGCCGTTGATGGGCTTGCTCTGTTTTTTGATACTGTCAACGACCGCAGCTACTGCCAGTTTCATGCCGCGAACCAAGGCCATCGAATCGACCCCAGCCGTGACGTATTTCAAACCTTCCTTGAAGAGCGCTTCAGCGAGCACCGTTGAAGTGGTCGTGCCGTCGCCCGCCTTGTCACTGGTTTTGCTGGCCGCTTCCTTCACCAGCTGCGCCCCGGTGTTTTCAAACTTATCCGACAGTTCGATTTCCTCCGCCACCGACACGCCATCTTTGGTCACCGTCGGCCCACCCCACGATTTATCCAGCACCGCATTACGACCGCGCGGTCCAAGCGTTGCCTTGACAGCCGCGGATAGTTTTTCCACCCCGGCCAGCAACTTTTGACGAGCGTCCACATCAAAGACCATTTCTTTGGCAGCCATGCGTCTTGTATCTCCATGACAGGCGTGCGAGTAGTTAATGAATGAGGGATCAAGCCACCCTCACCACGATTGACAAACACCCCATTCAACGGGTGTCACCCCATTCATAGCAATGCCGATACCTTATTGATGCCTCATCAGACACCTTGCGTCCAAACACATCGCATGGCTTGAATCGTTATCACAACCATATGATTAAAAGCAATTTACGACTGAACCGTGGTCGTACAATCCAGGCACTAACACGATTCCATGCAACATGATGACGGGGTATCAACCTGCCACGCTGACAGACTGGGGTTGATGAGGGTGTCACTTCTGCCAGAGTGACATACGGAAACTGCATTGTGCCAATGACGCCGAGCCCTTTAGGGCCGGATGATATTGTTCAAACGCATTTACTTTCAAAAAAAAGCCATCCGGGGCTAAAGCCCTCGGCGTCATTCAACTAAAACAACCAAAAAAACCGTTCCCTCACGCCGCGCTGCCACTGAGCACTGGCAGTGAGGTTTTACGACCCTGTTCTTTTTTCTTCTGATTTTCCAACTCGATCAATTTTTTCGCAGACGAGGGGTTGGCGTAGGTGTTGAAAATGGTGGCTTTCACGGTGGACCAAAATCCGCCGAAGCTGCTGAAAGTGTGGTTCACTGCGCTGGCTTCATAACCGCAGTGCACCATGCACTGCTGACAGGCCGGGTTGCCCGATTCGCGCCCGTAGTTGGACCAGTTGGTTTCTTCCATCAATTCACGGAAGCTATCGACGTAACCATCCTGAATCAGGTAACAGGGCTTTTGCCAGCCGAACAGGTTATACGTGGGCATCCCCCAGGGCGTGCATTCGTAATGCCGCATACCCATCAAAAACTCGATAAACAACGGCGACTGGTTGAACTTCCAATGTTTTTTACGATTGGAAAGCAGGTTGGTGAACAAGTCGATGGTGTTTTGCCGTTCGCGTAAAAAACTTTGCTGATCAGGGGCCTTGGGGTACGCATAACCAGGACTGACCATCATGCCCTCGACGCCCAAAGTCATCATCTGATCGAAAAATCGGCGCACCTCGACCGGGTCCGCCCCATCGAAAAGCGTCGTATTGGTCGTCACGCGAAACCCTCGGTTCACCGCTTCCTTGATACCTTCATAGGCAATATCAAACCCGCCTTCACGACAGACTGCAAAATCGTGCATGTCTTTGGTGCCATCCATGTGCACGCTGAAGGTCAGGTATTTACTGGGCGTAAACAGGTGAATCTTTTCCTTGAGCAAGAGCGCATTGGTGCACAGGTAAATGTACTTTTTGCGTGCGACCAGGCCTTCGACGATTTGATTGATCTGCGGGTGAAGCAGCGGCTCACCGCCGGGGATGCTCACCATCGGCGCCCCGCATTCATCGACGGCTTGGAAACATTGCTCCGGGGTCAGTTGCTGTTTCAAAATGTGGGCGGGGTATTGAATCTTTCCGCAACCGGCACAGGCGAGGTTGCATCGAAACAAAGGTTCGAGCATCAGCACCAACGGATATCGTTTCTGGCCGGACCAGCGTTTTTTGAGCACATACGTGGCAACGGTCCACATTTGCGAAACAGGTACAGCCATGGGTGAGTCTCTCCGAGGCCCGGGTGCGCTGATCAGAGCCTATTGTAGGGCAGAACCATCATCAAGGGAACCCAATCAGCGGATACCTGACCAATGCGGAACATTTCATGAATGATTGCAGTCACAAACGCTTATTTGGAAGAACCGCGGGTTACCACCCGCGGCTACTGGGACCCATCATCTTTTTTCATAGCCGCGGGTGGCAACCCGCGGTGATCGCGTGATCAGCAGCGTTTGTGCCCGGTTTGGGTGAAGCATCCGTATGTGGTAAGCCAAGTCCCTTGATCGATAATTTCCTGCATGGCATCAAGGTTGCAGGGAAGAACTACCGAAAATAGATGTGAGGCTTCCCGGTATGTGGTCCGGGAACGTGGCTATGCTTGTGACGTGACCCCGTGAGGGTTTACACCCAGGCGTAACACGAATATGCATCCGGCAAGGGGATTGCCGATGCATGAGTGCGTATGGTGACCCGTTGTCCTTTTTTTAGATCAGGAAAAACTGACATGTTGAATCCAAGCATGGCTCGCATTCGCGCGTTTGATGTGGTTCCGTCACTGCCCCCGGCCCTTGAACCGCTGCGTGAAATCGCCAATAACCTTTGGTGGACCTGGCACCCCGAATCGATCGAGCTGTTTGTTCGACTGGATAACAAACTCTGGCAGGAAACCCATCACAACCCGGTGAAACTGCTGGGCGCCTGTTCGCAGGAAACGCTCGATCAAATGTCGCGCGATGAGGCATACCTCACCCTGCTGGAACGGGTGCACTTCAACATGAAACGACACCTGGAACGCACCCCCTGGCTGGAAAAGGTGGGCAAAAACCCCAAGGGGCATTTCACCATTGCCTATTTTTGCGCCGAGTTCGGCCTGACCGAAAGCCTGCAAATTTACTCCGGCGGCCTGGGGTGTCTGGCCGGTGACCATTTGAAATCCGCCAGCGAACTGGGTATTCCGCTGGTGGGTGTGGGCTTGTTGTACCGTCATGGCTATTTCCAGCAATACCTCAACGCCGACGGTTGGCAGCAGGAATATTACCCGGACCTGGATTTTTCCAACCTGCCCGTTCAGCAGGTGCGGGACGATCATGGCAAACAGGTAAAGGTGTCGGTCAACCTGCCTGGACGACCCGTACATGTCGCGCTGTGGAAGACGACCGTGGGCAAAATTCCGCTCTACCTACTGGATACCAATCTGGCGGAAAACGACCCGATGGACCGCACCATCACCGGGCAGCTCTACGGCGGCGACATGGAGGTGCGCATCAAACAGGAAATCGTGCTGGGCATCGCCGGGGTGCGAGCCTTGGCGGCCATCGGTATCGAACCGGATGTCTGCCACATGAACGAGGGACACTCGGCCTTTTTGTCCCTCGAACGCATCCGCAACCTAGTGGACAAACTCAACATCAGTTTCGATGAAGCAAGGCAGGCGGCAGCGGCAAGCCATGTGTTTACAACACACACACCGGTGCCGGCGGGCATTGATCGTTTTCCGCCCGAAATGGTGCAACGCTATTTCAAACAGTACATCGAAGAACTGCGCCTGGACATGGAAGGTTTGCTGGCGCTGGGTCGTGAAAATGTATTTAACAAGAACGAATTCTTTTCCATGGCGGTGCTGGCGATTCGCACTGCCGACTGGTACAACGGCGTGTCACGCCTGCACGGCGAAGTCAGCCGGGATATGTGGCACGGCATCTGGCCGGGTATCCCGTCCCATGAAGTGCCGATCACGCATGTGACCAACGGCGTGCATGCCCGTAGCTGGCTTTCGGGGGACCTGACCACCCTGCTGGATCGTTACCTGGGCGGACGCTGGCAGGCCAGCCCGGTGGATCAAAGCGTTTGGAAAGCGGTGAAGGAAGTGCCCGATGAAGAACTCTGGCGGGTGCATGAACGACGGCGTCATCGCATGATCGTCTGGTGTCGGCGGCAACTGCGCAAACAATGCGAAGCCCGCGGCGCCAGCCCGACGGAAATCGAAGCGGTGTCGGAGGCTTTGGACCCCAGCGCATTTACCATCGGTTTTGCCCGTCGTTTCGCCACCTACAAGCGCGCCAACCTTTTGTTCCGTGATCGGGCGCGACTGATTTCGATGCTGAGCAACAGCAAGCGACCCTTGCAGATCATCATCGCCGGCAAGGCTCACCCGGCCGACGGCGGCGGCAAAGATTTGATCCGTCAAATTGCCCAATTCGCTCGTGAAGCACAGGTCAATCATCGCGTGGTATTCATCGAAAATTACGATATTTCGGTGGCACGCTACCTGGTGCAGGGCTGTGACATTTGGTTGAATACGCCCCGCCGAGGGATGGAGGCTTCGGGCACCAGCGGCATGAAGGCGGCGATCAACGGTGTGCTGAATTGCTCGATCATGGACGGGTGGTGGGACGAAGCGTTTTACAACGAACTGGGCTGGGCGATCGGTCGCGGTGAAACGTATGTGAATTTGGACACGCAGGACGATTTGGAAAGTCGCTCGTTGTACGACCTGCTTGAAAAACAGATCATCCCGCTGTTTTACGATCGTGATGACATGGGCGTGCCGCGCGGCTGGGTGGCACGCATGAAGAGTTGCATTGCGACCCTGGCGCCGCAGTTCAACACCAATCGTATGGTGCAGGATTACACTGAAAAGTTGTACTTGCCCGCCCTGCAACGCACGACCATGCTGCGGGAGAACAAGCTGGAAAAATCGAAAACCCTGTGTTATCAGAAGTATCGGTTGCGCGATCGCTGGCATCAGTTGAAGGTGATGGATGTCACCGCCAACACCAGCAAACCGCTGGGTGTGCGTGAACAGCTCAATGCGACGGTCAAGCTGACGCTGGGTGAGCTCAAACCCGATGAACTGCGTGTGCAGCTTTACGTCGGCCCGCTGGATAACGACGGGCAGATCACCCATGGCCAGGCGACGAATTTGAAGCACGTCAAAGACCTGGGCGGCGGCGTGCACGAGTTTGCCGGCAACACGGCCATCACCACTAGCGGGCGCCATGGGTTTGCCATTCGCATACTGCCCGGCGGCGAACTGTTCGAAGGTATTTACGAACCCGGTTTGATTTACTGGGACAGCGTCGGCGAACCGGTTGTGGCCACAGCTACAGCCGACAGCGCCGCATGACCAACCAATCAATCATTTAGCCCTCGGTCAATGACCGGGGGCTTTTTTTATGGACAGGGCCACTATCTATCATGATTGGGTGCCACACAGCGTTCCGCAGGGCGCTGTGTGCCGACAACCACAGTAGCCCAGCCCCAGGGGCGCCCCCGGCTGGGGGTGATAAAGCCGCCGATGGTATCGGCGGTCAGTGGCGTCGGTTCACCAAGGTCGGCAATGATCGAAAACGGCGTATACCCTTCGCCGCTTTATCAAATCACCGCCGGGGGCGGCGGTGCCACAAAACACACAACTCCCGCTGCGCGGTCGCTGTGTGACACCGCCGATTCTGACAGGTTTGAATGTTCGTAGAACCTAAATCAGGCAGCAAAGCGACCGGCAAACGGTTGCATGTGTACTTCAATTTGATGGAGCGAATCGGGTAACTCGCCACTGCCGAAACGCTCCCACCAATTGATGATGGTCAAACCGATGGGCCGATCATCACTTTCACGTCGAAGTAACAACAACCCATCGGGGGTTTCTTCTCCAATGGCATTATCAAGCCGGGCATCAGCCTGACGCAGGTACAAAACGTCAGCATTCAGGTCATAATGAAACCAAACCCTGTCGTTGATCACGCCCTCGATGGTGTCGGTTTTCACGGCCATTCAATGCTTCCGCTTGCTCGACGCGCCAGGTAGGCGGTTTTCACAATGCCCTCGATAACATCCACAATCACCACCATTATAACCGTAGCCCGTAGCCCGGCCGCGATATATTTCCGACAGTTCCGATCACCGCGACTCAAACGAATCGCTTCCGGCTTGACGATGGCTTTTTCGACCCAATAACGATATTCGGTGACTTCAGGGTGGCCTTTGATGATGTGGCCAAACCACGTCCGATCATGCAACGTGATGACCCGCCCCAAGGGATCAACCAACTCGATGTCGCCCATGGCAGAATCGTAACAAGGAAAAATAACGCTGTGGCCAACCAATCATTTAGCCCCCGGCCGTTGACCAGGGGCTAAGTGTTACGGGCATGGATGATGTCACGGGCAACGCGCTATTCAGAAGAAGCGACGCACCGAGAGCTTGCGGCCGACTTTGCGTTTGCGATTGAGCATTTTGCGACCGGCTTTGGTCTTCATGCGGGCGCGAAAACCCCATTTGCGGACGCGCTTGGTCAGACTCTTTTTCTTCTCGTAATGCGTGGTCATGGTCGAAGGCCTTTGTGCGAATCAGGGTTTGATATCCAGCATCACGGCATGAAAACGCACCTGGCCCATGCCGTCGATGGCCCGCAACGTCAGCACCTGCTGACCTGCGCGAAGACCGGAAAGTTTAATGGTTATGCGCTCGCTTGTCGAGTCGAATATTTTGTCGTCAGGCAACACCGGCTGCCAATCCTTGGTTGAGTTCAGTGCATAACGCACCTCGCTGATCGGCGACAACGCATCGAAAACCCCGGCTGTCAGCGTCAGATTGCCCTTGTCGATCTGCATTTGAAGGTCACGGAATTCCGGCGGGGTGTTGTCGATCAGTATCGGATCGCTTTCGCGCACGGCGGTCATGGCCATGCTCGCCGGGTTGTCGAGTATGTCGCTGGCGGTGACACGTACCCGATACCAGCCATCGGGCATGCGACGAATCGCCCATTCGTAACGCGGGTCGGTGAGTTCTTCTTCCAATAAAACCCAGGTACTCGCACCCATCGGCTGATATTCGACCTTGAACTGAAGCTGGTCACCATTGGGGTCGGAAACGTCCCACTCGATGGGCAGCGACTGCGGGGCTTCAAGGACATCGGCCGGTGTGCCGCCGCTACCGCCGCCTCCGCCGGGGGCGCCGCCACGAGCCTGCATCATGGCGCGCATCACGGCCGGGTTCATGCCGGGAGGCATCCCTCGCCCCACGCCCCCGCCACCACCAGCACCGGGGCCACCCATCATTGGTCCACCGCCAGGGCCACCACCGGGTGAGCCGCCTTCGTTTTGTTGATGCGGGTAGGTGGCTCGTACAGCCGTGATGATGGGTTTCTGATTGGGGGTGATATAGGCCAGTTCGATGCGTGAGGCAGTGGGTGTGAGGGTCGGTGTGCCCGTGAGGTTCAAACGATATTGCAGGAACCGTGCAGGCGGACTGCTCACGCTAAAACGTCGAGGCAGGTGACCGGGTTGCGCAGCGTCATGCCCCCAAACCATAGGCTCGGACCAGGCGGACCAAGGGGCGTGTTCAGGGTCATGTACGTTGCCCGAACGGGTTTGCAAAGTCAGTTGTGTGTCAGCAGCAACATCGGCAAACAGCACCAACTGGCCCCACAGACTGATTTGCGTGGCATCGAGGCTGATGCTGGTGTAATCACCTTTGCCTGAGTAACCGGCGTGCAGTCGAATCAGGTGCGCCGGGTTGGCAGTGCCCAGTAAAAATTCGCCCTGAGGTAATGCAACCAGTGCGGGTATCTGCTGATTTTCAAGATCGACCAGACGCACGGTCTCGCCAGCGACAGGGTCGATGCGAAAAATCATACCCTCGTTGCCGGTGGTCACCAGCAGCTGGCCGTTGGTTTGTGAAAGTTGCAGAATCATCACCGATTCGCGGAACAGTTCGGTGATAAAGCCCTGCGGGTCGATGCGGTACACAGCATTGCCCTGTTGCATGCCCCCCATGCCCTGCATCATGTTGGCCATCATGGCGCCCATGTTCATGGGTCCGCCGGGGCCCATCGGTCGGCGTTGCGGTCCACCGGGGCGACCTGGCGCGGGACCGGGTTCACCAGGGGCAGGGTCATCAGGGCCGGGGACGGGTGCAGGTTGATTGGGGGTAGGGTCTTCCTGCATGTCGGCGATGGGGGCTGCCTGCCGGTCAGCATCACCCTGATTCATACGTTGATGAATGATTTCACGCAACGGGTCAGCCGTGCCCCCGGCACTGCCTTTGGTTGGTTGTCGTGATGAAGTATCGCCTTGGTGGTGATCATCGTGTGCACCATGGGTCGGCTTGTTCTGAGTCGTGGTAACGTGAGCATCAGCATCACCATGCGCACGAACCTGCCCATCCTGCGGCTGCGTCGGCGGTTCATGTGGCGTCGGTTTGGGCGGCACCGATGGAATGTCACCACCATCAGGGGCATCGCCCGTGTCACCGCTGGGGGTATGCGACGATGAACCCGGTCGGCCCAACGGCATGTCGGTGGCCTGGGTCATGCGACCCGGGCGGGCCTGCTGCGCATCGGCTGTGCCCACGTACACCGTGCCATCGGGTTGTACGAGCAACGCACCGATTTCAGGTTCGCCTGCATCGAGCACCACAAACACTTCAAACCCGGCATCCGCTTTTTCAGAGGGGGTCAGTCGATAAACCAACCCATCGCTGTCGGACCCGGCATACAACCGCTTTTGACCATCGATCCCCAAACACAAAAGGTTGGTCTGCTTGGCGTGAAATATTTCACGCACCCCGGCTGGTAAATCCAACGGCTTGTCGGACGCATCGACTTCATCCGACGGTTTTTCTTTGTTGGCTTCACCCCCTCTCCCTCCGGGAGAGGGCTGGGGTGAGGGCGTTTCAATTTTTTGATTTTCAGCTATTACAGGGCCAGTTGTCGCTCGGCCCTCACCAGTAGGGCGAGGGGGCATGGCAGGCACCAACTGATCAATCTTCAACTGATTTTTCGCCGGGTCTTGCTTTTCGAAATTCGAATTTCGAACTTCGACATTCCCTTCTTTGACCGGTTCCAACTTATCAAGCGTCACCTCCAGCAATCGGCCCTCAACCCCCGTCGCCAGGTACACCTTGCCATCCACCACCAGCAGGTCCCACAAATACCTCACCCCCGGCAATTCAACCAAAGTTTTACTTTCACCCTCGGCTGAAAGTTGAATCAATCGGCTGGGTTCACCACTGGCCGCGACCAACACCCGGTCTTTGTCAAGGGTTGCCAGCGCAAAAACCTGGTGTTCGGGCAATTCAAGTAGTGTGTCGAGTTTGTCACTGGCAAACCCAAACACACGACCTTCGGGACCGGCAGCGATGATCACCTTGTCCCCCACCGTCACCACATCATTGATCAGCGTCAGCGGATCGGGCAACTCCGCCAATTTGGTCGTACCCGTGGCCAGTTTGATTTGATTCAAATTGGTGATGACCACGTTCTGAGTTTTGCCCTGCGCAAAATCAGCTTCGGTGCTGTGCACCCATTTACCGGGCTTCACCGCCAACGTCGGCGAGGTGATAACGCCGATCAGGGCGACATTCATCAGCACAGTGACAACTCGACGATGCATCAGCATGGGTAGTTCCATTCATACGGGTCAACGGCGAAGGCACAAGTTCAAAAACATGACTCATTTTTTTAGACCGCGGGTTTCCACCCGCGGCTATACGGAAATCACTCACCGCGCCGGGCCGTCGCGTCGAACCTGAATCATGAACGATAGCGAACCCTGCGTGACGGCTTCCATCGGCATCAGTTTTTCAATCCATGAACCCATGGGCATCGTCGAAGTACCCGACGGGGCCGTGAGCATGGCCCGACGACTCGACGGCAAATGCGGCATTTCCGCACGACCCACCGCCAACCCTTCACCGGGCGTCGGCATCGTCAGATACAACGCATCATCACGCAATTGCACCATTTCACGCATCATGCCCACCAGGTCATCGATGTTGTTGATGCGCATCAAATGCGGACGATACTGCATCATCATGCCCTGATAGGTACGGGCATCGCTGATCGTCACCGCATAGTCGCCATCGGGCAGGTTCGGGGGCAAAGCAAAGTCGAGGCTGCGCGTGAACGAAGGTTGGCCGTAGGGCTGAAGGGTCAGGTGAATACGCACATTTTTGCCGGGCTTCAGTTGGGTTTGTTCCACCCGTGCTTCCACCAATGACAGCGCCTTGATGCCAGGCTGAATATCCAGCGTCAGCTCCATGCCTTCCAAACGCAACGACTCAAACGGGTTTTCCGAAAGCATCATGATCGGCATGAGCAGTTGAAACGCCACCGCCATCGGCGACGCAGCCGGGGTGATCGACCGCACAGGCAACTCACGGCCCCCACTGAATCGCAACTTGCCGGTGGCAACCAACGTGTTTTCAGGAGGCAAACCAACCTCGGCGTTGACACTTTCCAACGCCAGTATCGCCGCGATCATCGGGCTGATCCGCCGTTGATAAACCATTTGGTACTGATATTCGTGAGCAGCGCGATCACTTCGCTGAACACGGATTTTCACCGGTGCGGTGGTGAAAACATTATGTGGCCGACCCAGCACCGCTGCACTTTCATCACGCACGATCGAGCCGACGATATTGCCACTGCCCGCCAGTTTGAAACTCGCCAGGTGCGAAGGCACCACGTAATGCACAAACCCGCTGGCCATGGGTAGCGCGGCAGGCCCTTCGCCAAACATCGGATGACCAAACCCCAGCACACGACCATCGGGCAACACTTCCGTCACCGTGCCCACCGCTGACAAATCGATGTCGCCAAACGCCAGCGGGATTGACAACGTGGAACCGGGAGCGATTTGCAATTGATCGAGTTTGATTTCCGTCGGTGGCTGACCAATGGGCAACCCCTGCGGTGCCGCCATGAGCGATAAACCACGCGCTGCCAGCATCGGGCCAAACAACTGGGCGACAGCAGGGCTGCGCACCGACATCGGCAGCAACATCGGTTGTGCCTGTTCAGCGCTCAAGGTCAGCCCATCGGGGGTGATGGCTGAGTGTTGCCGTTGACTTGATGCCAATGATGTTGGCACGCTGTTTACGCTGGTCGTGGGGAATGATGCTGGTAATGAAGCTGACAACATTTGCAACAAAACTTGTTCGCGCCACTGATGCGCGAGGGCCGGGGCGTGTTGCTGCAACAACGCACTCAATTCACGTTGCGTATTCCACCAATCGGTTGACTGTTTGGTTTGGGCTGATGTATCCGCGCTTGGCGGTTGTGCCGCATCGACACTGGCCACGCGGCGCATCTGTTCAATCGGCTGCACCCCCACGTAACAATCTTTGGTCAGCATGAAACCATACGCAAACGCACCGATGAGTTTGCCCCCCTGCCCCAACGTTTGTGCTTCACCCTCAGCCCAAAGGTAAATCGGGGAACCACTCATGCCCTGCACCGGCCCGAGTTGCTGCATGCGCTCATCCGGGCAGCGAATCCAAATAACGTTGCGCTGCGGGGTGAAGTTGCGCATTACACTGACCACTTCGACGGCAAACGGTTCGATATTGTCGCCATGAAACACCGACAACCCGTAACCCTTCATGCCGATGCGTACCTCGTCAATCAGCAGAATCGCCGCAGCTTCTGATGGTACGACAATACCCCCCTGCCCCGACGCGTTTGCTTGGACAGCACCGACCTGAGTGCCGACGCACCAGGTCACCACGCTTAGCAAAGTGAATATCATCTGTAGATATGACGACGCAGGGATGGTGCGATATCGTGGCATGGATGCAGCGTAGTCCGCTGGCTGGGCGTTGACAAGTTTGATTTTACCCCACATACTCGATGCTGTCGGATGATCGACCCGGTTGTTTCTCGCAAGCGCGAGGCACAGTCGGATCCATCACCCGCCCAGGTGATGCCTTTCATGCTTGATGAAGCCGAACGTATTCTCGGTTATCGCTTTCAGAACCCCAAAGTGTTGGAGGAAGCATTGCGTCATGCCTCCAGTGCCGACGATCGGTTGGACAGCAACGAACGACAGGAATTTTTCGGCGACGCGATTCTGGGGTTTGTTATTTCCGAATACCTTTTTCAAACCTACCCGCAGTACCTGGAAGGCGAACTGACCAAAATCAAAAGCGCGGTGGTCAGCCGCAAGGTCTGTGCGGTGATCAGTAATGACTTGAACCTGATTCAAATGTTGACGCTGGGCAAGGGCATGAGCAGTCGCCCCTCGCTGCCATCGAGCGTCGCAGCAGGAGCACTTGAATCGATCATTTCCGCCATTTACCTGGACGGCGGCATCGACCCGGTGCGTGCCTTCATATTGAAAGTGTTTGCCCCGCATGTGCGTGAACTGGCCGAGTCCACGCATCAGAACAACTACAAAAGCGTGTTGCAGCAGTATGCGCAACGCTGCTGCGAAGGTCAGCCGTATTATTTGTTGTTGGACGAAAAAGGTCCCGATCATTCCAAGGCTTTTGAAATATGCGTTGAAATCGCCGGTCGAAGGTTTCCCTCCGCCTGGGCCAACACCAAAAAAGAAGCCGAGCAATTAGCCGCCTTCAACGCCCTGCGTGAATTGGAACAGGTCCTCGGGTGATTTGCAAAAAATTTCGAATGTCGAATTTCGAATTGAATACTATTTTTTGCGCCGCGACTTGTCGCGTTTGATGGTAATGCTTTTGACAAACGATCCTTGTGGAACCGCCGCCCCCGGCGGTGTGTTTGACAAAGCGGCGGATGTTATCCGCCGTGCCCCTGCCACAATTCATTCGCCCATGATTGACTGCATACCCCGCCGATGCCATCGACATATTTATTCACCCAGCCGGGGCGGCTGGGCTACCACAGACGCGACAAGTCGCGGCGCTAAAATCATCACTTCACCAAGTCGCCGCTTCATTACTTTTCCGTCCCCTCTCCCTCCGGGAGAGGGGTAGGGTGAGGGCGTGTCTTGCCACTTGACCACTCGGCCACTTGGCCACTTCGCCACTTCGCGCATCACCTTACCCCCAATTCCCGCTCTGCATCCTGCCAATTTTCCAAATCTTTGCCGATCGGCCGACCTTTGCGTTCCCAAATTTCAAACGCCTTATTCGCAATCATCTGATGGGTCACTGTCGATTTCACCGCCTTCGGCGTCGCCACCGGCGCGGCGACTACGGGGGCCGGGGCCGGTGTCACTGTGGGGGGCACGGCTGCACTACTCGCGGGGGCGGTCGTCTTTTTGCTGCTGGTTTTGGGGGTGCTGCTGGTTCGTTTGGCCATGGTCAGACTCCTTTCATCAAATAAAACATCGAAAACCCAATGCAAACATCGTACCAATTACAGGCATACCCCTTGAGGTAAAACCTGTATCAACGCATCATAACCAATGCGTCTGTTTTTAGGCACTACCTACGACGCGAATTACTAAAAATATGTTCAATTTTTCATCGCCTGCCCAACAAACCATCGTTTGCCTTACCAATAAACATACCGCTCGAACATCGCCCGTTCTTTACTCGTCAACTGACTCACATCCGGGATCACAAACCGGTTTTCCTCGACATCGATCAGCAGCTTGCCCGTTGCCCCATAATCGATCGCCGCCGACCCGGTGTAACGCATGATGAACTTCATCAGCCCATGATCCGTCGCCACCACAAACTCCAGGTAATTGTGAAACTGCTTGATCGAGGCAATGCCCTGTACCACATGCAATAAATACCTTCGTGACAACGCCGATTCGATCAACTCACGTGCCTCATCAGGCCAATCGCTTAAATTGCGAATCAGCCCGATTTCCTGCTCACGGTTTTCCGCATCGTGACAGCGCAGGCTGATGTACCGCTCCGGGTCGCGCACCGGCATACACCTTAGCGCAAACACTCCGCTGTAAATCCGTTCATTGGTCACCGTCACGTGCAACGCATTGTGATTCCCCAAATGAACCCGTGCCACTTCAGGCGTCAACCACCTCGGCCGATGGCCCGTCACCGGTGTCAAACCCGTCAACCCATCGACTACCAACTCCGGCCGCGCAACCGGCACATCCTGCGTATTGGTCATCTCCTGATGAATCACCTGATCGACGCTTTTATCCTTGCTCACCGAGGTTTGTATGCGCACCATCCTTGCGTATTTGCCATCCAGCTTCATCAGTTCACCATGCGATCCCGCCTCGATGATTTTCCCTTCCTCCACCACCATGATGTTGTCGCAGTTGCGCAAGGTCGATAACCGGTGCGCGATGATGATGCTCGTCCGCCCTTTCACCAGTTCCGCCAAAGCCTGCTGAATCTGCAATTCCGTTTCGCTGTCCACGCTGCTGGTCGCCTCATCCAAAATCAGCACCCTCGGCTCACACAACAGCGCTCTTGCAATCGAAAGCCTTTGCCTTTCACCCCCCGACAAGCCCGCCCCGCGTTCACCCACCCACGTGTCATACCCATGCGGCTGACGCATTACAAAATCATGACTGTTCCCCGCTTTGCTGGCCGCCAACCCTTGTTCAATCGTCGCATCGGTTTTACCGTACGTCAGGTTCTCCCAAATCGTCCCCCGAAACAAAAACGGCTCCTGCAACACCACCCCCACCTGACGCTGCAAATCCGCCTTGGCAGCGTCTCGTATATCAACCCCATCGAGCTTGATGCGTCCCTCATCGACATCGTAAAACCGCGACAGCAAATTGATGATCGTCGTTTTACCCGAACCACTGCGCCCCACCACGCCGATCATTTGTCCGGGTTCAATCGTGAAACTCACCCCCTTCAAAATCGGGTTCTGCCTCGAATACCCGAACACCACGTTTTCAAATTCAATCCGACCCTGCACACTGGGCATCGCGGTGGGTTTCTGCGCATCCTGAATACTCACCGGCGTGTCCAACACCTCAAAAATGCGGTGCATCTGCGTCGTGAACTGCGTGATCCACGAAGTCAGATGCGTTAGCTGATTCAGCGGCCCGTAAAACATGCCCAGGTAACCAAAAAACGCCATGAGCGTGCCCAGCGTCAATTCACGATTCAGCACTTCACCACCGCCGACGTACCACACAATCCAGCCGCCGATTTGAAACACGATGCCCATCAGCGGGTAGAACGTCGAAGCCGAGGTATCGACCTTGTACCTTGCATCGCGCAGCGCTGCCGACGACTTTTGAAATCGATCCAGTTCACGCTCTTCCTGCGCAAAGGCCTTCACCACACGAATACCCGACAAAATGCCGTTGAGCATGCCCGCCTGTTTGGACGACCGATCCCAAAATCGGCGAAAGTGCGGGTGGACATAGTGATAAAAAATGAACGTGCCGCTAAACACAAACGGTGCGGGTAAAAGTGTCCATATCGCCAGTTTGGGTTCCAGGCTGAACATCATCAGCGCGGAAAACACCACCAGCAAAATTTGCATCAAAAACCCGCCGGTGAGTTGGCCCATGAAGCCCTGCACCGCTTCGGTGTCGTAAGCCACGCGACCGACCAGCGACCCGACCTGCTGCTTGTCGTAGTAACCAAGTGACAATTTTTCCAGGTGATCGACCAGCCGACCGCGAATGTCATAGGTGATGCTCGTACCCACCCTGCTGCCCAGCCGTCCGTTGAGCACGTTGATCAATGCTCGACAAATCTGCACCAGCGCCAGCGTCGCCACTACCATCATCAGCAGCGTGGTTTTGGGGTACTCTTCCAGTGCCGGAATCGGATTAGGCCCGACCTGACCATCGACCTTGAGTACATGATCGACCAAAAACTGCGTCAGTCGTGGGCCGATCATGTCCAGCCCGATGCCGATCAGCAGAAACGTCATCATGATCGAGGCACGAAACCAGTACGGGCGCATCAGCTCCAGCACCCGCCGCATGGCTTTGCCCCGGTTGATGCACCGCGGACAACTTTCCCCGACAAACTCCAGCATCAACCCGCAGTTTTTGCATCGCCTGGGGTCGTGTTCATCGGCCCCATCTTCAAGTAATGCTTCATGCTTGCGCCACTGATTCAAACGCTTGGCGACTCTGCCAAAGTCGTATTTGAACTTGTTGGAAAAGCGCAGCACATCCAGCCAGGCATCGTCGATTTTCACCTGCAAAATGCCCGCACCCACCACCCCCAGTGTGCGCACCTCCTTCACCGTGTCGATGTCGATATTCAACACCGGCTCTGCGGGTTGTGCTTCATCGAACACCAGCACACGCCGTTTGCCCGGGTCAGCAAACAACCAATGCGCGCGATACCGCCCCAAGGGGTCGATATCGGTGCGCACGCCAATCACCAGTTTTTCAGGGTCGATACCGTGTCGATGCAAACTGTCCGCCATCGACGCGGGGGGTAGCTCACGCAGTTTCATAAGTTGGATATGCTAATCCCACTTTCCCAAAAAACGCAACTGCGCAGCAGTCGCCCGATGAAGCAAAATTGACGCCGAGGGCTTTAGCCCCGGATTCATTGCCCTACGTTCATGAAACAAACCGGCCCTAAAGGGCACGGCGTCAAAGCCCTACAATTGCACCATGCCTCATTGCACTGATACAACCCCTGCCGCAGCAAAACAACTACCACGTTGCTTGCGCCTGGGTTGTGTCAGTTTCCTCAATGCCAAGCCGCTCATCGACGGACTGGTATTGAATGAACATGAACACCTGGATTTGGCCGTGCCCAGCCGATTGCTCGAAGGGTTGGAACAGGGAACCACCGACATGGCCCTGTGCCCGGTGATTGATTTTCAGCGCAGCAAAGTGCCGTTGGAGGTCGTGCCGGTGGGTGGCATTGGGTGTGAAGGGCCGACGCTGACGGTGCGTTTGTTCAGCCGAGTGCCGTTGGATCGCATCACCCAGGTGTATGCGGACACGGATAGTCACACCAGTGTCGCCCTGCTCCGGGTACTACTTTGGCGGTTGCATCAAGTGAAACCAACATTGATTGACTTGCCGGACGCACCGTCGCGTTCGCATTGGCTGCACACGCAAATTCCCGAAGCGGTGCTGCTGATCGGTGACAAGGTGGTGACGCAGCGACCCGAGGCAGCCGGGTATCCCTATGACGTGGACCTGGGCCAAGCCTGGCACCAGTTGACCGGTTTGCCGTTTGTGTTTGCCACGTGGTTGGCCCGCGCTGATACGAAGCTGGGTGAACTGCCGGACAAACTCAACAACCTGCGTGTCGCCAATGAAAAACGCATTGACGACATCGTAGCCCGTTACGCTTCCGCCGCCGGTTGGCCGAATGATTTAGCCCGGCAATACCTTGGGCACTGGTTGAAGTACGACGTCGGCCCGCGTCAGTTGCAGGCGATGCAACTTTTCTGGCTCTACGCCCACCAAGCCGGGGTGATCGATGCACTGCGACCGTTGAAAAAGTGGTTGAATGATTGATTCATATTCTTTGTTTAGCGCGGACGCTTCGCGTCGGCGCTTTGACTGGTTAGCGCCGCGACTTGTCGCGTTTGTCGTTGTTTGAAAAGCCATCCTGAGCTTCGTCGCAATGAGGAAAGGGTGTGTGATCCACACGCTTACGAAGATCAGGCGTGGATGATTCGTTTTTGATAGCCAGCCGCTCCTGGACCGTTTGCCACCTGAGTGCAATTCCCGCACAATGTCATCTTCCATCACCCATAAAGGATTGATTATGTCACATGCTGACATCCGTATCGGTACACTCGCCGGCTCAGCCACGACCAGACCCGAACTACTGGCCAAACTCTGCGCCCTGGGCTTTGAATCGTTTCAACTGCATTTCTGGAAATACCTGGGCGATGTCGATCTCAAAAAACTGGCGGCCCAGGTCAAAGACGTATTGGCCGAGGCGCAGGATTGTTCCCTGCTGGGGCAAAAGCCGATCATCAGCAGCACGGCTTTATTCGGCAACCCGCTGATGGATAAAAAAACCGCCAGGGACTGGGCCAAACTGATCGACGCCACGCCCTTGTTCGGATGCAACCTCGTGTGCGGTTTTACCGGGGCGGTCGAGGGCAAACCATTGCCTGAAAACATGAAAACCTTCAAGCAGGTTTGGGGGCCGCTGGTGAAGCGTGCCGCCGACAAGGGCGTGCGCATCGCTTTTGAAAACTGCGACATGGGCGGTCACTGGCACGCCCCCTTATGGAACATCGCCCACGCGCCCAGTGCCTGGGAAATGATGTTTCACGAAGTACCCGCTGACAACCTGGGCTTGGAGTGGGAACCCTGTCATCAAATGAATTCACTGATCGACCCGCTGCCACAATTGCGTCAGTGGATCAAAAAAGTTTTTCACGTGCATGGCAAAGATGCGACCGTGCAATGGGACGTGGTACGCACCAAAGGCATTCGCGGCGGCGTACCATTCGTCCAGCATCGCACCCCTGGTTTTGGCGACACCAACTGGACCGATGTGATCTCGATTCTCCGCCAGCACGGCTACAAAGGCTGCATCGACATCGAAGGTTGGCATGACCCGGTGTACAAAGGCCACCTGGAAATGACCGGCCAGGTGTATGCGCTCAAGTACCTGCAACATTGCCGAGGCGGCTCATTCGTCCCCAACATCGCATGAGTCATCCGGTGTTCGTGGATGCATAAACATGAACCCAACACAACCGTCAAAGCCCAAGATTGGTTTCATCGGCCTGGGCATCATGGGCCGATCGATGGCACTGAACCTGCGCAAGGCTGGGTTCGAGGTCACCGTCTGGAATCGCACCCCGGAAAAGTGTGAACCTTTGCTGGCCATGTGTGCCAAAAAAGTCGAATCACCACGCGCCCTGGCCGAGTCGGACGTTGCGGTCATTTGCATCAACGTCACCGACACCGCCGATGTCGAATCGGTGTTATTCGGTCCGCAGGGCATCGTGCACGCCCAGTCGTTCAGCCAGCGCCAGGGCATCGTCATTGATTTTTCCACCATCAGCCCGCAAGCCACCGCTCTTTTCGCAAATCGCCTTGCAACACACCACATCACCCTGCTGGACAGCCCCGTCTCCGGCGGCGACATCGGCGCCCAAAATGCCACCCTCACCCTCATGGTCGGCGGGTCGCAGCAAGCCTTCGACTACTGCCAACCGGTTTTTCAGGCGGTGGGCAAAACCATCACCCACGTCGGCCCATCAGGCATGGGGCAGATGTGCAAAGCCTGCAACCAGACTATCGTCGCCGCGACACTCATGGGCGTGTGCGAAGCGATCACCCTGGCGCAGCGCAGCGGGTTGGACGTGAACACGATGATCAAGGTTGTCGCAGCCGGGGCGGGCGGTTCATGGCAACTGGCCAACCTGGGTCCGAAAATCACGGCAGGTGATTTTGCCCCCGGGTTCATGATCGATCTGATTTTGAAAGACCTCGCCATCGTGGCCGACAACACGCAAAGCTTGAACTTAAATCTCAAAGGCTTGCAGGCTGCCCGCGACTATTTTGAACAGGCCCGTGCCGCCGGGTTGGGGCGCGAAGGGACGCAAGCCATGGCCAAGGCGGTGGGGTTTGAACCGAGGTGATTTCGAATTTTGAATTTCGAATTTCGGATTGAAAGACATCCAATCGAACTTTCGAGTGTTACGGGATCATATTCGTTAATTCGAAATCCGATGGTTTCAACAGCGGGTTCTCCTGCTAAATTCGAAATTCGAAATTCATTGCCACTCGACCACTTGGGCATCAGGTCTGACTTTCTTCATCTTCGCTGGGCTGGTCGGCACGCAGCACTTCATCCAGCACATGCTCTTCCACAAAGATCGGCACATCATGGGCGACGCCCAGGGCCAGGGCATCGGAGGGACGCGAATCCAGGTCGATGAGTTTGCCATGTTCGTTTTCGAGGACCAATCGGGCAAAAAAGGTCTGGTCCTTCAGGTCGCAGATCACAATGCGATTGAGCTTGGCATTGAGGACGGAGATGACCTGTGCCAAAAGTTCATGGGTGTAAGGTCGTGGCGGAGCCTGGCCCATGAGCCTGCGTTCGATGGCCATGGCTTCGTTGAGGCCGATGACGATGGGGAAAATGCGTTCACCATCGACTTCGCGCAGCTCAACGATGTGCGCATCGTTGTTCTCGCGGATGAGGATACGTGATAGTTCCATACGCACAGCCATGGGTCAGCCTTTCCGTGAGGTCGGTCCGCTTCATGCCCGATCATGTCTATATTGTAATCCACCAGGCTGATACTGATTTTGAATTTCGGTTTTTTCAGAATCAAGCCGGGAACGAATCGTGAAGCCGCCCCTGCGACCGACGAGGAGGGCCCGGGTATTGGGCACTGCCCACCCGTTAACCCGATATTCAAAAAAAGGATTATCCAATCAATACCCAAGTCCTCGGTCGCCCCCACGGGGGCTGCGACCTGGTCCTTGGCTTGTTTTTATGCACTTGGCCACTTGGCCACTTGACCACTTGGCCACTTCTGTCTCGCATGTTTCTCACGAACCCTGCCTATGATGACCGATGTTGAAAAGGGGTGGTCCGCTGATCTGGTCGCATCATGGAACCGTGAATATGCCTGGTGTTTTGTGGAGCCGAAGTCGATACTGGTTGTGCCACTTTCTGCATAACCGACATGTTCGGGTGCGCACTACTTCCCTCATCTGTCAAAACCAGACCGCAAGCGATCGCGTCATTCAGCAATGGCTGGATCGCTTTGCCGATCGCGCCAATCATACGTCCCCCTGGCTGGTCGATGCGGCCCTGGCAACCCACCCCAACGACCCGGCTTTCGTGCAATGCCTCCGTTTATGGATCAAGGAAGACCAGGCCCTTGCCAAGCTCGCCAGACACCTGTTGCAACAGGGCAGCACCGACACTCAAGCCTCGGCTCAGGTCTTTGGCTTGATTCCCTCACTGCCTCAAATGCGCCGCAAACTAGGCCTGCGCTTTGAAGTGTCGATTTTGCTACTGGGCAATGTGCTGGAAGTGGCCAGCCTCAAACATTTGCGTGTCAAGGCTGATGCCCCAGCCCTGCGCCGAGGCATTGAACAATTACTGCATGATCGTCAGCAGCACATTGCCTTCGCCTCCGAATGGCTGACACGCGAATTTGCCGACTTCAATTTTTTACGTCGCAACCTTCGCCGACTGCGTTTGCGCGTACTCTTTGCCCTGATGCTGGCCGACTACCTTTTACATCACGGCTCCACCCTGCAACAACTGGGCTTGTCACGTTGGTTCATCCTTCGACAAACCTGGCGCAGCTTTGCCCAATTGCTGGAAAACATGGTGCCCTACCACCGTGATGCCCTGCTGGCGCAATTACTGGCACAGCGCCAACACCCCTACGATCAGCCGGCACGCATGTTGTGATTTTTGTGGTCCCTTGTTTCCAATACTCGCTTGCGCATGATTTGGCTTTCCGATAGAATCACCTGCGTCGTGATTGACTTTTCTTCTTTTACATCACGCTTCAGCAGGAACGCATCATGCCTTCAGCCCCCCGTCAGAACATTCTGCTGATCACCAGCGATCAGCAGCACTACGACACCCTCGGCCTGTTCAACCGACATATTCAAACCCCGGCCCTGGACCGTCTGGCACGCGAAGGCACCACCTTCACCCGTGCCTACTGCAACACGCCGGTCTGTTCGCCCTCGCGCGGCACGATCATCACCGGCATGTACCCGGCCTGGCACGGGTGCTGGACCATCGGCGTCAAACTGCCCGAAGATGTGCCCACCGTCGGTCATGATTTTCAAAGTCATGGCTACCACACCTCGCTCATCGGCAAAGCCCATTTTCAACCACTTAAAGATGGGCCGGGGGACCAGCATTCGATCGAGTGTCAGCCGATTTTGCGCGACCTGGACTTTTGGCGCAACTTTCACGGGCCATGGTACGGGTTCAAACACGTTGAAACCTGTCGCAACCATGCCGATGAGGCGCACGCTGGCGGGCACTACGGCGTGTGGATGCAAGACCAGGGCTTGAAAAACTGGGCGGATCATTTTGTCAAACCCGACCCCAAGACCGGTTATGGTGCCAGCCCGTGCAAGGAAGGTGCGTGGGATTTACCGGAAGAGTTTCACTACACCAAATGGACGGCTGACCGCACCATCGCGGACATTGAAAAGTCGGTGAAGGAGGGCAAACCCTTCATGACCTGGGCGAGTTTTCATGACCCTCATCCGCCGTATTTGGTGAGTCGCCCGTGGGACAGCATGTACAACCCCGCGGACATGCCGATTGGTTCGTTTGTCGAGGGTGAGTTTGATGACAAGCCGCCACACTTTGCGATGACGCGCGATCGCAATGCCAATTGGAAGGTGTATCAGGAACCCGGCGGTCATGCGGTGCACGGTGGACAGTGCCATTTGCACGACCCTGAAAAACTGCGCCAGCAGATGGCGATTTACTATGGCATGATCAGTTTCATGGACCGTGAAATCGGTCGGATACTGGACACGCTGGATCGGCTGGGCATTGCGGAGAATACGCTGGTGGTGTTCAGCACGGATCACGGCCACTTTTTGGGACAGCATGGGCTGGTTGCCAAGGGGCCGTTCCATTACGAGGATTTGCTCAAGGTTCCGTTTATTGTGCGCCAGCCGGGCAAGGTTCCGGGCAACAAGGTGAGCATCGCGTTGCAGGGGTTGGTGGATTTAGCGCCGACGTTTCTGACGGCCAGTGGTTTGCCCGTGCCCGGTCGGATGCAGGGGGTGAATCAGTGGGACGTGTGGACGGGCAAGCAGGACAAAGTACGTGACGATGTGGTGATTGAGTTCCGTCATCAGCCGACGACGGTGCATATGCGTACGTATGTGACGGATCGTTACAAGCTGACGATGTACCGCAACCACCCGTATGGCGAACTGTTTGATTTGCAGGAAGACCCGAGCGAATTGCGTAATTTGTGGGACCTGCCGGGGGCCAGGGATTTGAAGTTGTCATTGATGCAGCAGGCAGTGAACGCGGAGATTGTGCGTGAACCGACGCGCATGCCGCGCGTGGCCGGGGCGTGAATGAATTTCGGATTTCGAATTTAGCGGGAGAACCCGCTGTTTAAGCCGTTGGATTTCGAATACTGAGAAGCCAAGCCGAGGACGAAGCCGAACCCCGGGGGGGGTTGAGGATTCGGGTATGATTAGGTTGAATCGTTAATCGGTTGATTCATAATTGAGTGATGGTTGGGTCATGCACGACTGAATTTCGTCATCTGATACGAGCCGAGGGCTTCATCGGTGGTGTCAGGCGACGGCGAATACTTTGCACCGTTTATCAACCCACCGCCGAGGGCGGCGGTGCAACAATACATACAGCGCCCTTCGGATCGCGTTGTGGCACCCCTGCTAACGCATCAGCAAGTCGAGCAATGTACGTCAATGTGCCACCACTGTGCCCTGCTCGACCGTGCTGCGATCGTGCAGGCGGACACCCTTGGCGATGAGGGTGCTGCCGACGATGGCGCGTTGCAGGGTGCAGTTGGCACCGATTTCAACATCGTCTTCAATCACCACGTTGCCTGCACTGGGCATGCGTAACCGTCGGTCATCGTGTTCGACAAATACCGTGCCATCGTGGCCGACGACACTGCCGGAGTGAATCACCACGCGATTGCCGATGATGCACCCATCGTACACATGAACACCGGGGTAAATGACGCAATCATCGCCCAGTGTTGTGCCCTTGCCGATGTAGCTTTGCGGGTAAATCACACAGCGTTTGCCGATGCGCGACTGCTTGGCCAGGTAGGCAAACGGGCGAATGGTGCAAAGCTCGCCGACAATGGCGGTTTTGTCCACAAATGCCTGTTCGTGAATGCCCGGTTCGGGGTGTTCACGGAAGCCGTGTAGCTCGACCAATGCCTGTCGAAACGCAAAACGCGGATCATCGGCCAGCAATAACACCTGGCCGTTCATGCTCGCTGCCGTCGCCGCATTGGTGATCACCACCCCGGCTTTGCTTTCCGACAATGCCGCCACATCGTCAGGCTGATTCACCAAAACCACATCGTGCAATTCCGCGTGGTCCAAGGCTGCACAATGGCGCACCTGAAGCTTGCCATCACCCTGCACCTTCGCACCGATTCGTTCCGCCAATTCGTTGACAGTGATATTCATGGCTGGTTTTATAACATAAAAAAGCCGTGTCACAAGAAGTGGTCGAGTGACTGAATCTCGAATTATGGATTTCGAATTTCGAAATTTCAGAACCAAGCCAAGGACGAGGAACGCAGTGACGAGGACTTGGGTATGTGAAAAAAAAAGCAAACCCTGATAAAGGGGATAAGTACATATAAAAATGAATAAAATCCCCTAATTATCAAGTGAATTCATTAATAATATATGTACTTATCCCCTTTTTTGGACGTCACAACTCAACATACTGCATGTCCAGTTCACGACCACGCTCCGCACTGGGCAAATGCACCTGACTGACAAACACCCCCCCCATTTTTTCGCGCGTTGCCGCGGCATCAAATGTGGTGTGCGGTTGTTGCTGCACCATTGCCAGCAAATCCAGCGCGATCTGTGCCTCACTGTGCACGATTTCCAGCGGAGCGATCGCCTGCGAAAATGCCTGCAAGCGGTTCTGATCATTTTCAAACGTGCCGGGCTTTTCAACCCATGTGGCCGAGGGCAACAGCACATCGGCCTTGCCCGATAAATCGTTGGGCAGTGTATCGAGCAACATCACCTGCTTTTTCGCTAGTGCGGTGATCAGTTCTTTGGTGGTCCATTTGCTGGGGTAGTTGCCGGTGATGACGACCGCTTCGATATTCCAAGCTGGGTCTTTGAGGGTGGTCAGCATTTTGGCAAAATCAAACCCATTGCCCGCCCCGACGAAACTTTCGATCACGCGCTGCACGCCCCGGGCATTGGGTGCTTTTTCAGCTCGCACGGTGTACCCGCCCGGAAACGTTTTGTTTTCACCCGATGTTGGCACCGGACCAAGACCGATGACAGAGTCCTTGTCCATCGCCCGCACCGCTGAGCAAAGCAGGTACGCATCTTCACAAGTCAGCATCGGCGAAAGCAGCAAGGCAGTGCGTTTGCCCCGACCGGTCACCGCGTTGAAAATGTTGCGTACATCGTCGTACGCACGTTGCCAGTCACATTCGACCTGTGTGCCGAATTGCAATCGCATCGGCTGACGCAAGCGTTCTTCGCTGTGCACAAACTTCCAGCCGTAACGAATTTCGTCGCTGATCCACCACTGGTTCACCTGCGCATTGGCACGGGGCTTGACACGATATACCTTGCCTTCGTTGTGATGCACACTGATGTTGTCACCCCCTGCGGTCAACCCATCAATCGAAGCAGTTTCCGTTAAAAACCAGACGCGCTGGGTGAATAAAAAATCTTTGTCCAGCAGCGCCCCCACCGGGCAGATGTCCACCACATTGCCCGACAGTTCATTTTCGAGCGCACGACCGGGAAAAATATCAATCTGCTCTTTGCTGCCGCGACCGAAAATACCCAGTTCACCGGTGCCGGTGACCTCCTTGGTGAAGCGCACGCAACGTGAGCACATGATGCAGCGATCGCTGTAAAGTTTCACATGCGGGCCGATGTCCTTCACCGGCTGCTTGATTTTGTCTTCCTCAAACCGTGCCTCGGTGCGCCCGTATTGATAACTATAATCCTGCAATGAGCATTCCCCCGCCTGATCACACACCGGGCAATCCAAGGGGTGATTGATGAGCAGGTATTCCATCACCGCTTTTTGGTTGGCGATTGATTTGGGGGACTTGGTGTAAACCACCATGCCGTCGGAAGCGGGGGTCTGACAGGTGGGCAGCAGTTTGGGGATCAGTTCGAGTTTGCCGCCGTTGCGTGGGTTGGGTTGCGCCACCTCGGCCAGGCAGATGCGACAACTGGCCACGATGGACAAACCAGGGTGGTAACAGTAATGGGGTATTTCCAGGCCGTGTTCGATGGCGACCTGTAAAATGGTTTTTTTGCCTTCGTAAGGCAGGGCTTTGCCGTCGATGGTGAGGGTGGGCATGTTGATTTCCGGGTTATCAGGCGGGTCTGCAATCGCGTTGCAGCAGGTGCGTAATGATAGCATGTGATCATGCTGGATGGATGTGATTGTGTTTTGTCTTTCGACGAGCCGCGACCGTCAGGGAGCGGTCTTTGTCAGAAAATGTTCGTTCAAACCAGCGCTCCCTGACGGTCGCGGCTCGTTCATACCATGACTCGCATGCCATTCCAACTTACCCCAGCCACGTCAACCGGCACTTGGTCGGTGCGAATCCATGCTCGTCAAACAACATCAGTTCATTCGACTCATCGCTGCGCAACCAAGGTTGGGGCAGGTAAAAACTGGCTTGGCCCGGCAATGGTTTACCCTGTGGCGTCCCCACCCAGTATCGACAAAGGTTCCGCCCGTTGAGGTACAACTGCCCTTTGCTCATGCCCGACAATTCGATGCTGATGGGCGTGGCTGTCGATGCCGATGAAAAGTGTGTGCGAAACCAGCAGGGTTGCCCGGGCTTGTGCGTTTGTTTCAGGTTGACAAACGGTGAAACTTGCGAGGCTGAGGCTGATGGCAAGGCAAGGGCCTGGGGTGCGGCCGATGCCGGGGCCGGGGGCGACCATGGTGCGTACGCGAAAGTCGCATCATTCGTCAGGTTGTCCGTGGTCAGATACACCTGCAAACCTTTGACCACTTGCGTCGCTTCACGAGCGTCCGACAGTTTGCCCAAGTGCACCAGTTTGAGTTCGTTGCTGCCGGGTTTGATATGACCTTTACCCTCATGCAGCACGACACGCACAAAACCACTGGACTGCTCTTGACTGTAAACACCGACCGCTTTGCCGTTGCACTGCAAAAGCCAATCACCGGGGGCTTCACGCAATTCAATCACCAATGACTGCTCACGTTGCACTTTCACTTCCCACACCAGGGCATCGCATGGTGAATGATCGCCAAAACGCAGCCCACTCCAATATTGCCCCAACGCCCACGGGTCAAACCCGCGCACCGTGGTCAGCTTTGCCTTACCCAAAGGCAGTGATTTCACCGCATAAAAATGATCGTGCAACCCCGTCGGTTCCCCCATTTTCCAACCGTCACAAAACCGCCCCGGTTGGTCCGCAAATATCACCACCTGCCCCGACAGTTTGATTTTCACCGGGTCACTGGTTGCCCCCGCACCCACCCCTACAATCGTTTGTAATTTGCCAGCCTGATACACATGCAACCGTCCCGCGTCAGCCGGCAACAAGGCTCTGTCGTTCACCGTTTTGGGCAGTGTCAAACGATACCAACCATACGCACTTTGAGCCTGCAACGCTTCCAACGACGTCGGTCCGGCAATGCCCTGATACTGCGACGACGACCCATCGAGTAAACCATTGAGCTCACACACCTGCCAATGCGCCAACTTCGGCAATGCCATCGTCGTTGATGATTTGGCAGCTCGTGATGACCCCGCACCCTTGGTTGCCTTCACCGGGTTGTCTTTGTGTATCAATCGTTCGCCTGTCGCTGTGATGGTCAGCGCAGCTTGATGCGACTCGTTCATCATCGGTTGATCGTTTTCATCCAGCGACGCAGCCCCTGTCACCACGCCCACTGATGTGATGGTTGCCTGATCCACCTGCGCTTCGCTCAGCACCACCACGGTCAACCCTTCATGCTGGCCCACCCATGGTTTTGCGTCCTGCGCCAAGGGCACAGCCACTTCGAGAATCGCACCATTAAGTGATATCAAACCCTGTGAGCCCCCAGGCCCGTACATCACCAATAATTTTCGGTTGACCAATGCCCACGGACTGAGGTTGGTGTAATCCAGCGTCGTCGCACCCGACAGTTTCACATCCATCATCAGCCATTGCACCGGCGCACTGGTCAGCGGCACCGGCAGATTCAAACCGTTTGGCAACAACAAATCAATTTGCTCGCGTTGCTCGTTTTGGTTTTGAAAAATGAAAACCACCTGCCCCTGATTGCCACGCTGATGAATCACGCTGATCGGATGGTCGGTTGCGTCCAGCGATATTGCCGCATGATGTCGATCCGGTTCCAAGGCGGCCAGCACATGACCGAACTGACTTGCAAACGTGCTGATGCGTTTGATCGCTGCGTAACCCGACCTGCGTGCACCAGTTTGCGAAAGTGGCGCAATGGGCACATGATCGACGGGGGCAAAGCCAGCCTGCTCATGCCCCGCCCAACGTCCCCCCATAAAACCGAAGTTGCTGCCGCCATGAAAATGCGTCAGGTTGAACTGACTGCCCGATGCCAGCACCTGCGCCAGTTTCACCAGCAATGATGACGCTTGCTCATTGGTTGCATCGTTCACGGGCGAATCGCCAGCCGACGAACGCCCTGAAGCTTGTGCTGCTTCATCGTGCATCATGGCCTGCGACGCCACCGACAAATCGCTGACCAAACGCAGTCGATTCGGCTGCACCACCGCCAGTTGCCGCATGTCCGCCAGCAGCTGTTCACTGGCCACCCAGGTGTCGATCGTTCCTTCCGTGCGTTGCCAAAGGTTGTTGGCCAGGGTGATCGGCACCTCACAACCATTTTCGCGCAGGTAGCGTGCCAGTTCCTTCAAATACAGTTCGCCCTGCTGCGGGTGATGACAAAACCAGTGATGCTCAGCCTGCATCAAAATCACCGGCCCGCCGCCGTTGCCGATGCTGCTGGTGTTGTAGCCCGGTTGCGCGATTGCGGTGACTTGTAAATCCTTCACCTGCTCCAACACTTCGCCAAAATGTCGGGCTGCCGCTTCCATGAACGGGCCGGGCGCCTGACGCAGTTTCACGCCTTCGATGCCATGCAGCCAAGCGGGTAAACCACCCATGTCATACCCATCACCCACATAAGGCCCGACGCGCAACACCCCGTACAACCCCAGTTCACCGATGAGTTTCACAAAATGACGCAGGTCCAGTGACCCTTCAAAATCGAAAACCCCCGGTCGCAGTTCATGCTGATTCCACGGAATGCTGGTGGTGATGCAATTCAAACCCGCCTGACGGGCGGCCAGTAAATGCTTGCGCCAATGTTCACGGGGAATGCGGGCGTAATGAAGCTCACCGCTGACCAGCCAAAGTCGCCGACCATCGATCATCAAACTTTGCGCATCAAAACTGACCGTCGGCATGTACACTCCTCACGTTACGCCGACTCCCTGTTCACGCCTCACGACCCATCGTGTGCCACTTTTGTATAACGAGCCGCGACCGTAAGGGAGCGGTTCATTATCTGAACAAATCCAGCCACGCGACTTTGCACCATACGACCCATCACGGGCTGGTGTTCGTCACCCAAGGCGGATTAAAAATCGCCCGCACCGGCAGCGTCACCAAATCAAACGCAGCCTTGATCGGTTGCGTCGGCACAGCCTGCATGTTTACAAAGCTCGCCCCGGCCGCACGATCATCGGCCAGTGCTGCGTGAATCGATGCCTCGGTCCCGGGCGCAGCAGCAGGGTCGGCTTGCGACGCATACACCGGGCAGTCATTGAAATACACCGGCCAATGACGGGTTTGCCCCGCTTCCGCTTTCACCACCATCTGCGGCCAATGTCCGCGGTTCATCGTCGTGGTCACTATCGGCTGCTGCTGGTGTGGTGCACAAGCCACTTCACCCTGACACACTTGGCACACATCGCCCGCAGCCATCGGCCCGCAACGCACCGGTGTGGTGACAACCTCATCAGGCGTGGCTTCACCAGCCTTGGGCGTCAATGCAACCGATGTCGTAGCAACCGGTGTCGTCGCAGCCGACTGACTGGGTTGCACATCATCCGCCGGTGGTCGCCATTTTTTGGACCACTCCTGCGCCTCTTTTTGAATCGCAGCATCAGCAGCGGCATCATCATGCACGCCTTGACTCACGGGTGGCGTACTGCAACCGCTGATATTGCCCAGCCAAAGTGTCATCGTAATCCACGACATTAGCCACATCACTTTGTAGCGCATGGTGTCCCTCATTTTCTCTCCGTAATTCACTATACCAAAACACCGATGCCTTGCCCCGCGAAATTGAAAATGTGGCGCAAGTGACCGAGTGATTGTATTTGTTTAGCGCGGCCCCCGGCGCTTTGCGTCGGCGCTGGTTGCCAGTAAAAGTGAATCGGTTGTTCCGTGCGTCGGTGAATCAGAAAAAGTGGTTAAGTGACCCAGCGCGGAAACCAAGCCGGGAACGAGGCTGGCAAGCCGAGGGCCCGGGTATTCTGCTTGTTTCATAAATACCCGAGTCCTCAACCTATCGGTTTCGTCCTCGGCTTGGTTATGAAAATCCGAAATCCAAAATCCGAAGTTTTCTGTGCACTTGACCACTTGGCCACTCGACCACTTCATCCCACACTTGATCAAGTCAATTTTCACCAGCCACAGCCTGTTCCGTCGCCAGTTGCAGCTTCTTTTTAAGCAGGTCCGCCAGTTGGGTTGATTCCGATTCCGTGGCCGGGGTCCAGGTTGCCCAGCGCGTTGCCACCGCACACTTGGCGGTGTTAATCCCTTCACGCAAATATCGGCTGAGCGTCCCCGAAGCGATCACCTCTGCATGATGCTCGGCCAGGGGAATGCACACCGTCGGATTTTCAATGCTGGGCACAAGGAAACAAAACACATCACTGGGTTGCGCCGACTGCGTTGATGTGGGCACCACCTTGCCACGTTTGCCGTTGCGAACGGTGCTTGAACCCTGACCATGACCGTTGCCATTGGCCGGTTTGAGGTTGTATGCGATGGTCCATTTCCAGCTCGGTCCATACCACAAAATGGTTTTGTCCATCCCCGGCACAGTGTCGAGTTTTTCCATCAAATGCACAAATTGCCGACGGTGATGAGCCTTGAGCGATTCAATCAAACTTTCCAACGTCGGCTTGGTCCATCGGTCGGCCCACGATACACGGCTTGCACTGGTCATGCTGGTCATTGTCAATCCTACTCCAGACAAAAAAGTCGAATGCACGATGTCATTGTTACTTCAGCAGCAATCACTTGGTTTGTTCATACGTTTTTCCCGTGACATTTTTTGTATTTCAACCCCGAACCACACGGACACGGATCGTTCCGCCCCACCGCTGCCCTTGCACGTGGCGCTTTTTCGACGGTCGTACCTGACATCAACTCCATCGCCGTTGCCACTGCCGAAAAACCGGGGAGCGATTCCGCAGCCGTCTGTCTGCCCACCCGTTGCAGCGGTGCCGGGGGCGGTGGTTGCTGACCCGCACGCAAAAAACCGGCCAACCACTGCATGCGTGGCATCGCGTGGCTGTAAAACATTTTGTACGACTCGCACAACACCGTTGGCTCGGGCACATCGCCCCCCATCGGTCGATGTTTCGGACACCCGCCATGACAATACGGCTTCCACTCGCAACTCAAACACGTCGGCGGCAAATGCTGTTTACGTACCGCAAACGTCCCCAAACGCTGGGCATCAATCCGATCGTACCAATCCGCATCCAACGGCTGTTCACTCGCCTCCGTCGGCTCCGTATGCACGGGTGTGTCAGTGACCGTATGAATATCCGTGCCCGCTTCCAGCCGTTGATACCCTGTGCCATGCACCGTCAAACCCACCGACTGCGACCCGTCCAAATTGATCGGGTTCTTCCACCCCGGCTCACCAATGTGCGCATGCTGCCAGCGCCTTTCCACAAAATGGTCGCAACCGAACACCGACCCATCGTGCTCAATCGTAATCTGATTGTGGCAAGACCCGTCCAAAATACACAACGGCATACGCCCCAACACCAGCTTATTGAGCACCGCATCAAAATCACGCACACTCAAACTCGCCCGGTACTTCTCAAACCAAATATCAAACGTGCGACACAAAAACCGACCGAACGGCTCGGGTTGCGGTGAATAAGGTGCAAGCTTGTTTCGAACCGGGTTGGCGGTGTCCGGTTCCCATTCGATGGCTGGTATAAACTGCAACCACCGCTGCCCCAGGTTCGCCAGGTAACCAAACAATTCATCGGGGTGTTCGACGTTGAAGTCATTGATCACGCACAGAATGTTGTGCTCCACCCCATGCTTTTTCATCAGCTTCATGCCCGCGAGCACTTTGTCAGACGTCGGTTGCTTGCGATTGCTGATGCGATAGTGATCATGAAATCGCGGCGGCCCGTCCATCGACAGCCCGATCAAAAACTCATGCCTTGCCAAAAACTTGCACCAATCATCATCCAACAGCGTGCCGTTGGTCTGTAAAGCATGATTCACCCGCTGGTTGGGCCGACGATATTTTTCCTGGTACTCGATCGCTTTTTCAAAAAACGGCATCCCCGCCAGCGTCGGCTCACCCCCCTGCCAGGCAATCGTCACCTCGTCCCCAAACCGCGGTAATACGCTGGCAAAAATGTTCTCCAACGTCCGCAGACTCATCCGCTTCTCACGGCCATCGTAAATCGTCTTCGTCGGTAGGTAATAACAATACGTGCAGTCGAGGTTACACAACGCCCCCACTGGCTTAACCATCACCGTCACGCGACTTGGTTGCAACACCGGCAGCGACATATACCGATTATACCATGATTATGCCCTTAAATCAAACCACTTGATTAGCATAACACATTGCTAAAACATCATTTAACGATATACACCAAAATCAGCCAATATCTTTTGATAACGTTGAATCGGACTTTAACCGCCAAAATGACAGCAATGGGTTCTATATCTGACCAACCTCGAACGACAACCCGCAAATGATGCGATCACCCTTGGTTTAGTCGTCTGATTTCCGCGCAATCTTTCGGTAATCGACGACATGCCTTGAATCGG
>CAYRTH010000018.1:0-31509 GCA_964427135.1 uncultured Phycisphaeraceae bacterium
ATTTCGGATTTCGAATTTGCCGAACCAAGCCGGGAACGAATCGCCGAAGGCGATGAGGGACCGGGTATTCTGAGTGGTAGTTAATCCGTGAATCGGTTAATCGGTTGAAGAAGTGGCCGAGCGGCCGAGTGAATCGGTGAGTCGGAAAGAAAGAGAACCAACCCGGGCAGCATGCCCCTGCAATCGGACAACCATGGCTGAAAAACCTTTCAATCCGTTTGAACATCATCACGGTCATGATGATCACGATCATGACCACGACCATGATCATGGGCTGCCCACCGCCGAGTTGGACCCAGCCCAGCGGTCACTGGCCGATGCTTTGCAGGTGAGCTTTGGGGTGCTGAAGCTGATCATGCTGGTATTGGCGGTGCTATACCTGCTTTCGGGCATCGTGTGGGGTATCCCGGCTCAGGAAGTGGGCGTGCGTTTGCGTTTCGGGCAGATCGTCGGCAACACGGCGGAACAAGCTGTGATGCGACCGGGTCGGGTTTACTTTGCCTTTCCGTACCCGATTGATCAGGTGGTGTTCATTCCCGTGGCTTCGCAGCAGCTTCAACTGAACCGTGAATTCTGGCATGAAATACCGGCTGGGGCGGCAACCGAAGCGGAGGCCGAGGGACGAGCCGGGCCGCTGAACCCGGAAAAGGATGGGTCATTGCTCACGGGCGATGGCAACATCATTCACTCGCGGTTTTCGGTGAAATATGAAATCAATCGGCCGTTGGACTTTATTCGCAACATCACCACGCCGTCGTCGGACCCACGCAACGCACTGAGCGCAGCACAACGCCTGGTGCAGGGCGCTGCGGAGGAGGCGATCGTTCACGCCGTGGCAACGGTCACGGCTGACGATGCGATACTGGGTAACCTGCGCGCCGATGCCATCAAACGTCACATGCAGACGGTGCTGGACACACTGGGGGCGGGCATACTGGTCAGTGAAGTGACGCCAAGCACGCCCAAATTCCCCGCAGCGGTTCAGCCGGCGTTCCGGGCGGTGACCGAAGCCGCCAGTGAAAAGGCGCAGAAGATTGAAAAAGCGCGCCAGGAATCGCTATCGAGTTTGAATGAAACCGCAGGCGCGGGGTATGAGCCGATTCGTCGCTTGATTGATCGTTACGAACGCGCCCGGGGCGGCAATGATGTTGCGGCCCTGTTGAAACTCGATGCACGATTGGATGTGGTGTTTCAAAACCTGAATGTGCCCGGCTGGGCGGGGCTGGATGGCGCAGCTGGGGATGAAGTGTGGGATAAATACCTGGCTTTTGAATCATTGCGACGGGCGGCGGCAGATGCGGACAAGGTGGTGGCCGCCAGCCAGGCCTATGAAGCGGCGCTGGAAAAACATGATGTGCCGATGCGCGAACGTGTGATCAACCCGATTGGCGGACGGGTGGCGCAGGCGATCAACGAGGCGCGGGCAGCCCGTTCGTCGATCGTGGCCCAGGTGCAGGCCGAGGCTTTGGCGTTCAATCCCGGGGCGATTTTCCCCGAAAGCATGACGCAGGGTTTGTTGCAGCAGTATCAGCAAAGCCCGGGGGTGTTTTTGTCGCGTCGCTGGCAGGACATGGTGGATCAGACCATGACCGGCGACATCGAAGTGTTTTACGTGCCAACGGGACAAACGTATTTGGACCTCAATCGTGATCAAAACCTCAAGCGCCAACGTGAACAGGCGAAGTTGAAAGCGGAGCAGGATGCACGGATGGGGCGGTAATAAAGAAGTGGCCAAGTGGCCAAGTATAAAAATACAAACCATGAATATCATTGACGCCGAGGGCTTTAGCCCCGGTTACTTGCGAAGGTCATCCGGCCCTAAAGGGCTCTGCGTCTGATTCACCCATTCACCGATTCACCGAGCCACCAATCACCATCAACAACATGACCACACTCACCGTCAATCAACCGACGACATCACGCAATAGCGACCCCACCCCCGGCGAAGTGGTGGTACATGCGGTCGCGCTGACCAAGGTGTTCCGTGACTTCTGGCTGCGCGCCAAGGCCAAGGCGGTCGATGGCATCAACTTCGACATTCGTCGTGGCGAGGTGTTTGGGTTACTGGGGCCTAATGGTTCGGGCAAATCGACGACGATCAAGCTGACCTTGGGGTTATTGCGACCCTCGGCTGGGAAGGTGGTCGTTTTCGGAAAATCACCAGAGGATGTGGCGACGAAAAAACGCATTGGGTATTTGCCGGAAGATTCGTATCTGTACCGGTTCCTCAATGCGCGGGAGACCCTGGACTACTACGGACGACTGTTTCATCTGGAAGCGACGCAGCGGCGGCAGCGCATCGACAAGTTGCTCGAAATGGTCGGGTTGGAAGGCGTGCAGCGGCGCGCGGTGGGGGAATATTCCAAGGGCATGCAGCGACGCATCGGTTTAGCGCAG
Source organism: uncultured Phycisphaeraceae bacterium (assembly GCA_964427135.1). GTDB lineage: Bacteria > Planctomycetota > Phycisphaerae > Phycisphaerales > Phycisphaeraceae > JAJXSS01. The sequence goes on from CAYRTH010000018.1 coordinate 2,398, forward strand.
GCACTGATCAACGACCCGGATTTACTAATACTCGATGAACCGACCACGGGCATGGACCCGATCGGCACTCGGCAGATCAAGGATTTAATCCTCGAACTGTCACGACGCGGCAAAACCATCATTCTTTGTTCGCACCTGTTGTCGGATGTGGAGGATGTCTGCGACCGTGTGGCGATCATGTTCGGCGGCAAAATCAGGGCACTGGGCACAACCGATGAACTGCTGACACGGCAGGACAAAACCACCCTCGAAGCCCCGGTGCTCGATAACGACACCATCAATGCCATTGAGCAACTGCTCGAACAACGAGGCAAACATTTAGACCGGGTGCTGCAACCCCGCCAATCGCTGGAAGCGTTTTTTTTGGACATCGTCACCCAGGCGCAGGCGGAAGGGGCGCAAACCTCAGGGGCACGCAACACCGGCGCAATTGCGGACTTTTTGGCCGATCAAGCTGGTGCGACCAAAACGGAATCGACGGAACCCAATCGGGTGTTGGACGAACTCACACAACCGACCCCGCCGACTTCCAACGCGACGACCACGACCAATACCACCATAGCCAACGTCAGCCTTGGCACCGCAGCGGTAGTGGGTGGAGTTGCAGCAGCATCGGGTGCGACTTTGTCAACATCGCCGAAGGTGGAAGAACCCGTCGATGAATCAGCGCTGGCGGATTTGATGGGGTCACAGTGGAGCAAGGCTGAGGAAACAAAATCACCAGCGACCAGCAACCCGCAAGTTTCAACATCATCGCGTCAAGCCGACGGTCAAAATGATGATGCGTTTGAAGCGCCGCCCTCGGCCCAGGAATTGGCAGCAATCAATCAATTGGGCAATCAATGGAAAAATGAGAGCGATAAGCCCGCCCCAGTTCAAAAGCCAACAACCTCGAAACAGACGACCAGCAACGGCGGGGATGAACAACCGGATCGTTCGTTTTTGGACGCGCTGACGCAGACGCCGGCGTATGAGGAGGAGGACGAGCAGGACAAAGAAGGCAAGACGTAAAACGCAGACATCAGAGCCGCGAGTGGTAACGAGCGGTGTATGACAGAACCACCACTCGCTTCCGCTCGTGGCTCTGATCGATGAGTAATGCATGAAGTCGAAAGTGGTGACATGGTGGGCGGTACTCACGGCACTGGTCGCGCTGGCGCTTGTGATTGCGCCGTTACTGTCAGGGCAAGGCGCAGGAGGGTTGGCGCGTGGTTTGGGTTTGGGCGGGGGGTTGGCGGCTTTGCTGTGGGTGTACATGGGCATGTGGTGGTGGCGCGATCGGCGATGGGTCAAGTGGTCCGCAGGGGTGGTGATTGGTTCGAATTTGGTGGCCATGATCGTGTGGGGTTTGTGGGCGCGCGGGGCACAAGGTTGGGCGATCGGGTTGGGCGGTGTATGGTCGATGGGTTTGATGTTCGCGCTGGGGCTGGTTTTGCTGCGGGTGATTTTGTCAGGGTCGCACCCGATCGTCGGCGTGGCACGCACATTGGTCGATGAAGCGGTGCGCATGAAGGTGGCCCTGGTGTTCATCGTGGGGTTGGCGGTGCTGGTGCCGATTTTGCCGCTACTCATGGACCCGCGTGAGCTTTTGAACTATCGCATCAAAACGTTTTTAAGCTGGTCGATATCGGGCACGGGGGTGTTGCTATCGCTGATGACGGTGTTTCTGGCAGCGGGCACGATTTGCAATGAAATCCGTCAGAAGCAGATTTACCTGACCTTCAGCAAACCGATTGGGCGAGGCCAATACCTGGCGGGCAAGTGGCTGGGGATTGTGCTTTTGAATTTGTGGTTGTTGTCCGCGGCGGGTGGCGGCATTTATGTGTTCGCCAAAGTGTTGCAAACCCAGCCGGCGGCGGATGCGATCGACCGATCGACGGTGGATTATGAAGTGCTGTCAGCCCGACGACCGGTCGAGGCGTCGATGCCGACGACAATGAACTTTCAGGAATTGTTCACCCAGCGACTGGCGCAATTGCGTCGTGAAAACCCGGAAAAATTCGGCACTGATCAGCAGCCCAAAGAATTGTCACAGGCGGATATCAATGCGATTCGCAGTGTGATTTTGACGCGCTGGTACACCGTGCCGCCGATGGGGACGCAATCGTTTGTGTTTGAGGGATTGCAGCGTGCAAAGGAAGCGGAGGTGCCGCTTCAGTTACGGATGAAACCACGGGCGGCCCGGTCGCCGGAGGACGGCAAGGTGTATCTGGCGTTTGCGATCAACGGGCGGCCCTGGCCGTTGTCGGCAGAGGGGTTGCCGATGCAGATTGATGTGGCGCACGATCAGTTTTCGGTCATACCGTTGCCTGCGCAGTTGATCAACGAACAGGGACAATTGGAACTGACCATTGCCCATGTGAATTTGATGGACCCACGTGCGACCCCGGCTGGCAGCGTGAGTTTCACGCCCGGTGAGGGGTTGGAATTGTTGTATCGCGTGGGCGGGTTTGAAAACAACCTGGTGCGGGCGCTCGTATTGATTTGGTGGCAACTGGCGTTTCTGGCGATGCTGGGTCTTGCAGCGGGAACGTTTTTGGGGTTCCCCGTGGCGTGCCTGCTTTGCATGCTCGTGTACCTGGTGGGCAGCGGCAGCGGGTTTTTGGGCGAAGCGGTGGGCAGCTTCGGGGCCACGGGTTTGGAAGGTGCGGGCTGGTGGGAGCGAATCGCCGGTTGGCCCACGGCATTAATAGGTCACCTGATTGCAGGAAAATTCAACGAGGCGTTCAAAATGGTGGTCGGCGGACTGGGCAACCTGGTGATATGGATGATGCCGTCGCTGAGCAAGTTCAGCCCCTCATCATTGCTAGCCGATGGTCGGGTGGTGACGGGTGAACTGGTGGGCAGGGCGAGTTTGTCGTTGGGTTTGCTGGGTTGCGGATTGACCGGGCTGATCGGCTGGTGGATTTTGAAACGCCGTGAACTGGCGACGGTGACGCAATAAGAAGTGGTCGAGTGGCCAAGTGGCCAAGTGGCCAAGTGGCCAAGTGGCCAAGTGGCCAAGTGGCCAAGTGACGGAAGTGTATTCGGAAGTTAGCGCCGCGATTTATCGCGCCAAAATGAAGTCCAACGTCAAATATGATCCGTGACTTTGGACTTTGGAAATAAAGAATACCCGGGCCATCGGCTTGGTAATGATCCCGAAATTCGAAATTCCGAAATGACGCGAAATCATTGGATACAACTTCTTTGTGTGATGGGCATCGTGGTGCTGCTGGGGGCGGCGGCGATGCTCAGTGGGCCGATTCGTGCCCAGCGGATCGACCAGCAGTTTCATTCGGAGTTGCCTGCGAAAGCGGTGCAGGGTCAGGCCACGCTCACGACGGTGACTACGGCGGCAATGGGCGCATTTCGCGGACTGGTGGCTGATGTTTTGTGGTACCGCACCAACAAACTCAAAGAGCAGGGTAAGTTTTACGAAGCCAACTCATTGGCGGAATGGATCACGACCCTTCAGCCCTCGTTTGCCTCGGTGTGGGTGTTTCACGCCTGGAACATGGCGTACAACATTTCCGTGGCCACGTACACGCCGCAGGAACGCTGGGATTGGGTGAACAAGGGCATTCGTCTGCTGCGTGACCGGGGCATTCCGCTGAACCCGCGGAACGTGCAGTTGTACAAGGAACTGGGCTACATTTTTTTCCATAAAGTCGGCGGATACATGGATGACATGCACTGGTTCTACAAACGCCAACTGGCGCAGGAATGGCATGAACTGCTGGGTGCGCCGATGGATTCCAATGACATTCAAAAAGTGGTCGAACCCTGGCGCAAGATTGTGGCAGCCCCGGACACGTTGACGGAATTACGCAAACAGTCACCGCAAGTTGAAGCACTGCTCACGGAATTGAATCGACTGGGGTTTGATATTGATGTTCGACTGTTGCGACAGGTGGGTCGATTGGTGATGTTCCGACAGTCAGCGGATGCGACGGCGTTGGGGCTTTCCAGCAACGATCGGCCCGACATGTTTGACCGCAGACTTGTCGAACTTTATCAACGACCGGCGATGGCGGGGGCGTGGGAAGTGCTGCTGCCGTTTTTGCGCAAGTCGGCACTGCGTGATGTGTATTTCATGGACCCTGCGTTCATGCTGGAACTGATGCTGCCCGAAAGTGAAGCCGGCTTTGGGTTTGGGCCGTTGGATTTTCGTCATGCCGCTGCGCAGGCGCTGTATTGGAATGCAATGGGCACCCGCGTGGCTGGTGAAATCAAAGGCAGTCAGCAGATCGACCTGCTCAACACCTATCGCCAGGTGGTGCATAGTCTGCAATCGTTGACGGATTCGGGACGGGTGAACTTCGACCCGTTCACCGGTCATTTGGATTTACTGCCGGACCCGCGGTTTATTCCCGCTTACGAAAAGGCGTGGGAACTGGCGATCAGCGACCTCATGGCCCGCGAGTGGCGGGGCAACCCCAAGGAAAGTTACCAGGCCGGTCACGAAAATTTTCTGCTCAAGGCCATCGTGTGGAGTTACCTGTACGGTTCGCAGGAGGAAGCCAATCGTTATTACCAGCGTGTGCGCGAGCTTTACGGCAACCGACCTGAACGCATCGCCAGCGGCAAATACACGCAGCCACTGATGGAACTGGTGTTCAACGAACTTTCGGAAAACATGGACATACTGGCTTACGCCCGCCAGTTCATTGATTCGATGCTGATTCAGGCATTCACGCAGGGGCTGGCCAACAACCGGTCGGAGGTGTTTGAACATTCGGTGCAGATGGCCAAACTGGCGCATGAAAAAAATCAGGCCCGCGCCATTGCCAACCCCAACCTCGATCAGCGGCGCATGGCGTTTCTGCCCTTTGATCAGGTCGTGGCCGAAACCTACATCGGCCTGATGGTGGCACCGATCAACAGTGCGGAAGACATTTTGCTCAAGGCACGCATCTGGCGGAACTCGCCGACGGTGCTGCAAGGCCGGGTGTATGAACGGTTGCGCCAGGCGTTTGAAGAACAGAGCCGGGAAATCGGGCTGGACCCGGCACGAGCGTTCCCAAAACCCGTGGGCGTTGAACTCACCCCCGCCCCCGCTGCGCCAACCACCCCGCAAGTGCCCGTGCAGACGCAGCGACAGTATTGATTGAATGAAGTGGTCGAGTGGTGGGAATTTCGGATTTCGGATTTCGAATTGAAATATGCGGTTATCGCTGCGACTTGTCGCGTCTTCTGTGGCCCAGCCGCCCCCGGCTGGGTGAATCAAACCCGTCGATAGTATCAACGGTCGGATCGACCCGGCGCATGATATGTCAACTGTTCAATGAAGACGGCGGATACCTTCCGCCGCTTTGTCATTCACACCGCCGGGGACGGCGGTGCCACATTCCATCCTCAACTTCATGCAGACATGAAGTTCAGGCGTGGTCGTGAAAACAAATACCCCATCGCCCCATTACAAGCCGATACCCAAGTCCTCCGCCTCCCCCGAAAGTCGGCTTCATTCCCGGCTTGGTTCCTTCACTTGGTCACCTGGCCACTTGCCGGACCCGTCCATTTAAAACTGCTGTACCGTTTGCAACGACTGCGTCAACCCTTCAGGCAGACATCGCACTTGCGGCAAGGGTTTTCACATGGATTGCTGCAATCAGGCAACCGACCCATACCATGGGGACCACCCCCGGCACGCGGAACCAGCGTCGTTCATGGGTGTGGGTTGCGGCTATGTTTAAGTGAGGCGTGCGTTGCCTGTGAAGACGATCAACAATACGGCTGAGTTCTCCGACACCGCGCCGCCGGTGACAGCGAAAATATTGCCGTGTGCCTTAGCCATGTCGTCGAGTGATCCACGGATCAAGTGGGGGCGGTTTCGTAAGCCGGCGCTGGCTCTTTGCCGAGCGCTACTGCCCCGACCCACCGGTCGCAGTCTGCGGCTGATGACAGCGCTGGCGGCAGGGTATTTCATCACGGCCCAACCCTGCCTGCTGCTGGGGACGGTCAACGGCAATGTGTCCCCGGTGTGGGCACCGGCGGGGGTGGCGCTGGCGTTTTTGTTACTGGGCGGGTTGCACCTTTGGCCGGGGTTGCTGGTGGGTGCAATGCTGGGCAATGTCGTGGCTGGTTTGCCATGGGGGCCGGCGTGGTTGATGGCGACGGGTTCGAGCGTCGGCACGCTGCTGATGGCACACCTGTATCGAAGCTGGTTCGACCCGGATCAAATGCTGCATCGGGTGCGCGATGCGCTGGGGCTGACGATCACCGCGGCGCTGGGTTGCGCTGTCAGTGCCGGCGTTGGCATCACGGCCCTGTCGCTGGCGTACCCGGATATCAAACACGAAATGGTTTTTGCGGTGTGGACCTGGTGGGCAGGCGATTGGGTCGGGGTGATGCTGGTGACGCCGACGGTGTTCATCGCTTCACGCTGGCAAAGTCAACCACTGCCCCGTGATAGCCGAACACTGCGCCGGTTGACGGTGATGACGCTGGTCGGCGGGGCGCTGGGCGGAGTGTTGCTGATGTACCCCGGGCCGGTGGTTGATTTTCTGATTTTTCCGTTCATGGCCTGGGTCGCAGTGCGACTGGGTCCACGCTGGATGGTATTGACGACGTTGTTGATTGCGATGGGCGCAATCGTAAGCACCGCCTGGAACGTCGGGCCGTTTGCCGACCAACCACTCAAGCAACAGTTGCTGCAATTGCAGGTGTTTCTGGGCGTGGTCGCACTCACTAGCATGTTATTGGCGGTGGTCGTGGTGGAGCGTCAGCGCGAGGCAGGGGCACTGCGTGAAAGCGAAGAACGGCTGCGAACCATATTGATGCAGACCAACGCAGGGGTGGTGGCAGCGACGCCCGACGGCACGATGTTTTTGTGCAACCATCGCGCCTGTGAAATACTGGGCGTCAGCGAAGATCAAATGATCGGCAATCGCGCCACAGATCCGAGTTGGGGGCTGGTCGATGACCAAGGCCGACGGCTGCCGGTGGACGATTACCCGGTCAATCATGTGCTGCGACTGGGTACTTCGCTGCGTGATCAGATCATTGGGGTGAAGGTGGCAGGACGGCAGGAGCTGACCTGGCTGTCGGTCAATGCCGACCCGGTGATCGATGGTCAGGGCAAACTGCGGTATGTGATTCTGACTTTTGACGATATCACGCAGAAACGACAAGCGGAGGATTCACTGCGTCACATGGCTTTGACGGATCGATTGACCGATCTGCCCAATCGGGAAGAGTTTCGCCGAAATGTGGAAGCCGCGCTGCAAAAACACCAGGCTGACCCGACCTTTCATTTTGCGGTGATGTTTTTGGATTCGGATCGTTTCAAATTGATCAACGACAGCCTGGGGCATTTGGTCGGTGATCAACTGCTGATCGCGCTGTCACGGCGACTGGTGGATGGATTGAATCATGACGCAGGCCAGGGCCGGTTTGTCAGGGGGTTGGCGGCCAGGCATGGGGGTGATGAATTTTTGGTGTTGCTCGAAGGCGTGCGTGATGCGGAAGCAGCGGTGTGGGTTGCCAAGCGTTTGCAGGATGTACTGGCACAAACCTATTTTATTTTGGGTCACGAGGTTTACACGGCTGTGTCGATCGGCATCACCACCAGTCACGCCCGATATCGTCGCGCGGATGAGGTGATCCGTGATGCGGACACAGCCATGTACCGCGCCAAACACAACAGCGCTGCACAGGGGTGTGTGTTGTTTGATGAGAACATGCATCAGCAGGCACGCCATCGACTGTCGATGGAAAACGACCTGCGCAGGGCGATTGAAAGGCAACAGCTTTACCTGGAATATCAACCGCTGATCAATCTGCGTAACGGCAGGCCGGCGGGGTTTGAAGCACTGTTGCGCTGGCAGCACCCGCAGCGCGGACGCAGCAGCCCGGAGGTGTTCATCCCCATTGCCGAGGAAACGGGTTTGATCCGCCCGATTGGTGCATGGGTGCTGCGCGAAGCAGCGCAGCAGATGGTGCATTGGCAACAGCAAACCCAAAGCACCGAGCCGCTGCAGATCAATGTGAATGTGTCGCGCAAGCAACTCGATCCGCAGGCACAGTTACCCCAAACCGTGCGCAGTGTGCTGGATCAGTCGGGGTTGGACCCGCGCATATTGCACCTGGAAATCACCGAAAGCAGTTTGATGGACAACACCCCCGGGCTGTTGGATACGCTGGAAGAGTTGCGACGCATGCATGTGAAACTGGAGTTGGACGACTTTGGCACCGGGTTTTCATCGCTGTCGTGTTTGCATCGATTCCCACTCAATGGATTGAAAATCGATCGCTCGTTCGTGAAGCACATGGATGAGCGCAGCGAGTACGCCTCGACGATGCGGGCGATCATCACCCTGGCGCACGATCTGGGTATCCGCGCCACGGTCGAGGGCATCGAAAACGCAAGACAATATGAGCGTGTCCGTGAATTGCATGCCGACCGTGTGCAGGGGTATCACCTGGCGCGACCCATGCCCGCCAGTCGTGCCGGTGAGTGGATTTTGCAGCAAGTCAATTCGCTGGCGGCGTGAATCAGTAGCACCGCCGCCCTCGGCGGTGTCATGATGGATAATGGATAATGGATGATGCACAAACCAATCGATTGCTGACGCGCACCCTCTCTGAACATTATCCATGATCATTTATCCATCATCCATCGTCATCCAAAGAGAATCACCCAGCCGGGGGCGGCTGGGCTACATCCATCAAACCACGATCACCTTGGCCGATGGTATGCCGTTGAACATCAGGGCCGAGGCACACGAATACGCCCCGATGTTGGGCACATACACAATGCTGCCCACATCCAGTTCGGGCAGTTCTTCCGACAATGAAATTGTGTCGAACGAGTCGCATGTCGGCCCGGCCACGATCGACAAAAACTTTTGCGTTTTCACCAGCGTGCGCAATTCATACTTGGCGTGATCGAAGACGATGCCGGAAAAGTCGCCATAAACCCCGTCGTCGAGGTAGTAGTAATTTTTATTGTTGCGGATGCTGCGACCGACCACCCGGCAAATGAGCATGCCTGCCGGTCCGCAAAGGGCACGCCCCGGTTCGGCGATGAGGTCCATCGATTTGGGGAACAGTCGGTCGAGTTCACGGCGCATCTGCCGACCAAAGGTTTCGATATCGACGGTGTCGGCTTTGAAATGTTTGATGGGAAAGCCCCCGCCGATGTCGATCATTTTGAGTTCAAGCCCCCGGCTGCGTGCCTGTTCAACGATGTTGGCCACGACCTCAAAAGCGCGGTGATAATTTTCGTAATTGGTGCATTGACTGCCCACATGAAACGACACGCCTTCGGGTCGCAAACCCAGTTGCCTGGCCTTGACGAGCATGGGCACGATCAGGTCGGCATCGGAACCGAATTTGAGCGACAACTCGACCTGTGACCCGATGTTGGCGACCTTGAGCCGGGCCAATACCTTCGACCCCGGTGCGTGCTTGGCGATTTTGTAAAGTTCGGGTTCGTTGTCGAAGGTCATCAACTGAATTTTGGCTTTGCGGGCAAATTCGAGGGCTTCGGGGCGTTTGACCGTGTTGGCGAAAATGATGCGATCCGGTTCGACACCCTGCATCAGCACATGGCGCATTTCGCCTTCGCTGGCACAGTCGTAGCAGCCGCCCAGGTCGCGGAAGGTTTTGATGATGTCCGGGTGCGGGTTGGCCTTGATGGCGTAATACAAGCGCACCCGTGGCAACAGTCGGCGAAACTGTTTGTATTCCTCGATCAGTTTGTTTTTGTCGATCACCAGGAGCGGCGAGCCGTGACGACGCACCAGTTCACGGATGCGTTTGGGCAGACTCATTTTCATCACCGACGCCGGGGTTTTGTGCACCTCGGCCGATATCCACTGGGCGGGGTTCATCACCGGTTGCGTTCCCCAGATTGGCGCACGTTCGGGTGCTGGCTTACTCACCTCAGGTTGCTCGATCGTCTTCAACGCATGGTCCCCTTGTTGCTGGTGCGATGGCTGTTGAATCGTAGTCACTTGTACGCCTGCGCCAAGGGGCGGGTGAAGATGATTTCGAATTTTGGATTTCGAATTTCGAATTTAGCGAGAAGACTCGTTGTTGATGCCGTCGAATTTGAAGACACGTCGGAAATAAATAGCCGGTCAATGTGACATCGCCGCTCTTGGCAATGTGCGTTACTGGAGTGGTCGGCCCAGCCGAGGGCGGCTGGGCTACATCAGACATGACCATTCGCGGACGGATGGTTTGTGCACTTGGCCACTCGACCACTTGACCACTGAGCCACTTCTTGTACGACATCAATGATGTACCGCGCCATCGTCGGTGGTGACCGACCCGACTTCGATCTGCAAATCTTCGCGCTTTTGAATTTTTTCGACCTGACCGTCGCGTATCCACAAAACCCGGTCGCTGTTGGCCAGCATTTTGTGATCGTGCGTGGCGGTGATGACGGTGACGCCCTGTTCGATGGTCAGCTTTTTCAAAAGCGCGATGATGTCGGCTCCGGTTTTGAAGTCGAGGTTGGCCGTGGGCTCGTCGGCGAGAATGATGGCCGGGTCGTTCACCAACGCACGGGCGATGGCGACACGCTGCTGCTGTCCGCCGGATAGTTCACCGGGGCGATGGTCCATGCGATGGCCCAGGCCAACGAGTTCGAGCACCTTTTTCGCCGCGTCCTCGGCCTCGGCGTCGCTGGCACCGGCGAAAATGCTCGGCAGGGCGACGTTGCGCAAAGCGGTGAGCGAGTAAATCAGGTTGTACGCCTGGAAGATGTAGCCGATGTAGTGGCAGCGTACGAACGCCAGTTGTCGGCTTGATAGTTGCGTGAGTTTGAGCGGGCCGATCGACACTTCACCTTCGCTGGGGTGGTCCAGTGCGCCGATGATGTTGAACAAGGTCGATTTCCCTGAACCCGAAGGCCCCATGATCGACATGTATTCGCCACGGAATACTTCCAGGTTCACGCCCTTGAGCGCGTGCACCGTCTCACGGCGAAGCTTGAATATTTTGGCGACGTTGCGCACCGCGATGAGCAACCCGCCTTTGTTGATCGTACCCAGCGAAGGTGTGTCGTTGGAGAGTGTGGTCATGGTGATGATCGGTTAGTCGGTTGATTGGTTAATCGGTTGATCGGTGGTTAGCGCCGCGACTTGTCGCGTCTTTTATCAAACCAAAGTCCAAGGTCACGTGCGAACATCGGGGCTGATCAGAGCCACGAGCGGAAGCGAGTGGTTCTTCCAAATACACCGCTCACTACCGTTCGCGGCTCTGTTGGCCACTTCCTCAAAACGGCAGCTTAAACACGGCTTTGGACAAAAACGTAAACCCGATGCCCAGCGTGGCGATCAGGCCCATGCCGCAGGAAAAGCCCGCGAACACCACGGGGATGTACTGCCGCCAGACCAGGCCCAGTTTCTTTTGAAAATAGTAGCGACCCAAAAGCGCTCCGCCGAATTGAAGGATGAGCGAATGTGGCTCGACCCCGCCGATGCCGCGGACGATGCCGTACACCAGAAACGTCGGCCAACCCAGCCAGCTCATCAGGTTGAAAGCGGTCAACCCGATCGCAAACCCGATGCCCAGAATCGTCGGATTAAACGCCCTTTCAAACAGCGAATACCCGCCCAGTGTGGCCGAGTAAATCACCGAGTTGTTCTCGGCTTGCAAGTCCCACATCACCTGGGCAAACGGGTACTGCGGCCCCGGAATCGGTCCAAGGCTCCAAATGAACTGGGCAAATAACAGGCTGGCAAACAGCACGATCGGTGTCAGAATGATTTCCGCTTTCCATACCGACCAGAAACTGGTGCCGGTGAGTTCAGCCTTGCGATAGAAGACGGTCATCGCCCCGTAGTTGTGCAATGGCACGGGCAAAAACCAGATGGCCACACCCTGATAGCCTGACAAAATAAACGCTGCTTCGCGCACCATCGGAATGGTCACCGTCTGGCCGGCGATGCCTTCCAACCTGGCCGAGGCGTAACTGATCAGCGGTGTGTACACGAATCCGTAAAACAGCATCACCGCCAGTACGCCGTGGTGATGCCAACCGATGAGCTGCATCGACACCGCGATGTACAACACCGTCGTAATCAAATATGTGGCGATGATCCAGCGTACCTGAATATCACCACGTCCCGGCGGAGGTGCGCCATCGGCCACGCCCATCGCTTCGCCGCGCTGTTTGCGTTCGCGCATTTTGCGTTGCGTGCCGACCAGCCCCTTGACCACCGCCACCACGCCCACACCAGCGATGGCCAGGGAAATACCCACGCCAAAGGAAAAGTAAAAGTCGATGTAGTTTTTGAAGTTGGTAATGATCGTGCCGTCGCCGGGGGTCCAGGCGGTGAGCACGTGATAGTGATACAAAATCGGGTTGAGCGTGTAGGTGACCAGCATGCCCACGAAACTACCCACCATGGCAAACCAGGGCAGCACCATGCCGATGAGCACATGCCCCAGGTCGAAGGTCAAACCCGTGGCCACGGCAGGCAGAAACGAACCGGTCTGCGGGGTGAAGTCGGTGAACGGAATCGGAAAAATGATGATCGGCTGAGCCAGCAGCGCGCCGGTGATGGTGGGTAAACCCAGGTACACGACGCCGAACACCAGCCCCATGACACTGCCGATGGAAAACACCCGCCAGCGCCATGAGTGTTGTTTTTTCGCAGCCCCTTCTTCATCGACCGCCTTGTTGGTGGCTTCTTCTTCCTGTTCCTCCGACAGGGCCAAAATGCCCTGCGCCCCGACGGGCGCCAGCGGGAAGGGCAGCTTTTCAACGTCGTTGGCCAGGCGGAACAAACCGTAGCCCAGCACCATGTTGTCGATTCGGCTCATGAGCGTCCCGAAAATGACGAGCCCGATGGCGGGCAACCATTCGATACGGAAAAAGTTGCGACTGCTGAGCACTTCCGGGTCGGTGGGGGCAAACCAGTGAGGCAGATGCTCCATGATGCCATGGGCCTGGGCTGCCGCCGACTGGGCGTAAAACTGGTTCCAAAGCACCCCGGCGAAAGGCGTCCCCATGGCCGCCCCGGCCAGGTAAAAGAGCGTGAAAATTTCCGCCTTCTTCAAAAACTTGTTGGCGCGACGCGCCACTTCGATGAACAGAATCACCGTCACCCACTGCGCAGCCGACATGGTTGAACCCGACTGACCGGCCAGCAGGCCCATATACATCACGCCCGGTACCATCAGCGCCGCCACGAACAGCGCCCCGAAAAACGCCGGCCAGGTGAACCCGTTTTCAAACGTGGAGGGCGGCTGCATCAGCCCGCGAAACTCCTCCATCTCGCGGTCCACCTTCGCCCCCGGACGATTGTCCGGCGGGGGTCCGGGGGGGCCGCCTGTCCCTGATTTATTATTGAAATCCTGTTCAGCCACCAGCCACCTCATTACGCAAACAGTTCATGTTCATTCACATCACTCAAACACAACCATCACATTCAGAAGTCACTCGTGATTGACGCCGAGCCCTTCAGGGCCGGTTATCCGCACAATGCAATCATCCGGGGCTAAAGCCCTCGGCGTCAATTGTGCCAATCCCTTGTCATGCCTTCTGCGTCCCCTGCTGCTCACCCAGGGTCTGCAACGTCTCCATGCGGTACTGTTCGATCATCTGTGCCGACAAGGTGCGCCACAACAAAAATTGGCCACGCAATTCTTGCACGAACACCCGGTTTGCGCGATACCAGTCGCCCTCGGCACCGCTGGCGCGTTTCACCCAGATCGCCACCTCATCGACCCCCGGTATTTCCGACGGCCTTGCGGTCAATGCAAATTCCTGCGTCACGCCCAGGTCAAAGGGCGCCAGCGCCAATTTTGCATTCAACTGCAAATTCCCCGAGGCAGTTTCACGGGTGATATTCACCTCCGACGCGGCAAAATTACCCAGCCCCGCATCGTTGTGGGCACGGAAGTGTTCAGCTAAAAAACTCACCACGCCGGTGATGTCGTAAGCCGACACGGTGAACGGAAACGTCATGCTGATCTGATCGTTTTCCGGTTTGGGCATCCGCCAGCTGCGCGCCAATCCGGGGTTGGCGCTCTTGCCGGCACGCAAGGCCGGGTAAATCGCCGACACCAGCACCGTCGCCATCACCAGGCCGATGGCAAACAGCGAGTTGGTCGATGAATAGTTGATCGACGGGGCACGAATCAAACCCCACTCGGCCAATTGCGCCGCCACCAGGGCCACGGTTTGTGCCAGCAACTGACCGGCCATGCCACCGACCACCGCGTAAACACTGGCCTCGGCGAAAAACAAAAAGCCCACATGTTTGGGTGCCAGACCCAGCGCGCTGAAGGTGTAAATTTCTTTTTCACGGTCGGAAATCGAACCCAGCAATGTGCCGAAAATAATCAGCCCGCCCAACACCACCGGCACCACCAGGGCCATGCCGCCGGTGACCTGCGTCAGCTTGGTGAAAATCAAACGCATCACGCCCTGCGGCCCCTTGGCCCACACCGGCACGCTCACCATTTCCGCCATCTGACGGCCTGATTCGAGGGTGTCGATCTGCGGGTTGGTGTAAAAATTGATCAGCCTTAAATCACCGCCGAACTGTCGCACCAGGTTGGCGGAGGCCACCACCAGTTGATCCGGCGACAGATGCACGAAATCGCGTTCGACCAGTTCCTCCACTTCCCCAGCCTGCTGACCCAGTTGACTGTCCGACAGCGTTTGCGCTGCATCAATCAAATCCACCGGCAGCGCCGGCCGACCATCCAATTGCGTCAATCGTTGATACTGCGTTGAATCAATCGTGCCTGCAAACACCGCACGCTGACCATGAAAAAGCACCGGGTCGCCCGGTTTCAAACCCAACTTTTCCTGCACGATTGAAGGCAGAAACACGCCACCCTTTTCCAGCATGGCGATTTTTTCATCGACACTGTCCCCCGTCAGCACCGACGCCAGCGCCGGCCAACGACGCAGTTCCGTCGGGTTCAAGCCCCACATGCCATCCACCCACAACGCCCGTCCGTCATCGGTCCTGGCTACGCTGTACGGGTCGTCGCTCGCACTGGCACGCACCAGCCACCATTGATCGGCCACCATACCCCCCGTCCCCTCATACCCACGCAACTGGGTCAGCAACTCCGGCGGCAGGGCCTTGTAGTTCAGGTGACGCACCATGATGCCCGAGGTCGTATCTTCGTTGATCGGCCCCTGGGTGATCATGCGCACACCCATGCGCGTGCTCACCGACGCAAAGCACAGAATCGTAAACGTGAGCATCACGACGGTAACAGCCGTGAGCACCGTCCGCGTGGGCCGACGCCGCATGGTGGACATCCCCATGTTCACCGCCGCCAGCAGCGTGCCCAGTCGTGATATTTCCAGTTGGTGCAACCCGACGCCCTGCCCCTGCATGGCCTTGAGTTCCGTGCGGAACTTGCGCGTGATGATGAAAATCACCAAACTCGCCAGCAGCAGAATCGTGAACGCCAGAAAAATAATGATCGGCGTACTGGCAATCGCAAAACCTGGATGCATCACATACAACAACCCGAACGTCACCATGAACATGCCCGCGAACCCGGCCAATCGACGGTAAATCATCGTCGCGGCAAACATCAATCGTTCAAGTGCAAACGCAAACGGTATCGCCAATAGCAGCAAAATTACAATCGAGTAAACCAGGTCGTCCATCGACTGACGCAAAGGCGTGTACACCGCGCGTGACAGTGCCAGACTTTGCTTGTACTGGCTTTGTTGGTCGGCGATGCTTTCCGTGTTGCCCGCTGATTCCAAGGCTCGTCTTGCACGCCCGTGCAGTGATTCCAAATCCGCATCGGTGACGCCACGACTGCGCAGCATCTGCAAACGCATTTCGTTGAGTCGCCAAAGGTCCATCGCCGCCGAGGCCGACAGCCCCGGCGGGGTTTTGATCGCATCCACCATCAACCCCTGACCGTAAGGGTGATCGTCATCCACATTCAGCAGCACCGGCCCCTTATCCTGAAATACCTTGATCGGCTCGGGCGGCAGCAGGGCTGTGGTGTACAAAAAGTTGATGTCGCCCAACTGCCCATAAAGCGCTCGCGTCAGCGGATATGCCGCATCCGTCCCAGCCGACAACACCCGGAGCGTACCGGGCAACGGCGCGGCCACCGGTCGATACACCACCACACCCCCGCGGGCAGGGAACAGGTTGAAACGCAGTGAACCGTTGATGTTGTTGGTGCGCACCGTCTGCATCGTGCTCACCGCGCGGGCGTTGCCCAAGGCATCAAAGTCCGCCCCCAAGCCCCCCGCCTGATTGAAAAAGTCCTTGCGGATCGACAGCAGCGAAAATCGCCCATTGGCATCAATCGGTTCAATCACAAACGGATCAAACCCCGGCAACTGAGCGGGGGTGTTCATAAAATTCCAGTCCCCGGTCAGAGCACCACCCCCACGCGGCAGCACGGCAATCAATGCGTCGATGGCCGGTCGATCTTCCGACAAACTGCCGGTGACTTGCAACCCGACGATGTCACCGCTGGGCCGACCGCCTTCCCACGTCGGCCGCTTGGACAGCGATTGATCCGTAAACACCCGGTTGAGGCTAATACCCGTCTGGTTGGCGACTCGTTCCAAAAGCAGGGTCGCAAAATGAGCCTGCTTTTGCATGTGCCGCCAGTTGAGTCGGTCCAGCGTGTCCGCCGGGTGACCTTCACGCAGACGACGATCAAAACTGGTCATCAGCGACAGGTTGTAAATGCTGTACGTGCCCGCCACCATCGAACTGTTGACAAATCGCCCCGGCACAAATCGGCTGGCCAGGGCCGTGTCCGCCAGGGCATCGAGCGCCAACCCCGAATCCGCCGGCATACTGCGTGCCGCTTCCCGAAACGCCGACAACACCCGACCGTAATGACCGGGTGTGTCCCCCGCGGCATTCACCCCCCAGTACGCCCGTTCCGTCCAGTCCGACAACGCCAAATTCCACGTCGGCCCGACATCCGCCAGGTCATAACCCACATGCAGGCTGATCCAGCGATCCGTCACCTTGCTCATCAGCCGTTGACGTTGCTCGTCCATGTCGATCCGCGTTGTCAGCTCATCCAGCCGGCGCTGCAATCGGTCTTTAACCTTTTGCGTCAGTTCGGTCATCAGCGTTTCGAACACCGCTGGGTCGGTGGTTTTGGTGCGTTCGCCTTCGTGCAGGTAACGACGCATATTGTCCCACTGGCGCACCCGTTCCTCGGTCGTCGCAATACGCTGTTCCACCGCCGCCAGTTTGTCCGTCAGCGTCAGCCTCGTGGCTTGCGGCAAATCCTTGCTCAACTCACGCTTGGCACGACTGCGTTCCGTGCGATCATCCAGCAGCGACTGGTTCACATCCGCGCGGGTAAACTCCGCCTGTTTTTCCATGAAATCGCGCATTGCCCTGGCCAGCGTCGAATCCTGCACCGTTTCCACCCCCGCTTCCAGCCCGGCCAGCATTTGCTTCACATGCACCTGTTCCGCCAGATGGCGTTGAGCCACGCGCTCGGAATCGCGCTGCTTCATCATCAACGCATCGTAAAAGTATCGCGCGCCCTGGTGATAGCGCGCCTGATTGTCCAAAAACACTATCAGCAGATCACGGGCGGGTCGGTTATTCTGAAAATATTCCGCAGCCGCCAGCAACGCTGCGGTGTTGCCTGCCGCACGTGCCCCGGGGCTTGCCTCCGGCACCTCGCCAAAGCTGTCATATGTCGCCGACAACACCATCAGTTCCGACCGACCCAGCGTGCTGCCCTCCAGCTTGGGCGAAGTGCCCGGCAAAAACGCCGTGATCGTGCGCCCCTCGCCGCGTTCCCAGTTCACATGGCTGACCAATTTGCCCTGCGTAAAATCCTTTTTCAGGTCCAGCACCGCACGGCTCGACGCCGGGGCATAAAACCGCAGCAAATTCACCGGCAACGGCACTGCTTTGCGATACACCGACACATCTTCCTCGCCCCCTAAAAACACCACCGCCTTGGCGCCCAGCGCAAAAGCACGCTCCCAGTTGTTGTGACTGTCATAATCCAACACCACGATCGCGCCCGTCGGTTTGCGCGAACCGTAATCCGCCAGTTCCCCCTGACCTGCGTACATCACCGGCCCGCTCACGCCCGCCGCACCCGTCGTCGGCGACATCAGTAAATTCGGCCGCAGCGGCAACAACGGCAGCTTCACCCCGTCCACTTCCAAATGACACGCCTGCGTCCTGGTCTGAAACAACGGCAAATCCAGCGTGATCGTTTCCAACCCCAGCGCCTGCAATCGACCCGTGATGTAATCCCCCGCCTCGCGCCCGTAAGCCGACCCCGCCAATCGATGCGGGTGTTTGGTCAGCGCCTTCACATCCGCTTCAAACTGGGCCTCGGCTGACATTGGTTGCGCCAAAACCTGCACGTTCATCGTCAGCCAGATCAAACACCCAAGTACCCACAATGCACCGGTCCACATCGGACGATTCGCCGTGGTGTTCAGCCATAGGCGGCTTTTCCGTCCCCTCTCCCTCCGGGAGAGGGTGAGGGTGAGGGCGCGTTTCGGTGATTGCGTGTTGTTATTAGCCATTTCTTGCAATACCCAAGTCCTCGTCACTTGGTTCCTCGTCCTTGGCTTGTTAATAAATTCGATATTTGTCTGGCACTTGACCACTTGGCCACTTGGCCACTTCTTCACGCACTTGCCCACTTCTCATTCCAAACCTCCGATACGTCCAACCGTGACCTTCACATTGGCGCGTTCCTCGACCCGTTCAACCTTGCCATCGCGCACCCACATGATGCGGTCACAAATATTGAGCAAACGATGATCGTGCGTGGCACAAACAATCGTCACGCCGCGTTCCTTGTTGATGCGCGTCAAAATATTCAAAATCTCCTGTCCCGTTTTCAGGTCCAGGTTCCCCGTCGGTTCATCCGCCAGCAGAATGCGCGGCTGATTACACATCGATCGTGCAATCGCCACCCGCTGTTGCTGACCGCCTGACATTTCAATCGGACGATGCGACCAGCGATCCTTCAAACCCACCAGGTCCAATAGCGCCATCCCCCGCCGTCTTGCCTCCTCCGGCGGAACCCCCGCAAACGCCATCGGCACCGTCACATTCTCCAAAGCCGTCATGTATCGAATCAGGTTGTATTGCTGAAAAATGTACCCGATCTTCCGACAGCGCAGAAACGCCAGTTCCACCGCCGACAACTGCGCCACATCCACCTCATCAATCAAAATCCGCCCTTCACTGGGCGAGTCCAATGCCCCGATCATGTTGAAAAAGGTGCTTTTACCCGAACCCGAAGGCCCCAGCACCGCAATAAACTCGCCCCGGTAAATCGCTGCATCCACCCCACGCAAGGCATACGTCGTCGTCTCGCCCCGACCATATGACTTGACCACCTTCAACGTGCGAATGATCACCGCACGGTCCCGCGCCCCCGTGTTGCCAGTGGTTCCCGCCCCGCTGGGTTCCTGCGTCTGATTCGCCATCGTGTTGTCCGTCGTCGTTGTCATGTTCTGGTGCTCTTGATTTTCGACCCCGTGAACTCCGGTCCGAGCCACGAGCGGAAGCGAGTGGTTCTTCCAATCCAATCACCGCTCGTTGCCACTCGCGGCTCTGATGCCAATTCGCTGACCAACTTCTTCAATCAGACGCGATAAATCGCGGCGCTAACTTCCGAATACGATTCCGTCACTCGACCACTCGACCACTTGGCCACTTCTTATCTCACTCCACCCGCATCGCCTCCATCGGTGCCAATCGCGAGGCCACCCACGCCGGCCAAACCGCCGCCAACCCCGCCAAAATCACCCCCACCACCAGCGACACCGCTGCCCCGATCATCAGTTGCGGGAACACATCCAACGCCGGCCAAACCAAATTGCCAGCCTCCACCCACACCCGCACTACCGCCAGCGCCAGCCCCAGCACCAGTCCGACGATGCCGCCGAAAAACCCCTGCAATTTCGCCTCGAACAAAAACATCAGCATCACGAACGTGTCCATCGCGCCCAAACATTTCATCGTGGCGATCTCCGCAAATCGTTCGGTCACGCTCATGAGCATGGCATTGGCCACGCCCACCACACACACCATAAACGACAAGCCGATCAGCCAGAATGTCGCCGTGGGCAGGGCGGTGAAGCCCCCTGGCCCGGGCACTTGTTCCCCCACCACCGTTTGCAAATGATCGATGCGTCGCTGGGTTTGCGCCAGTGCCAAAATGCGCTCCGCGGAAAGTTTACTGTCGCCGGTTTTATCCTTGATCACCCCTGCCACCCATTGCGCCCGGTCCAGGTTGGTGACCCATTCAAACACCACTGCCTGATTCACCAGGGCCACCGGTCGCCCCAGCCGCCGGGCAATCACATCGCGCACTTCACGGGGTTGAACCAATCTTGCCAGGTGTTCACGGTCGATGCCCGCCTGCGCCACTGCCGACAGCGACCCAAGCCCACCCTCACTCACTACAAACCCCTGCTCGCTTAAAACCTTTTCCAATTCCCCCGGCGGATCGGCCAGCAACAACAATGGGGTCCGTTGATCAAACGAACCACGCACCTGTCGCAACGCCCGATGATGACCCTCACGTACCTTTTCCACCAGTTCGATCAGCCGGGGCATACGCACCTGAATCAACTCATCAAACGCCTGCTGCGACTCCAACGGTATCGGGGCCTTGAGGGCTGGCAACCGCTCCATGAACAACCGATACTGGTCCGCATCCGTCAACCCTTTGACCAAAGCCAGCATATCCCGCCCCCCCGTCAGCACCACTCTTGCCGTCTCGGGTAACTCCTCAAAGTAGGCTGCCAAATCCTGCAAACCTTTGGCATCCTCCGCCGCCTGGGTCATTTGTTTTTCATCGGCCCCCGACCAACGCTCGTATTCCTGCAACGCTGCCTTATCGCCGGTCGTCAGTTGTCCGACCACCAGCGCCTGCGTGTCCGCCGAGGTGAGTCGTGAAACCCAGCGTCCCGCTTCGCGCTGCGACCCAAGTTCGTTGTACGCCAGTCCGACCACCCGATGCGACAATAACGCGTGCGTCACCATATGCACCAAAAACGCCACTGCCAGCGCCAGAATCGCCACCGTGATCATCGAACGAAACATCCGATAGCCCATGCCCGTCAGTGCCAGTTGCAGACACCGGCCAGGCCCCAGTCGCACTTGATCCTTGACGATGATCGGTTTCATGAATGTTCACCTTCCCGCCACTTTTTTTACACCGAACGGAACGAGGCGGGGTGCTTGGAACTGGTGGCTAGGTCAAACCACATCCCTGCTCTATCAACCCAGCCCCCAGCCACTAGCCCCTTTGTATCACCCGGTTGCATTCGTTGCCTGCTACTCCACCACCAGCACCACCATCCCGCGTTGAATCAATTGCCTTAAAAACGCCAGTACCGACAGTCGAGCCTCGTGAAACCGCAGGTGATGCTTTTCCGCAAACCCATCGATGATCGCCTCCACCGTCCGTTTGCCGTCGCAAGCCTCCCAAACTTCCCTGCCCAAACCTTCCAACTCGTAACCCGCTTCCTTGCGCACCCGCAGCAGCCAACTCCAGGGCGGCTGCATGAACCAGCGCTGCTTTAGCGCCACGTAAATCACCACCCGGTCGCTGCCCCGCCACTCCACCCGCACCGACTGATTCCGCATCGGCACGGCATCGAGCACCTGTTCCTCGGTCAGCGTCTCCGAGGCGCGGCGCGTTTCTGTGCTTGCTGACTTTTTCATCCCTGCTGACCCAGCGCCGCCCCGGCCTGACAACAGCCCACCGCAAAATCCCCCGGCTCCGCCGCTCGTTCCAACTTCATCGGCGACAAAGTCATCAAGTGATACACCGCATGATCCGTCGGACACAACCACGCCAGGTCCATTCTCCGACGAGCCTTGCCCGTCCAACGCTGCCAGCGCGTGCAGGGTTCCTCCGTCGTCAATTCACAAGCCGGGTGATTGCGATACGTGCGCAACCGTGGGGTTTTGCTTGCGTCTTCCACCTGCTGCTGCACGAACGTCTCCAACCGACCTTTGAACCACGCATCCACCGCCCCCAGCCGACGAATGAGCGCTTCTGACCGCCCCTTGATAAACCGCATGTTCGCACTGCCAGGCTCAATCTCCGCCGAGTGCAGCGACCAGCCTTGGGGGGTTTGCACTTCCAACCCAAAGGCACACCAACGCTCGCTCTGCCCATCGGGGCCTTCCAACCGATACCCCTGCAACACGTCCAGTTCGACCTCGCCATCCGCACCGCCCACCCCCGGCCAGGGCAGCACCAGTTCCACCAGTCGGCTGCACGATTTTTCAAACCGCACCGCACGGGTCAGGTGATGGTCCGCCCGACTCCGCCGCAGGGCCACCCATCCGCCCACGCCCACCACCCGCTTATGTTTGACCCCGCGATGTTCTTCCAAATCCTTGTTACGGTAATCTTCGATCATCTGTTCCAGGTCGGGTTCACGCTGAATCTGTTGCCAGGTCAGTTGCAGCCGCTGGTGACGACGATCCACCATCATCAACGAACCCTGACGCGAACTGGTGGCATGACGCACCATTTCCCACGAGCCGGGCACTTGCAGGCTCATGCCCATCCAGCAAATGTTTTGCATCCG
Source organism: uncultured Phycisphaeraceae bacterium (assembly GCA_964427135.1). GTDB lineage: Bacteria > Planctomycetota > Phycisphaerae > Phycisphaerales > Phycisphaeraceae > JAJXSS01. Next base: position 24,899 of record CAYRTH010000018.1, read on the forward strand.
CGCTTCAGTCATCGCTTATCCGTCCCCTTCACCGACGATCAACCGGCGTATTTCCCCCGTGCATCAGCCCGGCATAATCGCATACTTTTTGGGTAACAAACCCGTGTTGGCAAAATACATCAATCCGACCATCATCCACATCATTGCCGCCAGCAGTTCGCCTGCGATAATGCCCACCATCAGTGCCTTGACCGTGTGATACCCTTTGACGCCCATCAGTTTGACCACGCTGGCCTTGATGATGCAACCGACCAAAAACGAAATCGCAAACATGTTGGCGGGAAACGTGCCCCAAAAAATAAACAGCACCGGGTGAATCGGCCACCAGGGCAGCCGTAATCGCGCCAAGGCCGTGGTGATCACCAGCGTCAAACCCAGGCCCCCCCAAAACAGGGTTTCCCCAGCCGGGGCCGCCGACCACCAGCGTTGCAACCCCTGCACCTGCATCGCCGGTTCCAACATGCCCGATGACGACAGCCCCGACACCATCGAAGCCGTCTTGTCCATCATCATCTGACCAACACTCACCCGCGCCCAAGTGTCCGCCGAGGCCAGACCATAGTTGTATTGAATCCATACCGTACCCGCAATGCCCACCGCCAACCCAGCCGTGATCATGAACGTCATCCAGGGCACGATGCGCCTTGGCGGGGTCTGACATGATCGCTCTGATATTTCCAGCGCATTGACCAGGTAGGGCATGATCGCTTCCCGGGCATCACACACCAGCATGAAACTGGCCATGGTCATCAAAATGTAAGCCGTCGGCCCGACCGCCTCCATGCCCAGCAGGCCCGTCACGATCGCCATCGGTAACCAATTGGCCTGCAAAAAAATCGCCCCGGTTTCCGCATTGGCGCGGGCGATCACCAAAAACGTCAGCATGATCAGACCCACCACCGGCAAACCCAGTGACCAGTCCAACCCGACGCTTTTGAGCAACCACGCCGCCCCCACCACACACACCGCAAACACCCGCATCGCCCACACCGTGTACGCCGGGGTTTCCGGCTTGCGCGACAGACCCACCGCCGCCTTGGCCACGTCCCAATAATGCCGCCGACCCACATACAGAATGATCAACGCAAACCCCACATACGCTCCGAAAATCAACATGTTCTGCATGTTGGCTTCGTTCCAGCCGCCCTGGATCGACACCCCGTTGGCCACCAGCAGCGCCCCCATGAACGCCCAGACAAATTGCGATAACCCCAGCGACAGCGACACGCTGGTGGTCAAAAAGAATGCAAACGCCACCACCGTCGGATACAGCGCCACCGAAAACAACCCGTGGGTGGCAGGCACCTTCGCAGCATTGGGGAACAGCGTCTGCAACGGCGTAAAATCAAACCGTAGTGGTATTTGTATAAAACTTCCGGGGAACCAGGCCTTGATCCCGTTGGTCAGATGCAACAGCAGAATCAACCCCAGCGCGATCCAAAACAATTTCGACCGTGCCACCTCCGGCAAAACCCCACCTTCACGACGCTGGGTCACTTCATCCACAAACCGCGCCACCGGGTAAGCCAACAGTTCGCGCCTCGACCATTGCGGATGCACAATCAAGGCCATGCACAACGCTGCCAACCCGCATAACAAACCAAACCCGCCCCACAGTTTGATCGAAGGCCACCAGGCCGACCATTGAATCTCGCGGATCGGTTTGACACGGTTGCCCGCATGCCCTTGAATGAGCGCTTCCACCACCACCGGGTCCGAACGTCCCCCCAAAAGCAATACACCTTCACCCTCCGCACGTGGCTGAATATGCTCCGGGTAAACCGTCACCAGCAGCGTGCGGTTGAATTGTTCCACCTCATCGCGTGACCGCTGCTTCAAATCGCCACGGGCAAGCAAGTTTGCTGCCGCATCGGGCAAAGTCACCCCCGCAAATGTCTGCGCTTCGTAAAACGAAGACTCCCCGATGATTTCATTCAATGACCGAATCAAACGTTGACGATCCTGTGGCGTCACACGCCCCGTCGTCGCTGCCTCCGTCACCACCCGACGCAGTTCCGTCGGTAATCGCTCAAACAACCGCTTGCCCGGCGATGTCTGCTCACCGTGCCCTGCCTCATGAATTTGTTTTAGTAGCCCCGGCCAATCCCGCACATGCCCTTCCCCCAACCGGAACGACCCGCCCGGCACATACGACATCACCTCCGCCGACTGCCACGATGGCTTGGTCTTCAGCCAGAACGACGGTATCGCCAGATTGGTCGAAAAATAACGTAAGTACCCCGACCCCGCCCAGCCGCAGACCCCCAACCCCAACACCACAATCAGAGCAATTTCACGACCGCTGAACAACCAACGCTTGCCCACCGGCGACAACAACGGATTGACCACCAGTGCCAGCACCACCGCCAAACCAAAAATCGACAACGGCAGCAGGTTGCCCACCAAGTACGTCTGATTCATCACAAAATCATTGAAATACCAAGATGAGGCAATGCCCAGTCCCAGCAAAACTCCGATGATGGCGGCGCGAATGGTCACCAGTCCTGTACCTTTCATGAAGGGCAAGCGCTTGAGTTGATTGCCTCCCAGCAGCCGAACTTGCTGCGAAGCCCGCACAACATACACGAAGCTGTGATTTTCCGAAAGTGCATCACCTCGTAAACCAACTGCCTGCCTTGGTGGCCCAGCCGCCAGGGTCTGCGCTGATAAAGCCGCCGATGGCATCGGCGGTCTGTGGTGTCAGTTCATCAATGCAGGCAATGATCAAAGACGGCGGATACCATCCGCCGCTTTATCAAACCCACCGCCGAGGGCGGCGGTGCCTCCTTCATGAAACGGTTGCCAGCCCTCGGCGTACCCTACCATTACTCACCATGGACCCCATCACTCACGGATTACTGGGTGCCGCCGCCGGCGCCGCCTGCTTTGCCCCACGACTGGGACGTGCAGTTTTCCCCATCGCCATCCTCGCGGGCATGGCCCCGGACCTGGACATCTTCATCCGTTCCCCCGGCGACCCGCTGATCAGCATGCTCTATCACCGTCACTTCACCCATGCCCTCGCGTTCATCCCTATCGGCGCTTTGCTGGTCACCTTGCCGCTTCTCTGTTGGCCTACTTTACGCAAGCAATTCAAATGGGTGTACCTCACCGCCCTGGTGGCCATGGCCACGCATGGTCTGCTGGATTGTCTGACCAGCTACGGCACGCTCTGGCTCTGGCCTTTTTCATACACCCGCGTCGCCTTTGATTCCATGTCCATCATCGACCCTATCGTCACCGGTGTGCTTTTCCTCGGCGTACTACTGGCCTGGGTCGGTTTGCCTCCCAAACGCGGCCCAAGCCCCCGATGCGTTCAAATCGCGCTGCTGCTGGTCAGCCTGTACATGTTGCTTGGCATCGTGCAAAACCAGCGCGGGCTTGCCTTGCAACACGAACGTGCCCAGGCACGCGGCCATGTGATCGAACGTGGCCGGGTGATGCCCACGTTGGGTAACCTGATTCTTTGGCGCAGTGTGTACCAGCACCAGGGCCGATTGTACGCCGATGCCCTGCGCCTGCCCCTTTGGTCGTCGGCCACGATCCGCGAAGGTGAAAGTGTCCAACGTTACACCGCTCATCATGCTGACCATCGATATTCACCGGTACTCGATCGTGTCGCCCGGTTTGAATGGTTTGCCGATGGTTACCTGGCACGCACACCCGATCAGCCGAACATCCTCGGTGACATGCGCTACTCGATGATCACGCAGGGCTTTTCGCCCTTGTGGGGTTTGCAGGTCACCGAGTCGCCCAAGGGCGAATTGACCCAGGCGACGGTGGTGCACCTGCGCATGAACCGTCGTGAGGCTGTGCGTCGCATGTTGGAGGATTTGGGGATATCCCCTGAATCATCCACGCCTGAACTTCACGTCGGCGTGAAGTTCAGGATGGCTTATCCATTCAACAACTGACGCATGTGTGCCACCGGCAGCTTGCCTGCCAGTGTTGTGGTCCATTATCAACATGAAATGACGCCGAGGGCTTTAGCCCCGGATCAATTGCACAACCATCCGGCCCTGAAGGGCACGGCGTCAAGCCTCCGCGCCGGGTGCCTGTGGCACGTCTGCGTGCCACAGCGATCGTTACTGTGGGCAGCCTAAAACACCTGCCCACAGGCACCCCATACGATGAACCCCCGTGCTGGCGCAAAGCGTCCGCGCTCAATCAAATACCATCACCACTTGCGCCCATGCTAAACTTTCATCATCATGCAACTGTTTGTGGAACCTGATAACAGACATTGGCGCCCGGCCAACGTGGGTTCACCACATCGCGCGACATTCGCAGCCTTGGCACAGCAACACGCCGACCGACTGGGCGCCGCAACCATCACCACCCATCAGCCCCTGTTTGCCACCGGGCATCAGGCCTGGCTCTGGCATCCGGGCATACTCGCCAAGCTACTGGCCACCAAGTCGGCAGCAACCGCACATCACGCCGGGTGGTTTCATCTGGTGGTCGATACCGATGTCAACGAAGCATTGACACTGCCCCTGCCGTTGCAACATGATCAGCGATTGATGCTGGAAAAAATTGTACTAGGGGTGCAACGCAAACTTATCCCCACAGGTGCTCACGCCCCGGTCGATGTGCAGGCAATGCGTCAGTCGGTGCTGCAAGCCCTCGAAACCTGGCGCGATGCGCTGAGTGTTGATCTGGCCCCCCTGCTGCAAGCCATCGATCACCTGGCCGAGGTGACCTGTCATACCCTCGCCGAGCAAATGACGGTGCTCGTGCAGTCAATGACGCAACCCTGGCTGGGGCGCTGGCCGGTGGTGTTTGAAAGTCAGTTGTCCGGCTGGTCGTATTTTCACGAATTACTGCATCAGATGCGCGACGACCCAAAACGTTGTGTGCAGGCTTACAACCAGGCAACGCAAACGCATCCGGGGGCAGGCATCCCCGCTTTGCGCTGCGACGAACAGCGCATCGAATTACCCCTTTGGCTGATGCAGCGCGACAAACCCCGTTTGCGCGTGTTCATTCAAGGCACGGGCACCCGCGCAATACTGATCGATGAACAGCGACGCACGTTGGACCTGCCGACGTTATTGACGACCGATGCCAGCCTGCGTTTGGTACCCCGGGCACTGCTGCTCACGGCCATGTTGCGCTCGGCTGGTTGCGATCTGTTCGTCCATGGCCGAGGGGGCGAACATTACGACCCGGTCATGGAACAATGGTGGGCTGACTGGCAAGGTTCACCCCTGGCACCACGGGTGATGGTCAGTGCCGATGTCACACTCGACTTCGCCGTGCCCGTGGCTGCACCGGCTGATTTGCAGCGGGCGATTTGGTGGGCTCATCATCTGCCCCACAATGTCGATCGTGCCCTGCAATTGCATAACGGGATTGCCAACCAAAAGCGTGTGCTGTTGCAACAACTGGCAACCTCGACCGATCGTTCCGAAAAAGCCCGCGCTTTTGCCCAACTGCATCAACTCAACACGCAACTGGCCGACGACTTTGCCCCGCTGATTCAAACCTCGCTAACCCAGGTGCAACAGGCACAAATCGGCGTCGCAAACCGGGGGCTGGCCCGTAAACGTGATTGGCCGGTGTGCTGGTATCCGACGGCAACCCTCCAGGCCTTGGCAAATCGATTGCGTGAGGGGGTGTCTGCGTTATCATCCCCTGATGCTCAACCTGAAAACACTCCCTGAACACCCGCTCATCGCTGCGTCGATTCTGTCGGCGGATTTCGGGCGCATGGCTGACGAAGTGCACGATGTGCTGGCACGCGGGGCCGACCTGCTGCACATCGACGTGATGGACGGCCACTTTGTCCCCAACCTCACCATGGGCGCGGACATGATCCGTGCCCTGCGCAAGCACTGCCCGGACACCTACCTGGATGTGCACCTGATGGTCGAACAACCGGGCGATTACATTGACATGTTCGCCGCCGCCGGCGCCAACATGTTTACGTTTCATATCGAGGTGTGCCAGCCGTTCCGCTTAGCTGCGCAGGGCGGTCATGACGCCCAAAAACTCATCGACGCGGTGAAGGCCAAAGGCATGCAGGTGGGTTTGGTGGTCAATCCCCCGACGCCGTTGGATGCACTTTCAGCGTCACTGGAACCCTGGTTGAATCAGTTGGACATGGTGCTGGTGATGAGCGTCAACCCCGGTCGATCAGGGCAGAAGTTCATTCATGAAGTGTTGGACAAGGTACGCTGGATCAAGTCGCGCTTGCGCGCCGATCAGCGTTTGCAAATCGATGGCGGCATCAACCTGCAAACCGCGCCCCTGGCGGTACAGGCTGGCTGCGATGTGCTGGTGTCAGCCTCCGCCCTGTTTGGCGCCGCCGACCGTGATGCGGTGATCAAGGGGTTGCATGAAGTCGTGTGTCAGTAACCCGGGGCACAAGTCAATCACGATAACATCCGACTTCATGCCTGATTGGCCAACACGATGTTGGGCAAATCCAAGTGTAGCCCCGTGAGCTTCTTCACCGAGGTTTCGATGGGGTAAAGGCTTTCAACAATGACCAAACGCATGATGGCCTGACACGGAACCCACTCATCGGGTTGAGCTAGAGCAATTCGCGTAATTTTCTGACCCCCTCTCCCTCCGGGAGAGGGTGGCCGAGTCAGCGAGGCCGGGTG
>CAYRTH010000019.1:0-31240 GCA_964427135.1 uncultured Phycisphaeraceae bacterium
CCGTCCATGCCTCTTGTATCGGCTCAATCGGAAGTTTTCATACAGGCTCTAAGAAAGCGTGTGAGAAGAGATTTCTGATGAGCCGCGACCGTCAGGGAGCGGTTGCCGGACCGCTGGAAGCCCGACTTTTCGCCGTGTTGTGCCGACCGCTCGCTCAAACCGGAGGCGCTCGCGGTTCGTTACAGGCTTCTCAAACTCACGCTAAGAGCCCATCCGAATAACCAAGCCTGTTGAAACACGATGATCCCGCAAGCCAAGTACATCATCCATGATTATCAGCGTTGACCAAACGCCCACTGACCAAACGCAGTTGCCGATTCGCCAGGGCTGCCACCTGCGGATCATGGGTCACCATGACAATGGTCTGTCCCTGGGTTTGCAACGATGTCAGCAGTTCCAGTATTTGTTTGCCGGTGTCCGCATCGAGGTTGCCGGTGGGTTCGTCGGCAAGCAGTACTGCGGGTTGATTGATCAAAGCACGCGCGATGGCCACACGCTGACGTTCGCCGCCGGATAGTTTGCTGGGCCGATGTTTCAAGCGTTCCCCCAACCCCATCTGTTGGAGCAACCCAGCCGCTCGTTCCCGCAACGCACTGCGTTCACTCATCCACCCCAGCGCACTGCGACTCACCATCGCATTCATCAGCACGTTATCCAACGCCCCGAACTCCGGCAGTAAATGGTAAAACTGAAACACAAACCCGACACTGCGATTGCGATACCGATCAATCGCGCCACTGCTTTGCCCAAACACATCATTGCCTGAAAAATGCACCGAACCTTCATCCGGCCGATCCAGTCCGCCCAGTATGTGCAGCAGTGTGCTTTTGCCCGACCCCGATGCTCCGATGACCGCCACCCATTCACCCATGTTCACGTGCATATTCACGCCACGCAAAATGTGCAGGCTTTCTCCGCCCATGCGATAGTGTTTATGCAGATCGCTGCATGATAGTAATGTCGTGTTGTCCGTCGCTGTACCAACCATGCCGGTCACATCCTTATCAATCGATGCATCATCTCGAATACCCAAGTCCTCGTCACTGCGTTCCTCGTCCTTGGCTTGGTTCTTCCACTCGACCACTTGGCCACTCGGCCACTTGACCACTTCTTTTCCCCACTTGACCACTTCTTTCATCACTCATACCGAAGCGCCTCGACGGGGTTGAGTCGCGCTGCTGCAATCGCCGGCACCAATGCCCCCAGCACACTGCTGGCAATCGAAGCCAGCACCACCCACATCACATCGCTCGCATTGAGCTGAGCCGGGATGCGATCAAAGTAGTACACCTGCGGGTTCCACATCTGCCAACCGATGGTCTGTCCCAAAAACGTCTGTATTTCATTCAAGTTCAGTACGATGCTTGCCGCCAGTGCCAGACCCAACAGTGAGCCGACGATGCCGATGGCAAGGCCGTACCCCAGAAAAACCCCCGCCATGCCCATGCGTGACGCCCCCAGCGCCCGCAGCACCCCGATATCACGGGTTTTTTCCAGCACGATCATATAAAACACCACCGCAATCATCGTGAACGCCACCAGACTCACCACGCAAAAAAGAATCGTGATCAGCATTTTTTCATTTTGCACCGCACCCAGAAAGGTCGAATGTTTTTCCTCCCAGGTGTACAGGTAGATCGGGGAAGACACATCGTTTTCCCCCAGCCACTTGCCGGTTTCATTGCGTATGGCATCCTTGAGCGACGCCAGCGTGATGCCCGCATGTTCGTGATTCATGGCTACCAAAATCTGTGAGCATCGTCCCGGTATTTTACGTCCCGTAGGCTGGCCGGTTTCATCGTCCACTTCATCGTGCGCATCCATCCGCAACATGCGCTGCAATACCGCAAACGGGACAAACACCCGGTTGGCATCAATTTCATAAAGCCCGCTTTTGAACTCATTGACCACCACCATCGAACGACTGGCCGGTTCCAGAAACGTCCCCCGACTGGTGATCGGCAAAACCGTCAGCGTCACCGCTTTGCCCAGCGTCCGGTTGTTCAAAATGTCATAGTTACCCACCGGGTCGCGCACGTTCGACGGACTCACATGAATGCCCGGCACAATGGCCGACATATCGCCCCAACTCGTGGGCGGCTGCAAACGCATGGCATAATCCACCAGGTCGGTTTCTTCATAACTTTGGCGCAAAGCTTCATAAGCCTTGCGGGTTGCATCTTCGAGGTTGCCCGCCTGTGCGATGGTGCGATCCAGTGACTCAGTCAGGTTTCTCCTGGTCCAAAACATCGCTTGGCGATAGTTGACCACCACATCGAAACTGGTGGGTTCAATGCCCCACAGTTCCACTGTGTGCAACGTTTGGCTACCAGCCGAGGGAAGGCCCAGCAGCCCATAGGTCGTGATCACCGGCGTGGCCGCCTTGACCTCCGGCAACTTGGTCAACCGGTCGATGAGCCGTTGGTATTCACCAAACCCGTTCATGTCGGACTTGATAATCACCTGACCTTCGAGCGTCTGCACCGCCTGACGCATCATGTCCAGAAACCCACCCATGACGCTGATGACGATGATCACCATGGCTGTGCACAAGGTCACCGCCAATGCTGCAAACAACGGCGAGAGCTTGCGACGCAGGTAACGGAGAATGAGGGCGAGTTTGTACATTTATTTCAGGCTTTAACGCCAAGACGCCAAGGGGCCAAGACGCCAAGGAAGAAACTATTCATTGGTTTGAGTTTGCACAATACGCACGATGCCATCTTTGAGCAGAGCTTCGTTGAAATTGATGAGCAGAGCCAGATCATTTTTGACGGCGATGATATAGGCTTTTGCCTGAGCTTTGTGTTTGGGTAGAACAGTTTCAACTGCTTTCAGTTCGACCACCAGTTGTCTGTCGATCCAAAGGTCAATTTTTCCTTCGCCTACCACGCGATTTTTATAACTTACTTGAATAATCGCCTGGCGCTCAAAGGGTATTTTTTGCAAACACAATTCATGGCTCAGTGCCTCTTCATAAACCGATTCCACAAACCCCGGCCCCAGATGGTGATGTACTTCGATGGCTGCGCCAATAACCCGATGTGCCAGATTATCCAATTTCTGATCCGGCTCTTGGCGTCTTGGCAACTTGGCGTCTTGGCGTAACATGGCGATGAATATTCCCTCAAGTCATCTTGGCAAACAGGTCGGTTTGCTTTTGCCTCAGCAACGGAAACAGAATCACATCACGTAAACTCGCTTCACCGGTGAGCATTGTCACCAGTCGGTCGATGCCCAGCCCCATGCCGCCGGCCGGGGGCATGCCCACACGCAGGGCATTTAAAAAGTCTTCATCAATCTGCTGCTGTTCCTCGCGGTCGCCCACCTGGTGGCGCAAGTGACGTTCCTGCACATCCGGGTCGTTGAGTTCGCTGTAACCGGGGCTGATTTCCTGGCCGTTGATCGCCAGTTCGTACACATCGGCAAAAAAAGGATCGTCTTTATTTTCCCGCGCCAGCGGAATGATCACACTGGGCACATGCGTCACAAACGTCGGATCAATCAACGTCGGCTCGATCAACTTTTCATACACCTCGACGAGTTGCTCAGCCGGGCTGCCTGCGAGCTTCAAATCCTTACCGGGGTTTTGCTCCCGTAACGTTTGAATCTGACCGCTGGTCAAAGGCTCTTTGTTGAATTTCCAACCCGTGCGTTCCTCCACCAAATCGACCAGGCGTACTCGCCGCCAGGGTCGTTTCAGGTTGATTGTTTTTCGAATCGCTCCTTCATTCTGACTCTGTGTCTCTGTGTCTCTGTGGTGAATGGCCAAATCACCAAACACGTTCATCGCCACGGTGCAGATCATGTCCTCGACCAGGTCGGCCATGGTCTGCCACGAACCAAAAGCCTGATACGCCTCAAGCATGGTGAACTCGGGGTTGTGGCGGGGGCTGATGCCTTCGTTGCGGAAGTTGCGGTTGATTTCAAACACTTTGTCGAAGCCGCCCACGAGTAAGCGTTTCAAATACAACTCCGGCGCGATGCGAAGAAACAAGCGCATGTCCAAGGCGTTGTGGTGGGTGATGAACGGTCTGGCTGCTGCTCCGCCGTGAATGGGTTGCAGCATCGGTGTTTCGACTTCGAGGAACCCGCGAGCCGTGAGGTATTGACGGATTTCACTGACGATGCGGATACGCAGTTTCATGGTGCGCATCACCTGCGGGTTGGTCCACAGATCGACGTAGCGTTGACGATAGCGCAGTTCGGGGTCGGACAGGCCGTGCCACTTTTCCGGCGGCGGGAGCAGGGCTTTGCCGGCCATCGAAAAAGCATTTCGAATTTCGGATTGCGAATTTCGAATTGCAGAACCGCCCTCACCCCGTCCCTCTCCCGAAGGGAGAGGGGGTAGCGTGACGGCTTGCACCCACAAAGTGATTTCACCGGTTTTGGTCGTGCCCAGTCGGCCTGATGCTGTGACCAGGTCGCCCAAGTCCACCAGTTTGGCGAGCTTGAAGGTTGCTTCATCGACACTGTTTTTGGACACTGCGATTTGCAGGTCGCCGCTGTGGTCGCGCAGGGTCATGAAAATCAGTTTGCCGATGTCGCGGTGCAGCACGATACGACCGGAAACAAAGGCGGCAGGGCGGGTGTCTTTGTCCGGTGTCGCTTCTTTACCCAAGGCTTTGTAAGCGGCGTCGGCGGCAGGGTTGAATTGCTCGCGTGCCTGCTCCAGTGAAACTAAACCATCGACGCGACCCCCAAACGGGTCGATGCCCAGTTCGCTGCGCATACGCTGAAGCTTGACGCGACGGTCAGCCACCGGGTCACCACCAACAACCCCACTGGTATTGCTCGAATCATTGGGCTGATGGGCGGCATGCTCGGACGGCTGTTTCGATGAATTGGATGTCGGTTCGGGCTTTTCGTGCATAGTCGGTACATCGTACCGCAAGCCCGAATGGGGGTAAAAGTACATGCGCTATGCAGGGCAATCAGAATTTACCGCAGAGAACGCAGAGTTCGCAGAGTCGGATATTTACGCCAAGTCGCCAAGGTGCCAAGACGCCAAGCAGAATGGATCATGGATGATGGATAAAGGATAATGTACAGAAAAACCATCCGCGAAATGGTTTGATCATTATCCATCATCCATCATCCATTATCCATTATCCATCATCGCAGCTTGGTGCAATAAAGCCAACCGGGGTTATACGAGCGCCTGCCCGTAGAGTTTGCCGACGTATTCGTGGACTTTTTTGATTTCTTCGGCGCGGTCGGCTTTGCAGATCAAAGTGGCATCGGGGGTATGCACGATGATCAGGCCTTCGCAGCCGACGGTGGCGATCATGTGGCGTGGGTCGCTGGAAGCTACCAGGCAATTTCGGCTGTCGTAAAGCACACGCGGAGCGTCGGCAGGGGAAAAGGCGTTGCCCGCTTCGTCCTTGGGGCAGATGGCGGCAAACGATGGCCAACTACCAATGTCCAACCATTGCAATTGCATCGGCACGGCGATCACGTTGACCTGCGGATCGCGCGAGGCAGGTTCCATGATGGCGTAATCGACACTGATTTTGGGCAGCGTCGGATACACCCTTGCCAACACCTCGGCGCGTTGATCGGTGCGCCAAACCTCGCCCAGTTGCGACAGGCTTTGGTAATTGGCCGGGGCGTATTTTTGGATGCAGTTCATCAGTGTCGAGGCACGCCAGACAAACATGCCCGAGTTCCAAAGGTACTTGTCAGGCCCGGCTGTCAGGTAACGACTGGCGGTCACCAAGTCGGGCTTTTCACGGAATTGTGAAACTTTACGCGGTTGAGCCGAGGCAGTTGCAACTGCATTCGTGCCGGGCGTGGTGATGGTGTCGCCCAATTCAAGGTACCCGTAGGCGGTGGAGGGGTGACTGGGGGTGATGCCGAAGGTGACCAGGGCGTTGGGGGTGCTTTCAGCGACTTCAAAACCAATTTTGACGATGCGCTGAAATTCCTGCACCGGTTGAATCACGTGGTCGGCTGTGAACACGGCCACCACCGCATCGGGGTCACGTCGTACCAGGTCGGCGCAGACCAGGCCCACCGCGTTGAGGGTATCACGACCCATGGGTTCGCCGTAAAAACGATCGGAAGCGGTGCCCTGCACTTTGCGCAGAATGATTTCACGATGCACCGAGCCTGCGCAGATGAATTGGTTGTCCAGGTCCACAAGTCCTTGCTGACGGTCGATGGCCAGTTGAAGCAGGCTTTTGCCGTCGAGGACGGGAATGAGCTGTTTGGGGAGGGTGGCTCGGCTCATGGGCCAGAGACGTGTGCCTGAACCGCCGGCGATGATGAGGCTGTAACGCATGGGACCCCTCTGATTCATGGGTGGTCGAACAACAGGGTACTACTTGCCTGATTATCGACCATTGTGAGTGGTGGCATTGATGAAACGTTCATGAAAAACCCTGAACCCTAAGCATTATGACGAAGTTACAGGGGTTAGGGGCGAGGTGTGTGGATAATTGGTGAATGAAAGATGATTGAAATGGGATTGGACAATCGTATTTGTGAATTTAACGAGCCGCGACCGTCAGGGAGCGGTGTTTTTTCTGCCTCGATGCTACGGGAAGACCGCTCCCTGACGGTCGCGGCTCGTACATACTTGTGCGCTGAACGGGGTTTAATGCCGGGTAAGCAGTAGCCAGACCACCCACATCGAACCGAGCAATAGGTTGCCCAGGCCCAAAATGCCGACAGCTTGGCGCAGGTTTGGGTTGATGTTCAGAAGCGGGCCGTTGATGAGGGTGAGCACCGCTCGAAGCGTTGAACCCAGCGGCGGCAGGGTGAGTTTGAAAGTGAATGAAGACTTGACGGGTTTGGTTGACGCATTCGAGGAAGTGACGGCTTTTGCGGCGGCAACTGGCGCAACTGTGGCGGCAGGTGATGTGGTGGGGGCGGGCGATGGTGGCGCAGGTGATATCGCGGCGGCTTTGGCTAAAACATCAGGCGGTATCGACGGTATCGGGGTGGATAAGTCGTCGGCATCGGAGCCCGCGGCCTGCAAGGTTTGTTCGTCCAGTTCACGGGCCACCTGTGCTGCACTTGTACCCTCGGCTGGGGTGGTTGGGGCAACGTTGGGTTGTGCTGCTTCGTCGGAGGTTGTGGCGTCTGGCGCTGAGGCTGCTGCGGGAACACCGACCACGTCCTGCACCGTTTCAAACTCACCGGCCACGGCTTCCTCGGCCTGCTGGGACAGGTCGTCGTCAATTTGTTCAAGGATACGTGACACTTCATCATCCGTGACATGCGTTTTGTCGTCGGTAGCTGCAACCGAAGCAGCGGCATTACTGGCGATTGAACGATCAACGGTAGTGGGTTCGGGCAGGCTGGCTTGGGCGAGCACATCCTGCGGCGAGTCGAAATCACCGGCGAAATCGTCGGTAATCGAGGCATCGGTTTCGTGTGCAATCGGTGAAGGTTCGACGGCGGTGGCGGAAGCCGTGCGAGGGCTTGCGGATGAACCGGTCATGGCTTTGGGTTTCCCGGATAGGGATGAGCCGGAGGCATGCTGTTGTTGCACATCATCGAGCAAGGTTTGAATCTGTGCGGATAGCATGTCTTCCGTCGAAGCAGTGTCACTGGTTGGCGCTGAATCAGCGGAAGCAACGGGCGAAGCAGAAGCATGATCCGCCGATGGCGCGGCATCGGCTTGAGCTGGCGTGTTGATCAACGGCGCGGGAGTTGCAGTATTTGCAACGGGTGCAGGCGTGTTGATTTTTGTGACGACAGTGTGTTTGGTCAGATCGGGAACGCTGGACTCGATCTGCGCGATCAGGTTGTCAAGTTCCTGTTCGAGGTTGCGCTCGGATTTACTGTGTCGCTGGGGCATGGGGCAGGTGGTTCGGGTTGTTAACCAACCAATGGTACGATGAATGTCATACACGTTGTGACACGTGTGCTGACGAAGGTTCACTGCCACTGTTATCGACACACGGAGCGATCGACTCCAGCAGGTTTGGTGACAGGAATTCAGTCGTTTGAAGGGAATAAAGGGCGGATTCATGCATCGATTTTACGACCCCGAATCATTGCGCACGGCGGGATTGCAGAGCATGGTGACGCTCAAGGAGGATGAATCGCACCATGCAAGTCGGGTGTTACGTTTGCAGCCTGGCGATGGGTTGGTGCTATTTGATGGTCATGGTCGCAGCGCACAAGCCGAACTGGTGACGTATCAGCGCGATCAGGCGGTAGTGAAGGTGATCGAGTTACAGGACCATGCGCCCGATCAGCCGGAGGTGACCCTGGCCACAGCCCTGCCCAAAGGTTCGCGCGGTGATGACATGATCAATCAGCTTTGTCAGGTGGGGGTGAACCGGGTAATACCGTTGCGCACCCGGCGCAGTGTGGCTGAGTTCAGCGATCATCGACGCAAACGCTTTGAACGCATCATCATCGAATCTGCCAAACAAAGCGGTCGTGCGTATTTGCCGGTGGTGGAAGATGAAACTGATTTGAAAAAGGTGTTGGCGGAGTCGATGGATTTACGTTTGCTGGCTTCGCCTCTGGCTGAACCTGCACAACATCAATTACATGAACAGATGCGAAAGGTTTCGAAAGTGTTGATATTGATCGGGCCGGAAGGGGGGTGGGCACCGGAAGAAATAGAGCAGGCAGAGGCAGTGCAGTGTGTACCCTGGTGCATCGGACCCCATGTTTTGCGCATCGAGACCGCGGCGGTGGCAGCGGTGAGTGTGCTAAGGTATATGACGCTGGTTTGAGTTGTAAATGATTTATTGCGTCGTAAAGAATGAGGGACATGATGCAACCGAAAGTGGAAGTGCCGGATTTACGTGAAAAGGGTGCCCCGCGCGACGGCCAGCCGCAAACCAGCGACAAGCGTTTGTGGATGCAGTTATTGGTATTCGGCGGGTGCACCGATATCAAATTGTTGCAACTATCACTTGCGCAAGCCTCGTTGGAAACGGTGTTATACGAAGATGTCAACGACCCGCATGGAGTAGGTGTTTTGACACTGGCGGATGCCCCGTCGGTGTTGGTGACCAACCTGCGCAAATTGTTGATGATGAAGCCGTGGGTTGAACTGCCCCTCAAACCGCAATACACGATGTTGGGCCGAACGTATGCCCTGGGTTACGAGCCTGATTTGCAGGAAACACTGCTAGAGCGACCACGACGAACGGTGATGAACCCCGATTGGCCCTGGGCGATTTGGTATCCGCTGCGACGCAAGGGCAGTTTTGCGCAGTTGCCGGTGGAGGAACAGCGCAGCATTTTGGCGGAACACGGAAAAATCGGGTTTTCATTCGGGGCGGGCGACCTGGCGCATGATGTGCGTTTGGCCTGTCACGGACTTGATGCCAACGACAATGATTTTGTCATCGGGCTGATCGGCAAAGATTTGTTTCCACTGTCAGCCCTCGTGCAAACGATGCGTAAAACGCAGCAAACCTCGCTGTACCTGGAAAAACTCGGACCGTTTTTTGTGGGTCGCGCAGTGCGGTGATTGGCTCAACTTTGAACGTAGTTGTGTTGAAGCCTCGCCATATGATGATGACGCCGTGCCCTTTAGGGCCGGATGGTTTGTGTATATCGATGGCCAAAATGAACCGAGGCTAGGTTTACGAACATTCAATCGTCATGATCGGGTGCCACACTGCGTCCCGCAGGGTGCTGTGTGCCGACGCCCCAAGTAGCCCAGCCCCCGGCTGTGTGAATAAAGCCGCCGATGTCATCGGCGGTCAGTGGCGTCGGTTCACCAATGCAGGCAATGATCAAAGACGGCGGATACCATCCGCCGCTTTATCAAATCACCGCCTGTTTCAGATCAATCCAAGTACCATCGTGCATCACCGGAGCGTCGGCGTTCGGTCGGGTGCGCAGTTGATGAATCAACCCGCACATCGGTTCATGTACCGGTGCTGTAAAAGTCATTTGCTGTTGCGTCAACGGATGGGTGAATCGTAAAAACGCAGCGTGCAGTGCGGGGTGTGCGATCAGTAACCCCGGTTTTTTCAGGGCGCGGGCTTCGATCAATAACCCATCATCACGGCTGCGGGCGAAGGTGACGAACTTGCCTGCCCCGGCTGGTATGGGCGGCTTGTCAAAATCACCATCATGCAGGGGTTCGCCGCCGTAAACGATGTCGCCGATGATGGGGTGGCCCAGGTACGAAAGGTGCACACGAATTTGATGCGTTCGTCCGGTTTTGAGTTCCAGTTCGACCAGGGCAAAGCCGCGATACTGTTCACGCACACGAAACAAAGTGATGGCTTGTTTGCCATGCGTATCACGACGAATGGCGTAAGCCTCACGAATGGTCGGATGTTTGCCCATCGGTTCGTCGATGACGCCGGAGGGTTCGCTGAAGTTGCCGTGCACGATCGCCAGGTACGCTTTGAGTGTGGTGCGATATTCAAACTGACGGGCGATCTGCCAATGGGCGGTATCGCTTTTGGCCACAACGATGACGCCGGTGGTGTTTTTGTCCAGTCGATGCACAATACCGGGACGAAAGCCCTGGGCCCCGACAGCCGACAAACCGGGCACGGTCGGGTCGGTGCGTGATTTGTATTCACCCAGACGCTGGGCACGGGTCAGCCGACGTGGTGATTTTTTTTCACCTTCAGCTTTCACGCCCTTGGAAAAACCAGCCGCGTGATACGGCTGCCAGCTTTGCCCGGCTGCGATCATTTTTTGTTGAAAGTGATACGCCAGCCCGTTGAGCATGGTGCCACGATTCTGCCCTCGGGCCGGGTGCACGATCAGGTTGGCTTGTTTGTTCAATACGATGAACGCATCGTCTTCGTAAAGCACATTCAGCGGAATCGGTTCGGGCACAATTTCACGCAACGCCGGCGGCGGAAGAATGACATCGACCACATCGCCTTCGTGCAGCAAGGTGCTGGCTTTGGGGGTTTTGTCATTGACGGTGACCCCGCCTTGGGCGATAAGTTCCTGCACCTTATTACGACTGATGCCTTTCAGACGTTGATGCAGATAACGGTCGATGCGTTTGCGCAGGTCACGACTGACGACAAAGCGGCGCCGCTGCGGCCCGGTTTCATCGCCGGGTTCGACGGGGTCGGTGGTGTCGGGTGACTCATCGTCAGTAAGTTCGCGTGCATCCATGGACATGAAAACCAAACATACCGGAGGTTTCCACCTGCGGCTAGGCAGAATAAAAATGATCGCATAGCCGTGGGTGGAAACCCACGGTGTTGACTCATGGCGTGACGGTCGGTGGCGTTGGTGCCGGGGTGAAAAAATCACCAGGCAGATTGGGTAATGGGTTGCCGATGTCGCCGGGGGAACCGTTCATGCCGGGGGTGGGGGTGATGGCGGGTAATAATGGGCGGGGCACTTCACGGGCGAATTGCACCGGTCGCGCCAGCCGGTCAACCTGCGTACCACGGGCACGGGCTTGGGCGGCGATGGCGGGGTAGTTGCTGTCGGCCTGTTTTTCAATTTCCAGGTACAACGCCTTGGCGTCACCGGTCTGTTTCAATTCTTCCGCGATTGCAGCCAAGCCCAGTTTGGCATTGAGTATGAACAGGTCCGACACGGCTGGAATGTTGAGTACTTTCTGGTAATAGCTGCGAGCCTCGGTCAGGTCGCGTTCACGATTGGGTGCGGTCGGGTCGTTCGCTGCATCAGTGGATGCGGTTGTATTCGATGTGTTTTGAAACGCGCGATACAAGAGCAAGTCAGCGGCACGCAGGTACGCCGAGGCTTGAAACCCGGGCTTGCTGTAACTTTCCGCAAGCATTCGGCTGACATCGGGGCTGGTCGCTGAAGCCAAGCCGCCCCACGAATCATCGCGCTGCTGTTCGAGGTGACGTTCATAAAAACGCTTGCCGGTGATGGCCAGGGCAATGACCAGTACCACGAGCAACACCTTGGTGCCGTGCTTGTCCCACCAGGCCTTGGCCTTGGCAAGCGAACCCTGAAGGTCATCTTCCTCGAGTGGTATTTGCGGTTTCTGTTCCATAAGCGCTACTGGCTCCGTGCGAAAAATCAAAGTGTACCGCAGAAGGCATCAAGTGGCCAAGTGGCGAAATGAAGTGGCCAAGTGGTCGAGTGGCCAAGTGTCGGAACCAAGCCAAGGACGAGGAACGCAGTGACGAGGACTTGGGTATTTTGCCTTTTGAATGGGTTGAATCGGTGGGTCGATAAATCAGTGAATCAATATAAAAATCACCAAATCACAACATCACCCTATCGCCAAATCACTTCACTTGTCCCGGCTCAATCCGCCAGGCCAACGCGACCTCGTAACTTTCGTTCAGGGCATCCTTGCGCACCAGGTGAATGCGGTACTTGCCCGGCGCCAGAAAAGGGCGATACACATGTTGCACATTATCAATACTGCTGGTCGAATCCATCACCACTTCGGTCTGACCATCACTGCGCACACGTTTGAGGATCAAATCAAACTGCCCCAGTCGCGGGGCATCACTCCAACGTTTCTGCCCTGTGAACAGGTCATCGATCACGCGCCCATCGATACGCCGGTTCCACGCTGCGATGATCGAAACTTCACCCGCAGGTGATAGCAGTTGAACGTCAAAACTGACGCTGCTTTTGCCGGGCTGCAAATTGTGAAACGACCAGCCGCGCGGCGGCACCGGCCCTGCATCCATCGGCCCATCCATCAAAATACGATAACTCTGATCCAACCGCACCATGCCCGCGCCAAGGTGCTGATCCAGCGGTTTGCCGGTTTCCTGCTTCCAGCCTTGCGGCTTGGACGCACCCGCCAACAGCAATGCCCGAATCACTTCCGACTTACGCGCCATCGGTGCATCATTACGTCGGTCGGCTGCTTCCAGTAATCGTGCCACCACTGCGGTGACTACCGGTGTCGTAAAACTGGTCAGTCCGCCCGGTGCGACCAGGTCCGGTTTACATCGACCGATGCCTTCGAGTCGGGTGTATCCGCCACTGCTGTTGCCCTGCGGGTGACCGATGGCAATCACGTTGTAACCACTGCCCAAAAGCGCAGGCACTTCGCTGGTGTTGCCGTTGTTGACCCCGACGACGGCAAGCACATCATGCGTGTCGATCATGTAATCCAGTCGGCGTAAAACTTCGATGCTGATCGGGCTAATACTGCCGATCCACGAATGCGTTGATATGCGTGCATTGCCCGGCTCAGGTGGGTTGAGCGTGCCTGCATTCAGGCAGCCGAAGGTCAGCCAATGATTGCTGGCAAAAAAATGAGCTTCCGCGACGGACGGGGCCAAACCGTTGCGTCCATAAATAATGCTGGCGGTGGCCTGCGTGTGACCGTTGGCTTTGCTTGGGCCGGTGCGTGGTATCAGCAAGGTGGGTTCATAACCCGGGTCGCCGGCGTTGGGCATGTAGTCACCCAGGTTGCCCTCGACATGCGCGACGATGATGTTGCGACCCAGCGGCGTGGAGATGCCCAATTCAAGGGCCAGCGCATCGATGCCCACTTGTGCAGCCGTCGCACCATGTGGCCGAGGTGGTGGGGGGGTTGGTACGGGGTTGGTTGTCGCAGCAGGGTTGGCTTGTGCCAACCGGCTGATCGCATCATTACTTTCCGCACGCGTCGGCGCCAGCCGATGATCGCCCCAAAAAATGAGTGAACCCATGACCATGATAAATAACAGCATCACCGCGCCGGCAAACCAGTTGGGTTGCCATTGGGTGATGATTGTCTGCGAACTTTTACTCACGCATCATTCCTTCCAGGTAACGATGAGCCGATGACTTCATGTTTATCGGTCAATGACGTGCATTGGTTTGATGTTCTTTGTGGTGATTCATCGTGTTCACACTGATACGTTGACAGCGACATGTCGGATCGACGCATGATGTGTTCATATGAAAAACCGTGGGTTTCCACCCACGGCTATGCGGAAATTCATCGGCATGTAGCCCAGCCCCGGGGGCGCCCCCGGCTGGGTCGATCAACCCATCACTTACAACGCCGAGGGCGGCGGTGCCACTGTCCAATATCACACCGCCGAGGGCGGCGGTGCCACAACTCACGCCAAATGTTTACGAGCGAAGCACAGTCGTTCGTAAGCGTGATGCGTACCCCCGCCGTCATGCTGGTTGTAGTCGTAAACTTTGATGTCTTTGAACCCCGGCACACGGTTGTATGCTGCAAACACCGTTGAAGGCGGACAAATGTTGTCCATCAACCCCACTGAAAACAGACTTGATGCTTTGATTCGTGCTGCGAAATTCACGCCATCGAAATAACGCAGCACACCAAACACATCCTCCGTCCGCCCCCGATAATTTTTCAGGTACGCACTGATTTCGCCATACGGGTTTGAGTCAACAATCTGCGTCGCACGGCGATAGTGGCACAAAAACGGGACATCGGGCATTGCCACTTTCACCTTTTCACCACACAACCCCGCCACTGCGATGCTGATGCCCCCGCCCTGACTGCCCCCGGCTACGCCGATGCGCTTGGGGTCGAGTTTGGGGTGTGTCATGGCTGCTTCGACCGCACGCACGCCATCGGTGAACAAGCGACGGTAATAGTAAGTTTCCTTCGCTTCGATACCACGGGTCATCAACCCCGGAAATTGCGGGGGCATACTGCCATGGTCGGGCGTACTGCCGGGGTTGGACCAACCCTGTCCGCGCGTATCCATCACCAGTTGCGCGATGCCGGCCATGGAGTATTGCAAGTGTTCATAGGCAAAACCTCGACCACCGGTGTAACCAATGAACGTCACCAGACAGGGCATCTGCCCCTTTGCGTTTGCTAAATCACTCTGACGCGGCAATACCAGCCAACCTTTGATCGATTGCCCCTCATAACCTGCGAACGTGACATCGAAAGCCTCAACCCCCTGATAAATCGCATCCTGCACCGGTTCGAACTGGGCCGACAAAGCATGTTGACGACTCGATGCCAACGTCGTCTGCCAAAACGCATCAAAATCACCCGGCTCGATTTCGAGGGAATGGTAGCTGCGCAGTTTTTCCAACGGCATATCAAAAAAGGCCATGGTTCACTCCCTGGTGTCATACTGGCAATCGGGTAAATGATAGCAAAATGATGACAGAGTCAGCCACTTACCACGAACCAATTCATACAATACCCGCTTATGAATGTGATCCTCATTGGCTATCGCGGCAGCGGCAAGTCCACCGTCGGGCGATTACTGGCTGACATGCTGCAGGGCACTTTCGCGGATGTCGATGACCATATCATGGCCCGCTTTGAGGGTCGCAGTGTCGCTGAAATCTGGCGCCAGTTCGGTGAGCCGGCGTACCGTCAGGTGGAAGTAAAGGTCACTGCGGAACTTTGCCAAAGTGATATAGCCGTCATCGGTCTGGGCGGCGGCACACTCATGCAACCGGAAGCACGGCATGTTGTCGAACAACTCAAAGATGCGCTACGCATCTACCTGTACGCCTCAGCCCAGGTGCTTTACCAACGCATCAGCAGCGATCCAACTTCGTCCGCCAATCGACCCAGCCTGACCACCCATGGCGGGGGCTTGCGTGAAATTGAAATCGTGCTACTTGAGCGCGACCCGGTGTATCGAGCCGTGGCCGATCATGTCATTGAAGTGAATCAACAACCCCCGCAACAAATCGCCGAGCAAATCATGCGGCTAGTAAATGTTCGATGCAAATGACGCCGAGGGCTTTAGCCCCGGATCATTTTGTCCATCAACATTCACAAACCATCCGGCCCTGAAGGGCACGGCGTCAACCCCATTCATCATCACTCAGTCCCCGTTCCAAACAGTCGATCCCCCGCATCGCCCAACCCCGGCAGAATGTAACCCCGGTCATCCAACTCACGATCCAGCGCCGCGGCGTACACCGGCAACTGTGGGTGTTCTTCGTGCAATTTACGCAACCCCTCGGGCGCTGCCACCAGACAGATCAATCGAATGTCACGACACCCCCGGCTGTGCAACAGCGATACCGCCGCCACCGCACTGCCCCCGGTCGCCAGCATCGGGTCCACCAAAAACACCGTACCCCCAGCCACCGTCGGTGGAAGTTTGTCGTAGTAACTCACCGGCAGCAAGTTTTGCTCATCACGAAACATGCCGATGTGCCCGATGCTGGCCTGCGGAAACAGATGCAAAATACCATCTGCCAACCCAAGCCCGGCGCGCAAAATCGTCACCACCGTCAGCGGCCCGGCTAACTTCAATCCCTGCATTTCCTCCAGCGGCGTTTGTACCGTCGTTTTGACATACATCAAATCTTTCGCCGCCTCGTAAGCCAGCAACATCCCCAGCCGATGCAGCAGGTGACGAAAACGATCACTCGCGGTGTGCTTGTCGCGTGCTTCCGAAAGCAGGTGCGCAATCAGCGGGTGCTCCGCCAGGTGAAACATGTTGGTGGATTCATCCGTTTTCGGTTGGTGCTTTCGTTTCACAAATCATCCTCCTTGCACACGTCAAAGTACAAATGAAAAATCAGCGCATAAAAAAACCGGACGAGTCCTCATTAATGGTATCGAAAATAACATGCATGCTCACAGGTGCCCGTCCGGCAGCGACTCCGAATTATCCAACCTTCACGTGCCCGACACCTCCTTTCGTGCAATCCGTTCTGTCACCCAATATTGTGTCCACCCAAATGGTCCGGGTCAAGTCAATTCTGCAAAAACTATGACATTCCAAGACTATTACATCTTTTGTTTCGACGTCAGCGGTATTTCGTCTGAAAGCTTTGAGTTGCCAACGATACCGCGGGTTTCCACCCGCAGCTACGCGGACGAATCACTGTTCTTCATAGCCGCGGGTGGCAACCTGCGGTGATGCTGGGTGTTGAAACTTGCCTCGACCCGCATTACGCAAGCCCCCGCAGCACTTGCAAATTCACCAAATCCCACGGCCGACCGTCGGGGTGGTCCTCCTTGGGCGTTTCCAAAATTTTGGGCACCTTTTTGAAAGCCTTGTGATTCACCAGCACCGCCAAGGCGTCCAAGGCCACATGCCCAAGCCCGATGTGTTCATGACGATCAACCCGCTTGCCCCGTGGCACCTTCGAATCGTTGATATGCAGCACCTTTACCTGTTTTAATCCGATCACTTGTTCCACTTGGTCCAGCACCGTTTGCATCCCAGCTTTGCTGGTCAGGTCGTACCCCGCGGCAAGCATGTGAGCCGTATCCAAACACACCGCCAGACGCTCTGGTTGTGCAACGCTGGTGATGATTTGCTGTAAATGTTCGAGTCGATAGCCTAGTCCCGTGCCCTGGCCTGCGGTGATTTCCAGGCAGGTGATGGTGCGATAGCCCGGCAAATCACGATGAATTTGATCGAGCGCTTCAGCAACATTTTTCAAACCCACCGCTTCACCCTGACCGACGTGCGAACCCGGATGCGTCACCAGAAACGGAATCTGCAAATGTTCGCAGCGCTGTATTTCATCACGCATGAGTCGGATTGATTTTTCACGGGTGTCGCCTTGCGCGGCTGCGAGGTTGATGAGGTAGCTGTCGTGACTGACGACCATTTCGATGCCATTGGTTTTCCGCTCGTGGGTCCAGGTCTGACATTGTGATTCTGTCAGCGCTGGGGCGGTCCATTGCCGCTGGTTTTTGGTGAAAATCTGCACACATTCCATGTTGAGCTTGCGCGCTTCGTGCAGGGCAAGGTGCAGCCCGCCGGCGACGGATAGGTGGCTTCCATACATGCGGAAATCATATCCATAATCCGAGATACAAAGTGGGTTTGGGGTTGTACCAAAGCACCGCGGGTTGCCACCCGCGGCTACGCGGACGATTCACCGTTCTTCATAGCCGCGGGTGGCAACCCGCGGTGATCACTCCGATATCGCAATTTTTGTATTGGGTTACCCCAGTTCCCCCAGACGGACCCAACTCATCAAAACCAAACGCTCTTCTTGCGTTTTGTCCACGAAGATGGTTGGTACTGGTCGCGTTATGGGGTAAAATGGAAGCGTGACAATTGAAGATCGCCCTGGGTCTGCGGGAAGTTTGTCGGGTTCTTTTGCCGAACCTCTTAAGCAACCCCAACGGGAGCCGGTTCCGTTCACGACGGTCAAGCCATCTACGAGTGGAAGGCCCGGATGCTTCGGCCAGGCACCCACCTAGCATTTGGGGTTTCGGCAAATGCCCGGCTGACCCCCGCGGACCTTGGGCGATCCAACTCACACGCACGGCTCCTCTGCCACGAGGGGCCGTGTTTTTTGATGCCCATTTGTCAACACTTAAAACCGAGTGGGCCACGATGGCACGAAGCACACGAAAAAAATGGATGATGGCTACATGTATCAGTCGCTGTAATTTGTAAGGATTAAAGGCATCGGATTTCACCGCAGAGAGCGCGGAGATCGCAGAGATGAACTGATATAATAATAATATTTTGACTCTTCTTTTTTTGATTTTTCTCTGCGTTCTCTGCGTACTCTGCGGTGAAACTCCGTCTGCTTCGTGGCTAATGCGATTTGTTTGGGCAGGCTCACAAACCACTGGCCGAGCGGCTGGCGTTTTCATCATTGCTGGTCGGAAGGTGCAGGCCACATTCCTGTTTCAGGCCACGGAAGCGACCGGAGCGTTCATGTTCGGTGTCGGTGATGGGGCGGGTCGAATGCCAATCGCCGATGGAAGCGTACCCATGATCGCGCAACGGGTGGTAGGGCAGGTCATGCAGTTTGAGGTACTCATGCACCTGTTTGCTGGTCCAGTTCAGTATTGGATGCAATTTGAAAAGGTTGCCTTGCTTTTCGACGATGCGTAACTGATTACGATGTTCGGTCTGACCTTTGCGCAAGCCCGCCAGCCAGGCGCTGGCTCCCAGTTCGCGCAAGGCCCGTTGCATCGGTTCGACCTTGCGTAGCCGATCGTATTGATTGAGTGCTTCCGGGGTGTCCAGTTCCCAAAGTTTGCCATGCAGTGCTTCCATGCGCGCGGGTGAAAAGTCGGATTGATACACCCGGAGGTTCAGGTTCAATCGTTTGCTCAGAGCGTCGGCAAATTGATAGGTTTCCGGGTGCAGGTAACCGGTGTCGATGAAAATGACCGGAATGTCAGGCACCACTGTCGTGGCCAGGTGTAGCATCACCGCAGCCTGAACCCCGAAACTGGAACTGAGCACCAGCCCCTTGCCAAATTGCTGATGCCCCCAGCGAATGACTTCCAGCGCCTCAGCCTGAGCCAGTTGTTGGTTAACTTCATTCAAATCAATGGTTGATTTGCCAATCACGGTGGTCGTCATTTTAAAGTCACTCATTTTAATCGTTCATTGCCTGATTTTATCATAGACAAGTTCGCGGGAAGTAATCAAGGTTACGTTTTTGGGGCATTTGAAAGCCCTCGCCTCTGGCAGAGGGGATTAAAGCGTTCCAATGATTTACACGAATTGCTCTGAGAAGCGGATCGACCCAACGATTAACTCCTTCGACCAAACACGATCAATTGCGTCGCTAACTTTCGAATACTGTTTCGGCACTCGGCCACTTCTTTGATTACCCGAGTCCTCAACCTCCCCCGGCGGTCGGTTTCGTCCTCGGCTTGGCTTTCTGCACTTGACCACTCGACCACTTCATATCCGCACCGTCATTCTACAAACGCTTTGTAAATCGCCTGCATCGCTTTTTCGAAATCAGCTGTGGTGACGCCGATGATGATGTTGATTTCACTGGACCCCTGATCGATCATACGAATGTTCACCTGCGCCGTTGCCAGGGCTGCGAACAACTTCGCAGCCACACCGGGCGTTGAAGCCATGCCTCGCCCCACCGTCGCAATCAAGGCCATGTCCGGTTCGATATCCAATTCCTCCGGCTGACAGCGGGTTTCAATATCCGCCCTGATTTTGTCAAGTTTGCCTTCGACCGCCTTGTCGGCCACGACCACGCTCATGGTGTCGATGCCGCTGGGTGTGTGTTCGTAGCTGATGCCCTGATCCTCAAATACCGCCAGCAGTTTGCGACCAAAGCCGATCTCCGCGTTCATCATCGCTTTGTAAACGGTGATGACGGTGAAATCTTTACGACCGGCGATGCCGGTGATGCCGCCCTTGTGGGCGATCCGCGAAGTTTCATTGACGATCATCGTGCCCGGATGCGCTGGCTCATTGGTGTTGCGAATGTTGACGGGAATGCCCGCCTTGCGTACGGGGAAAATCGCTTCATCATGCAGCACACTGGCACCCATGTACGCCAATTCGCGCAGTTCACGGTAGGTGATGGTGTCGATGTTGCGGGGGTTGTTGATGATGCGTGGGTCAGCCATGAGCAGGCCGTTGACATCGGTCCAGTTTTCATAAACCAAAGCGTTGACACCCCGTGCGACGATGGCGCCGCTGATGTCCGATCCGCCGCGTGAAAAAGTGCGGATACTGTTGCCTGCCTTGCCGCCGAACGACCCATAAAAACCGGGCACGACAGCGTGCTGATGTTTGGCCAATCGAGCGCTGATGATGGTCTGGGTTTTTTCGCTGTCGAATCGCCCATGCTCATCAAACGCGATCACCTCGGCGGCATCGACAAACTCAAACTTGAGTAAATCCGCCAGTATCACGCCACTGAGGTATTCGCCACGACTGGCGGCAAAGTCACCACTGCCCCCCGCGTCGGCGGTTTCCTGAATCATGCGTTTACAATCTTCCAGCACCGGGCGCAGATCGAGTTTCAACCCCAGGTCGCTGACGATTTGCAGATAACGTTGCGCGATCAGTCGCCAAACATCATCAAAGGAAATTTCCTGCTGCACGTGCGCGTGACAAAGGTACAGCAGGTCGGTGATTTTTTTGTCGTCTTTGTTGCGTTTGCCCGGGGCTGAGGGCACGACATATCGGCGGGCAGCGTCACTTTGAATGATGGCTTGTACTTTGCGGAATTGACCGGCATCGGCCAGGGAGGTTCCGCCGAATTTGCAGACTTTCAGGTCCATGATCGAAGTTCCTTCTCCATCGTGTGTGAAATTGGATCGCTTGGTTTGCGCATGATCCATGATTCGTGCCTCAAGGCCAAGTCACGACCTCACGTTCAAGTTTCACCGCAAACTTTGCCAGCACGGTCTGTTCGATGTGTTGCATCAGGGCGAGGATGTCAGCGGCCTTGCCGGGTTTGTGCACGAACACGAAATTGGCGTGAACCTGTGAAACCTCGGCGGTGCCGATGCGAAAACCTTTAAGCCCGGCCCGGTCGATGAGTTGACCAGCGGAAGCTCCAACTTCCGGCGGCGGGTTTTTGAAGGCACACCCAGCCGAGTGCGCCCCCAACGGTTGTGAGGCACTTTTCCAGGCGAAAATTTCCTTCACCCGTTTGACCAAAGCTTGCGGGTCATCGGGGGTGAGGGCGAATTCGACTTCAGTGATGAACTTGCCGACGATGTTGGTTTTGCGATACGAAAAAACCAGATCATCACGATCACGACTGTACGACTGACCGGCTGCGTCCATCATCTGCACACGATTCACACTGCGACCGATGTCACCATACGCACCGCCTGCGTTCATTTTCACCGCTCCGCCCACGGTTGCTGGTATGCCTGCCAGACATTCAAGCCCCGACAGCCCGGCCCTGGCGGTGTCCAGTACCAATGCTTTCAAATCGACCCCGGCCCCGGCGGTGACGCAGCCGGTTTTGGCGTCGATGTTCACTTGTTTGAATGCCGGGCCATCGAGTTTCACGACCACACCCTGCACGCCCTCGTCGGCCACCAGCAGGTTGGCGCCATCGCCCAGCACGTAGAGCGGGATTTTTTTTTCATGGCAGCGTTGCGCAAGGGTGGCCAGTTGTTGCAGCGATGAAGGATGGGCTAATACCCTGGCCGGTCCCCCCACGCCGTACCAGGTGAGGTTGGCCAGGGGCGTGTCCAGTTCGTGCGGAATAGCCAGGTCGGCAAGTAGCTGTTGCATGGTCAGCATGATAAACAACCCAGGGGTTTACGTCAGCGCGTCGGTCGGCAAGTCATCGACAGCAATCATCCAAAAAAAATTCAGGATCACGCGATGCACTGAGTCGTGAAACAGTTTCGTAGCGAATTATTCATCAATTCATGATCTGTTCATCGTAAAACGCTCATATTGCAAATCTATTTTAATTGAAACCTTTCCAACAACAGGAGCGGACAATGCACAAGTCGATGCTGACCTTGGGTGTGGTGGCGGCGGCCACCGTGACAACCCTCAACGTATTGGCGACGCAGGTCGAGGCGCAGGAAGCCAAAAATGTGATATTGATGATTTCCGATGGGGCGGGTGACACAACCTGGCGCAGTGCCAACATGTGGCAGTTTGGTGCTGATGCCAACACAGCTCCGCAATTTTCCCAGCGTTTTGAGCAATCCGACTTTGCCCAGTATTGGATGACCACTTACCCGGGTAACACTTTGCCCTTGCCGCCGGGGCAGACGGATATTCGCCTGGGTTTTCCAGCCGGTACGTTTCCCCGTTTGCTGCCGCGGTTATGGAATGAATTGCCGATCCCCGATTTGGGGGCGTATGACCCGGTACGCGCCAACGACAACACCCCGGCCGATGTGAGGCTATTTGCCAATTCGTCGGGCAGTTTGCTGGGTGATCGCGGCCCAAGGTTGGACCTCACACCGGTATCGACCAATCCCTCAGCCGTCCGTCAACTGGCAAACTTACTGGAAGCCAACGGCACGGTACGGGCGCATGTCGATCAGGGTTTTGCCGCCTACGACTACATGATTTGGAACGGGACCACCGACTCGGCGGCTGCGGGTACGGCCCTGGCATCGGGCGTGAAAACCTACAATTCATCCATCAATTACCGGGACACCGGCACGTCCCTCGAACCGGTGCCGTTCATCACTCAACAGGTCAAGGCTCACGGTAAAAAAGCAGGGGTCGTCACCACCAAACCTTTCACCGATGCAACCCCGTCAGCGTTCGCCACAACCGACGACTATCGTGATGATGAAGCAGCGATCAGTCACAGCATGATTCACAACGGAATGCTGGACGTGATCATCAGCCCCGGTCACCCTGAGTTCGGCTCCGGCGGCGCACCGCGAACCCCCAATTACAGCACCGTCAGCCAAGCGAACTTGCAATCGCTGCGGGATGGTTCCGCCGGTTGGTCGTTTGTGGATGATGCGCAACAACTCAAGGACATCGGTGCGGGTACAGCCGCCGCCCCTGATCGGTTGTTCGGTCTGGTGCCGGTGAGTTCGTCGCTCAACAGCCGGGACACGACCGGTCGTACCAATGCTTACGACCCGCGTTTTTACAACCCGCTGGACCCCAAGGGTGCGGTGCCGTTTGTGATGCCCGACCTGGATGAACTGAGTTTGGCGGCGATCAACACGCTGAATAAGGGCAACAACGGTTTCTTTCTGATGGTCGAAGGCGCCAGTGTTGACTCGGCGGCACATGCCAACAACCTGCCGCAGTTGATTGAGGAACAGTTGCAGTTCAATCGCGCCGTCGATGCAGTGATCGCCTGGGTCGAAGCCAACAGCAACTGGAACGAAACCCTGCTGATCGTCACCACCGACCATGCCAATGGTTTGTTCCTTGGGCCTCAGTCCGACTCGGTTTTCATGCAGGACCCGCAGGCGGTGGGCGTGGGCGAGTTGCCGCTGGGCATGTGGTGGAGCACCAATCACACCAATGAACTGGTCCCGTTGTGGACCAAGGGCGTGGGCAGTGAGTTGTTTGCCGGGATGTTCGACGGCATGGACCCGCGTAGGGGTATGTTCATCGATAACACCGATGTATACCGGGTGATGAGCGCAGTGGTGCCTGAACCGACGAGTCTGGCATTACTGGCTATCGGTGCGGTCGGCTTGCTCATGCGTCGTCGTTGAAGTGACTCAGGGCAAACGCATCTACGAGCCGCGACCGTAAGGGAGCGGTGCATTACCTGCCTCGGTCCTACGGGAAGACCGCTCCCTTACGGTCGCGGCTCGTTCAATCGATCTAAATGCGTTTGCCAAGCGAAGTGATGCAATACATTTGGTCAGTTCATCAAAGTGCGTTATGATCACCGGACAACCATGTCCGAGAAAAGATCATGGACGCACTTTTGCTTTCGCGGATTCAGTTTGCCGGCACCATCATGTTTCATTACCTGTTCCCGCCGCTGACCATCGGGCTGGGCATGGTGATGGTGTATCTGGAACTGCAATACCTGCGCACGCGCGACCCGATATTCGAGGTGGCCGCGAAGTTTTGGACCAAAATATTCGGTATTTGCTTTGCCATCGGCGTGGCCAGCGGCATCGTCATGGTGTTTCAATTCGGCACCAACTGGTCGGGGTACTCGCGCTTCGTCGGTGATGTGTTCGGGTCGGCATTGGCAGCCGAGGGTGTGTTCGCCTTTTTCCTCGAATCAGGGTTTCTGGCGATTTTGCTCTTCGGGTGGGACCGGGTGTCGGCTGGGTTTCATTTTTTTGCCACCTGCATGGTATGGATTGGCTCCATTTTCAGTTCAATTTGGATCACCGTCGCCAACAGTTGGCAACAGACCCCCGCTGGGTCGCATGTGGTGCAAATGACCCGCAATGGCGAGCCGTGGGTGCTGGATGGCAAGCCGGTGATGCGTGCGGAGATCGTCAATTTTTGGGAAGTGGTGTTCAATCCTTCAACGGTTGATCGACTGGTTCACGTTTGGCTGGGCGCGTTCATTCTCGGTACGTTTTTCATCATGAGCATCAGTGCCTGGTACCTGCTCAAAAACAAACACGTTGAGTTTGCCAAGCGTTCATTCAGCGGGGCTTTGATATTGGCGACGATCGTTTGCCTGATGCAGTTGACCTCCGGTCACAGTCAAGCCAAGGTCGTGGCGGAGTATCAGCCGGCCAAGCTCGCTGCCTTTGAAGGGTTGTACCAAACCGCAGCACAGGGCGAAGGTTCGCCGTTGTATTTGTTCGGCTGGGTGAATGATGATGCACGCACAGTGACGGGCATTGCGATTCCGAAAATGCTCAGCTTCTTGGTGCACAGCGATTTCACCACGCCGGTGCCTGGGTTTGACAAGTTGGAAAAGGATTTTGGCAAGCCGCCGATGCAGATCGTGTTTCAAAGTTATCACCTGATGGTGGCCATCGGCATGACATTCATCGCTTCGACCCTGCTGGGGTGCTTTTTTCTGTGGCGGGGGACATTGTGGAACCAGCGTTGGCTGCTCTGGTTTTTCGTGCTGGCGGTGTTGCCGGCGTTTGCGGGGAATCAGCTTGGCTGGATCGCAGCCGAGGTCGGAAGGCAACCCTGGATCGTGTACCCGATGGTGCGCGATGGAGCGATTGTCATCGACGGCATGCGTACCGCCAATGCCGTGTCCCCCAACATCACTGCCGGTCAGGTGCTCGGTTCGATGGTCATGTTCGGGCTGATTTACGCGATGTTATTCGTGGTTTGGATTTATGTTTTGAATCACAAAATTCAAGCCGGGCCTGATGCCCCCAAGGCCCCCGGTCCCGGTGCAACGACGGGGCAAGCGTTGCTGGATACAGCCGGCAAACTCACCGCAAGGCAGGCGTCAATGACCAGTACGAAGTAAAGGTGGACGATTGATCGTTTCATAGACACAAGCCGAGTACGAAACGACGCGCAGCGGCGTTGAGGGCTCGGGTATTGCACGATTCATCGACTGCGTAAAAAGGCACATGAACCAATCCAAAATCAACTTCGTGATTGACACCGTCGGGTTGGTGCTGCTAGCGATGCTGGCGGCCACGGGGTTTTTGATTCATTTTGTTTTGCCGGCTGGTTCAGGTCGTAGCCTCCATGTGTGGGGTTTGACGCGCCACGATTGGGGCGATGTGCATTTCTGGCTGGCGGCTGGGTTGCTCACAGCCATGGGTTTGCATTTGGCGATGCATTGGCGTTGGGTCATTCACATGATCAAAGGCAACGGGCGACATGCGGGATTGCGCTGGGGGTTGGTTGTGGTGGTGTTGCTGATGTTGCTGGGGTTGCTGGTGTCGCCGTGGTTGCTGCCGGTGGAATCGAGCGGTGAACGTGGTCAGCATCGTCTGCATAAGGTCGACCAATCAAGCCGGTGATGATGAAACAGGGACCTCTTCATGGAACTGCAAATTCTTTGGTTCGTGCTGTTGGGTGTCTTGCTGGGCGGCTATGCGGTGCTCGATGGGTTTGACCTGGGCGTGGGCATTTTGCACCTGGGTGCCAAGGGCGACATCGAGCGTCGCACCATCATCAACTCCATCGGCCCGATGTGGGATGGCAACGAAGTCTGGCTCATCACCTTCGGCGGCGCACTGTTTGCCGCGTTCCCCGAAGCCTATGCCACCATTTTCAGCGGCTTTTACCTGGCGTTCATGCTGCTGCTTTTGGCGCTGATTTTTCGAGCCGTGTCGCTGGAGTTTCGCAGCAAGATGCACTCGCCGGCCTGGCGCTCCACCTTCGACTTCGGCTTCTTTCTGGGCAGTCTGCTGGCGACGGTTTTATTCGGCGTGGCGGTGGGCAATGCCATGATCGGCATCCCGCTGGACCAGCGCGGCGAGTTCATCGGCTCCTTCTTCGACCTGCTGGGCTTTTATCAGATCGCCGTCGGCGGCCTGGCCGTGGCCCTGTTCACCATGCACGGATCGATTTACCTTTATCTGAAAACCGAAGGTGAATTACAGGAACGGGCCTATGGGTGGATGTGGTCCACCTACGGCTTTTTTCTGGTGATGTATCTGTTTGTCACGATCATGACCCTGGTGCAGGTGCCCCAGGCCACGTTCAATTTCACCAACTACCCCTGGGCCTGGGTGGTGGTGCTGCTCAACATACTGGCAATCGCCAACATTCCGCGAGCGATTTATCTGCGGCGGCCGGGCTACGCATTTATTTCATCCTGCGGCACCATTCTGGCGCTGGTGTTTTTATTCGGCATCGCCCTGTTTCCCAACCTGGTCGTCTCCGACCCCGACCCGCAGCACGGGCTGACGATTTTCAATGCATCATCAAGTCCCAAAACGTTGGGCATCATGACCATCATCGCTGTGCTGGGCATGCCCTTGGTGCTGACCTACACCGCGGTGATTTACTGGACCTTCCGTGGAAAGGTGAAACTGGGCGAACATAGTTATTAGAAGTGGCCGAGTGGTCGTGTGGTCAAGTGGTTGAATGACTTGATATGTTTAGCGTGAACGCTTGTCGTCGGCGCTTTTTCAGAGCGGCAAAATGGTCGTCTGATCGCGTGAATGATTTCCGCATAGCCGCGGGTGGTAACCCGCGGTGTTTTATGCCCATCATGCTCGATAAAGCTTGACAATCAAGTGCACGTGGTGACAAATCATTGGACACCGCTCAAGGTTACGGGCAGGTCACTCGGATAGCGGTGCAAGTCAATCATTGTTATCGAAGAATCGTGTTGTCGGTTGAACATCTGCTCCCGTAGGCGGCAAGTCGGAACGCAGCGTAGATTCGACGTGCTGAACAACTGAATCTGGTTCGATATCCCGCAGGAGTGCACTTGATGACGGTCAGCGCCACAGCATCGATCAACTCGGTGAGTCCGCTTCTGTTGGTCGCTGATTTACAGCGTTCCCGCAAGTTCTACACACAGATACTCGGCTTCACCGAGGATTGGTTCGACGGCGAGGGGTTTGCTATTGTCCGTCGAGGCTGTTGCTCGTTGTTCCTGGCTCAGAAGCAGGTCAATGTCGATCTGCGCAACCGGACTGCCCGTGCCGCCCAAGACGGCTACGCGAACTACGATCTGCACTTCAACTGTGAAGCAGGCGCCATCGATGGTCTGTGGGCTGAGTATCGTGCTGCTGGTGCTCCGATTCCCGCTGCCTTCGCCGACGGCCCCATCAACCGCGATTACGGCATCCGGGACTTTTCAGTCGTTGACCCTGATGGCTATGACCTCGTTTTCGGTGCGCCCCTGGAGGCCGCTTGATGAAAGTCACCGGTTCCGCAACCATGTTTCCGGTCAGCGACCTCGATGCGTCGCTTCGATTTTTTGTGGATATCCTTGGGCAAGAAAACGGGCAAGAAAACGGGACAGGTCCAATTGTTTCATTTAATTGGACCTGTCCCGTTTTTCCATCCCTTTGCCACGCAATTGGGGGGACGTTGGATCGCGGCCTCCACGTAACCAGTGCCGCCAGCAAAACCAAATCCAACCCCAGCGTGTAACGCGGATCGATCTCTACTTTGCCAAAGCATCCGCAACTGGCCTCTCCCTGCCACACCTTGTACGCTGTGATGCAGGCGAAGATAGTAAAGCTCACGACCGCTGCCCACCAGGTCTGTCGCTTCCATAGTCCGCCTACCAAACACAATCCCAACGCCCATTCGAACTCGACCGCCGTGATCATGAACCAGCGCGACGTGAGCAGACTCGTTTCCGCCACCGGGCCTGTCGCCAGTTGATAGTCTTTCATTGCCGCCGCCGTCAGCAATACCACGCCCACCAGCCAGCGTACCAGGTCATAAGCCTGAAACCGGCTTTCCCCGACGGGAGATTGTGCTGTCAACACGGTCATCGTTCGTTGCCCTCCTGCCCGCGCGAATCAAGCGATGTTGGCAGCAACTCCGCTACCAACTGATCACCGGCAATGTAGTCACGCAGGATCAGCTTGACGCCGAAGCTAGCAGACTTCACCTGATGTCCCATCTACGATGGGGCAAATCCAACGGCAACAGTGGTTGGGTGGTCTGCTCAAGCATTATCATCGAAAAGCTGGCTAATTCACGATGAAAACGGGCGATGCCGGACAATATAAACCACCCCCGTGAGTGGACCAGGTCAGGCCTGCTCAAGCATTATCATCGAAAAGTAGCATAATTCCAATGAAAACGGGTGATGCTGGACATTTTGGACCGCCCCCGCGAATGGAACAGGTCAAACCTAGCCGACTCGACGTGTCTTGTTGCACCGTAACCGCAGAACTGCGGCAAGTGTCAATACCATTGCCCCTCCGACCAGTCCCAACCACAGCCACAGGGATGATGTGCGCTGGGTGGTCTGCTTCTCTTGAATAACCATTGGTTTCGCTGGGAGACTAGAATCGGGTTCGCTAGTTGTATTTGTCGCTCCAGACGTGCCTGCAGTGGCTTCCTGCCCAACTGTTTTCCCCATCTCCTCCAATGATCGTGTGATCATTTGCCCTTCGGCATCACGGGAGATAAACAGCGGTGACTTTCCGAACCGCTGATCAACCATAACATAGCTTTCGGGCAGAACCGGCTTCAAATCTGTTTCCTTGACTGTATCTTTCCACGTCTTGATGTGCCAGACGACTAACCGTACTTTTCCGCCACCAACAAAGTCAGCCTTCGTCGTGAGTGTGGGTGTTGGGATAGTTGTGCCCTCGCGATCGAGAGTATACGCATGGAATATCTCCATCTTAACGATCCCACCCACCTCACTAACGGTACGGAGCGGGGCATATCCAAGTGACGCAGAATAGAGGTGAGTTACTGAGCTAGCCTGTGGTCCAGGCTGCTCCGTTGCGAATACCAACTTGTGCTCGTCATTGTCAGCACTCGCTGTTATCTTCTGCCCAGGATTCGGTCCCATTTCCAGCATTGAGTGCCACGGCGCCAAAGAAATATCTAATTCCATGACTTGTGGATAGTCAAGAACAGTCGCCTTCGTTCGGTATACGACGTACTCATTATTCCGAACTGACGTCACATATTGACCGTTAAATGCTACGTCTTCGGTACGAGGCGAATCAGGACCGGCCTGCTGTGTATCTGCTGGCGGGGAAAACTCAGGCAGCTTGACACGAGTAATCCTCCACTGATCGGTCTTTGTAGAGTCGTAATACCAGTTGCCTGAAAACCCAGTAGTTGGCTTGGTACCATCAGATTGTCCAATTAACGCGATAAGCTTAGTAATATCATCATCGGGCAGTATGTATTGCGCATGCGTGATCGTGTTGCGGAGGCGGTCGTAGACCGTTTTGTCTGTTACAAATACCCGTGTTTCGTACTCAATCGTCCCTTGCACAAGCGTCCCATGTCGGGCGACAAGGCGCTTGCCCAACTCGGCCACGTCATCCGCTATTAATCGTTGCCCATGAACTAATACTACCTGTCCAACTATGGCAAATCCAATGATTAGTATCCTACAGTAGCACATTGTCATTTTCCCTTAGTTTCTACAGTAATGTAGATATCATATACGATCTTGCTTGGCCCTGATGTATCGGTAAAGGTGACTGACACTTCTTTGCCCCCACTCCAGACAGGTGTGCCGGATACAACCAGACTCGCATCCATAGCATCGGCCTCCTGGATAATGTCGACCTTTAGCCCAACATCAGAAGTTTCCTTCAGGTTTGTGACTCGTTCCATCTTAATACCGCGTAGCTGGAATCTTTGGTGTATGTTCTCGCCAATTCCGATAGGCTTGGCAACAAACAACAGGCTACGGCGTTTCGCGTCGACGATAGTGCCTGATACGGGTATGATAACCGTCTCTTGTTTATCGTCGCGATGATAGGTGACCTTTGCTGATGCAGAGAACTGACCGCCAGGAAGAAGCGACGGGTCCAAATGCAATATCAGGCGATCCTCAGCAACCTTGTACTCGTTATTTGTGCCCTTATTATCAATAGAATAAGACAGGATAGATGGCACCTCGACCGAGATTATTTGGACCTCCCCATGAATAGTGGGCGCGCGGCGGATAGCATGATGGCTATCCAAGGAGCCCCCCATGGCAAGACGAAAGTTCACGCGTGAGTTCAAGGAATCAGCAGTTCGGCTGGTCCAGCAACAGGGTTACAGCATCGCCCAAGCGGCGCAGAGTCTGGGCATCGACCCCAACAGTCTGCGCGGCTGGCTGGTCAAGTTTAGCGACGGCATCCAAGCCCCGGCTCCCGGCAGCGACGGTGCGTTGCGGGCGGAGTGTCAGCGCTTGCGCAAGGAGAATGCGCAACTGCTGATGGAGCGTGAGATTTTAAAAAAAGCGGCGACCTTCTTCGCCAGGGAGCAGCCATGACCCCCGGAAAGTTCGCTTTCATCAAGGAGCATCGTGTGCGCTGGCCGATCGTGGTGATGTGCCGGGTGCTTGCGGTCAGTCGCAGCGGATTCTTCGCCTGGGTCAAGCGTCCGCTTTGTGCCAGCGTGCAGCGACGGCAGCAACTGACCGGGCAAATCCGCAGGGTGCATGAATCGCATCGTGGCGTGTATGGCAGCCCGCGGGTGCATCGTGCGCTGCTGGATCAGGGCCTGGCGGTCTGCCTCAACACCGTGGCCCGGCTGATGCGATGTGCAGGAATTGCAGGCAAAATCAAGCGGAAGTTCGTGCCCCGCACCACCGACAGTGCGCACACACAGCGTCCGGCCCCGAACCTGTTGCAACGCAACTTCACCCCCGGCCAACCCGACCAGCGCTGGGTGAGCGACATCACCTATGTGCCCAC
>CAYRTH010000020.1:0-31048 GCA_964427135.1 uncultured Phycisphaeraceae bacterium
GGCCACTCGGCCACTCGGCCACTTGGCCACTTGGCCACTGGCTCATCGTATAATTTCGCCATGAGCAATCCTTACGTCATGTGGGCGATCATCTGTCTGGCGACGGCGGCGGCATTATTCATCGTCGAAATTTTCGTACCCTCGGGCGGATTGATCGGGGTGTTGGCGGGGGTGGCACTGGTGGCCGGGGTCACGCTGTTGTTCATGGTCGATACCACGGTGGGGCTGGTCGGCGCGATCGTGGTGCTTTGTTGCGTGCCGATTTTCATCGGGCTGGCGATCAAGGTTTGGCCCAACACGCCGATCGCGCGCATACTCACGCTCAGCACCAGTCAGCCCCCGGTCCAGATCGCCAATCAACCCAGCGCAGCACCGGTGATGATCGATGAAGCAGCCCCCGTGCAGGTCGGTGCCCAGGGCAAGGCGATGACGGAACTGCGCCCAGTGGGTATCTGTGTGTTTGAGGGCAAGCGCTTCGATTGTCTGGCTGCTGGGCCGATGATCGCAGCGGGGACCATGGTGAAGGTGGTTGAAATCGATGGTATGCAGATCAAGGTGCGGGCGGTGTGATTGGCGAAGTGGTGATGTGGTGATGTAAGAATGATATGGAATGAATATCACGCCTGATCTTGCTTGGCTGCAAGCAAGATCAGGATGGCTGTCATATGAAGTGCAAGGATAATGGTGATCGGTTCGGAAGAATCCTGAACTTCACGCATGAGGAAAACCAGTGTGATCCACAGGTTTGTGAAGTTCAGGCGTGGTGAATCGCGGTGAAAAAAAGTATGACCCCGAGTGACACACTCGGGGCCATGGCGGGGGTAGGTCGGGGAAATATGAATTTCGGATTTCGAATGTCGGATTTCGAATTTTCAGAGGCAAAAGCAGAGACTTTCGACTTTGGATAGGTCAGTAATACCCAAGTCCTCGGTCGCCGAGCCGACCTCGTCCTTGGCTTGTTATTAAATTCGAAATTCGAAATCCGACATTCGAAATTCATTCACACCATTGCACGTTGTGCGAGGGCGAGGCGGAGTTTTTCCATCGCCTTGTTTTGAATCTGACGGACGCGCTCTTTGGTCAGGCCGATGAGGTCGCCGACCTGGTTGAGGGTCAGCGGTCGGGCTTGATGGGTGGCAAAAAACTCGCTGTTGCCACCGGGCGCATCGGACACAGCGGGCATGATCACCGCAAAACGCTGGGCCAATATTTGCTGTTCCATGGGTGAAAGGTCGGCTGCGTTGGTGCGAATGATCTGACGCAGTTCCTCCACGCTTTCCAATTCCGCCTGCTCGTTTTTGCGTTCCACCTGATCGGATTTTTCCATTTCAGGGTCGAACTCAACGGGGAAGTACTGGCGTTGCCGACCACGACGGCTGGCAAAACGTGAAAAGGCCTTGATGATCGCCCGGCAGGCATAGGTCGAAAACTTAAAGCCACGCGCGACATCAAACTTATCAATGGCGCGGAGCAGTGCGAGGTTGCCTTCGCTGATCAGGTCGGCAAAGTCAAAATCGTTGAGCCGCATGCGTTTGATCATGGCCAGTACCAATGCCAGGTTGCCGCCGGCAATCTGACTGCGATAGTCCTGGGCCTTGGCGTGCCAGGTGAGCATGTCCTTCACCGCTTTGAGGGACAAAGCCTTGCGCTGATGGGCTTGTCGGTAGGTCATGACGCGATGTCGGCAATAGTTGTATTGCTGGAAAATGGTGCGTTCCTGCGCACTGGTGAAAAGCGTGTTGGTGAGGGTGGTGGGCATGGCATCGTTGAAACGTTCGAGGACGGGAACGTACCAGCCGATGTCCACTTGAGGTACGCGATTGGTCCCACTCATCAGTTTTTCGACTTCGTCGGGATCGTTAAAAACCGGGCTGGTCATGCAGTCGTATTTGCCGGTGAGAACACGCTGGGCGGTGGCGCGGTCTTCATCGGAAAGTTGCATGGCCACGAGCTGTGTCAAGCCTTTGCCAACGGTGGGTGGGTTGGGCACACGGGTGGTGGCAAGGTCATCATCGGTGTCGTTGGAGACGAGGGAGAAGTTGGAGAGTTTGGGGGCCATGGCTTCGCCTTTCTGGGTGTTCGGTCCCTTGGCTGGGGCCAAAATAAAACGTTACCAATCAAAATCGTTTAATTCATCCAAAACGATCATATCGTTCATTTTGAGAATGTCAAGCGTTGACGGTTAAAAAAAATGGGGGTTTGTTGCAACTTTGGTAAACAGGGGTTTGGGCGTTGCGATGGGTTGTAAACTTTGGCCAAGCGCATTTCGATCGATTAAACGAGCCGCGACCCCCGGGGACGGGAACTGTGTGACATCTTGCAGGTGCACAAAACGCCGGTCATCACATAGCCCCCGGTCAATGACCGGGGGCTAAATGTCAAGCAAGCAGCACACAGCCCTGCGGGTGTTTGAGTTTGGCGTAAGATGAAGGGGAACCATGACACACCCAGCCGTGATGTCGGAGGAGGAATTGTTGAAGGATTGCCGGGTGACTTTTAACAAGCACGGCGGACCGGGCGGTCAGCATCGCAACAAGGTGGCCACGGGGGCGCAAATCACGCATGAACCAACCGGGGTCATCGGGTCGGCGGGTGAACGACGTAGTCAGGCGGAAAACAGGTGCATGGCTTTGCGTCGATTGCGGGTGCAACTGGCATTGACCCAGCGCGGTTACTTTTCCTTGCGTGAAGTCCCCAGCGAACTTTGGCGAAGTCGTTGCGATCGCGCAGGGCGATTGTCGATCAGCCCACGTCATGTTGATTACCCGGCGATGTTGGCCGAGGCGATGGATGTGCTGGCAGCCTTGCGCTGTGATTTATCCAAAGCGGCGGGTTTACTGGGCTGCACCCCTTCACAACTGCTCAAACTGTTGAAAGATGAACCCGCTGCATGGGCTTGGTTGAATCAGAAGCGGCAACAGATGCACAAAACGAAATTGAAGTAAAACAGCGAAGTGAAGCCTATTTCAACAGGGTGGTCTCTGAGTACATAGAGGAGTTGGGTGCTGGGTGCTTGGAAATCATATTGGTGAATAAAATTACCCATCCCCCATCCCCATGTTTATCACTTGTTTTCTTCATCACTGGTTCTTAACACGATTCTAACCGAACATCATTATCATTCCGCTACCGTTTCGAGAGCTTATAGGCGTGTGGCGTGGCACACACCGGGACGGTTTAAGGAGTATCGCCAATGCGTACCATGTTGCATGCAGGTTTGACGGTGGCAGTGGGTTTGGTGTTGTCAGTAACGGCATCGGTCTGGGCGGCGGACAAGCCCAAGGTGGATCCGGCATTGCCTGAGTACACCCCGGTGTCGGGGGTGTCGGGCAATTTGAAGAGCATCGGCTCGGACACGATGAACAATTTGATGACCAATTGGGCGGATCAATTTCGGATTTTTTACCCCAATGTGCAGATCGAAATCGAAGGCAAGGGGTCTTCGAGCGCTCCGGTGGCGCTGATTCAGGGCACCGCTCACTTCGGCCCGATGAGCCGGGAGATGAAGGACGCGGAGATTGATGCTTTCGAGAAAAAATATGGTTACAAGCCGACGCTGTTGCGTAGCGGTATTGACGTATTGGCGGTGTATGTGAACAAGGACAACCCGATCGCGGGCATGAGTTTTCAGCAGGTGGATGCGGTTTTTTCCAAGACCCGCAAAGGCGGCCAGGCTACCGACTCTCGCACCTGGGGCGATTTGGGTTTGACGGGGGAATGGGCCGGTCAACCGATCAGCCTGTATGGTCGAAATGCAGCCAGCGGAACCTACGGGTTTTTCAAGGAACACGCCCTGTTCGGGGGTGATTTCAAAGATTCGGTGAAAGAGCAGCCCGGCTCATCGTCGGTGGTGCAGGGCGTGGCCAGCGACAAGTTCGGCATCGGCTACTCAGGCATCGGTTACCTCACAGCGGACGTTCGGGCGGTGCCCTTGGCGCTGCGTGGCAGCGAATATATACCGGCGACGATGGAACATGCGTATTCAGGCGATTACCCGCTCACGCGATTTTTGGTGATTTACGCCAATCATCAGCCGGGCGGACAACTGGACCCACTCCGCCGTGAGTTCATTCGGTTCATTCTTTCGAAACAGGGGCAGGAGGAAGTGGTCAAAAATGGTTACTACCCCCTGCCGGCGGCATTGGCGAAGGAAGAGCGGGTGAAGTTCGGCATTGATGAGTAATTGACATCATGACGCCGAGGGCTTTAGCCCCGGATCGTTGGATGAATTATGAAAAACACCCGGCCCTGAAGGGCACGGCGTCAAAATGTTCAAAGTAAAAATGACAGGGTGAGGGCTTAACGGCCTTGACCCTGATTCGTCAACCTGTAACAGTCACCCGCAAGTCAAAGGTGTACGACGCATGACCGGGGTTCGGCATGACAGCGCGATGCGTGTCGTGTAAAACTTACGGCTCGCATCACTGCTTGAGGCGCTTTTTGTAAAGCATGAACACTCCCGGTTTCACAGGTCGTGTCCGCCAGCGCAAAACCAGTCCGCGGGTTTTTTGGGTGGATCACATCGCGCGGGTGCTGATTATGTTCGGCGGCATTGGCACCATCGTCGCGGTGCTGACCGTGTTCATTTTTTTGGGTTCCGTGATCGTGCCCTTGTTCCGTGGGTCATCGATTGAATCAGCCGGTCGCACGCAACAGGCCACCCCCTGGCAGGCACGTCCCATCGCCACGCAGATCGATGAATATCAGGTCATGGGCTGGGCACTATTCAACGACGGGCGGCTGGAAGTCTTTCGCGGTGACACGGGTAAAATCCTTGCACAACGACAACTGATTTCACCCACCCAAGCCGGCGGCATCACCGCATGGTCGGTGGCATCACGTCGCGGCGATTTGGTGCTGGGTTTTGGGGATGGGTCGTTACGACTGGGCCGTATCAGTTTTGCCACCGACTTTATCACCGCCAACCTCATTCCCGAAGAGCTGCGTGAGCAAATGCGGCAGGGCCAGACCGTCGAATTCGAAGGCGGTGTGGTGCAACGCACCAATGAAGGGGCGTACCGACGTCAAACCCTGCACATTGAACTGCAAGACCCGGTCGAATCGGGCAATCGCTCCGCGATCATCAAAGTCGATCAATCGATTCGACCCACCGGTCCGATCATCGCCGCACTGACCGCCGACGGCCGACTGCTGATCAAGTCACTGGTGTCACGACGCAACATGGTCACCGGCAAAGTCACCACGCGCCTGACCGGTGGCGAAGTCGCCATCGAAAAACATGGCCAGAAGGCATCACCTGATTACATGCTTTTTGCCGGAGTCGCAGACACGTTATACCTCATTTGGGACGATGGCCGACTGGTTCGCTACGACACACGTCAATATGAAAAACCGCAGGTGGCAGAGGTCTTGCAACTGTTACCCCAGGCCGATGCACGCATCAGTGCAGCCGAATTCATGATCGGCAAAACATCGCTGGTGGTGGGTGATTCCAAGGGTCGGATTTCGACCTGGTTTCCGATCAAGCCGGCGGGGGCGACGACTGTCGATGGTGTCAACCTGGTGCAGGCCCATTTTATGTCGCATCCAGAAAACAGTGCGGTGACAGCACTGGCGATCTCGGCACGCAGTCGCATGATCGCGGCAGGCTTCGACGACGGCTCGGTGCAGTTGTATCAGGTCACCACGCAGCAAATGCTGGGCACGGGTCAGGTCACGGACAACAAACCGGTGATCAGTCTGACACTGGCCCCCAAAGACGATGGTGTTTTTGCCGTCACCCCCGATCACTTTTACCGTTGGAACATTCTCGCACCTCACCCCGAAACCACCTTCGCCGCGATTTTTCTGCCCGTCTGGTATGAGGGTTACGTTGAACCCGGGCACACCTGGCAATCGTCCTCCGGCGAAGACGCTTTTGAACCCAAGTATGGTTTGTTTCCGCTGATATTCGG
This sequence comes from uncultured Phycisphaeraceae bacterium, assembly GCA_964427135.1. Taxonomy (GTDB): domain Bacteria; phylum Planctomycetota; class Phycisphaerae; order Phycisphaerales; family Phycisphaeraceae; genus JAJXSS01. The sequence continues at coordinate 5,916 of CAYRTH010000020.1, forward strand.
CACACTCAAAGCCACGGTTTATTCGATGTTGTTCGGCCTGCCCTTGGCGTTGCTCGCAGCCGTGTTCACCAGCGAGTTTTTACACCCACGGGTCAAGGCCCGCGTCAAACCCACCATCGAACTCATGGCCAGTCTGCCCAGTGTCGTACTGGGGTTTTTGGCAGCACTGGTCATCGCCCCGCTCATCGAAGACATCGTGCCCCAGGTGCTGGCTGCGTTTGTGACGATACCTTTCACCCTCGTGCTGGGTGCCCACCTTTGGCAAATGCTGCCCGTGCAAACGCGCATCCGACTGCAACAATTCGAACGACCGGTCGCGCCGCAAGCCAGTGGTTTGTGGTCATGGTGGCATGGGCTATTGGGGTTACTGGGCGGTGTACGACCCTTGTTGATGTTGTTCTGTATGCCCGTTGCCTTGCTGCTGGCATCAGGGTTGGGGCCGACGACCGAGCACATGCTTTTCGCCGGCAACATCAAGGCTTGGTTGGACGGACAAATCGGTAGCGGAGCCGGGGCCTGGTTGTTTTTATTGTTACCCGTCAGCGCCCTGATCGTGGCGGTGTTGGTCAATCGATTGGTCACCACGCCGACCAAATCATTGGTACGCGACTGGTCGCATCATAAACTGGCGACCTGGCAACTGGGTAAATTTTTACTGGGCTGTGTGGCCACGGTGATACTGGCTTTGGTGTTGTCGCACCTTTTCAACACACTGTTGTGGGACCCGCGGGGGTCGTTTGTGGGCACTTACATTCAGCGCAATGCGATGATTGTGGGCTTTGTGATGGGCTTTGCGATCATTCCGATCATTTACACGATATCGGAAGATGCCCTTTCATCGGTGCCCGAACATTTGCGGGCAGCATCACTGGCTGCGGGGGCCACGCCCTGGCAGACAGCCATGCGCATCATCGTGCCCACCGCTGCCAGCGGCTTGTTCAGTGCCGCGATGATCGGGCTGGGTCGTGCGGTGGGTGAAACCATGATCGTGCTCATGGCCGCAGGCAACACCCCCGTGCTGGAGTGGAACATATTCAACGGGTTTCGCACCTTGTCGGCCAACATTGCGGTTGAACTGCCCGAAGCGGTGAAAGACAGCACGCATTATCGCATGTTGTTTTTGGCCGGCTTTGTATTGTTTGTGATGACGTTTTTACTCAACACCGTCGCGGAAGTGGTTCGACAACGCTTCCGTAAACGCGCGTTTCAGTTGTGATAGAAGTGGTCAAGTGGCCAAGTGGTCAAGTGGTCGAGTGATGCAAATTTCGAATTTCGGATTTCGAATTTCGGATTTGCAGAAAACCAAGCCGAGGGCCCGGGTATTTGGAATGGTTAATCCGTGAGTCACCGACTTACCGATTACCCGACCAACCAATGAACCGTCATGACAACGCTCAATGAACCCGACAACCTGACGCCGACCAACCCGGCCCCACCAAAGCCCGGGCACGGGGCGCAGCCACCGGTCAAATCATCGCGTGGTCGGCGGCAGGGCAATGTGCGTTCGTCGGCTTCGCTTTTGGCGCAGGGTGAACCGCTGGTTTGGCTCACCGGCGGCGGATTGATGCTCTGTCTGGTGATGATCATTCTGCTCACCGGGTTGATTGTTTATCAGGGCATCGGTACCTTCTGGCCTCAGCCGTTGTATCAGGTGACGACGCAGCAGGGGCAGACCTTTGCCGGTGAGGTGGCTCGCATCAACCGATTTCAACCGGTGGATAATGCGTTAAGCGCGCTGCCCAATGAGGTCGCTGCCAAGTGGCGAAGTGACATTGAAGCCAACGATGGTTACGCCACCCGCTGGCTGCTGCGTACCGGCAACTTCGACCTCATGGGCACGCACTTCAACTGGATCAGCTTGTTCGACGTGCAAACCAAAATCAACCCCGATTGGATGCTCGTCCTCGAACGCCAATCGTGGGGTCGTTTTTACGGGTCGCCCCAAACTTTTTTACGCGATGGTCAACCCGCTGCCGACACACCTGAAAACGTTTGGCGTGTGTTCAACCAACACCATCGCGATGTGCGCAACCGCTGGAAAGAGCGCACTCATCTGGAAACCCACGACACCGGCAAGGTCAATCGCAAACTCGAACTGGCTCGGCTTGATGTCCGTAAAGTTGAACTGCAATTCGGCAGTGAATCACCGCAGGCGCAAACCGCAGCGCAAAACTTCGAAAAAAAGCGTACCCAACTGCAAATCGAATTCGATCGCATTCGTCAGCAGATAGCCGACCTCAATCGTGAAAACGATCGTTATCAGATGGTGCTGATCACCGCCGACGGACGTGAAAAAACCATCGCCCTGGCGGATGTGGTGCGTGCCTACCCTGCCAACCGGCTCACCTTTTTTGAAAAACTGGGCATATACCTGAGTCGTTGGCGCGAATTTTTGCTCGACAACCCCCGTGAAGCCAACAGTGAAGGCGGTGTGTTCCCCGCTATTTTCGGCACCGTGGTGATGACCCTCATCATGTCCATGGCCGTCGTGCCTTTTGGCGTACTGGCAGCCTTGTACCTGCGTGAGTATGCCAAAGCCGGGCCGATGATTTCCGCGGTGCGCATTGCCGTGAACAACCTGGCGGGTGTGCCTTCGATCGTGTTCGGCGTGTTCGGACTGGGCTTTTTTTGTTACACCATCGGGGCGGGCATCGACCAACTGCTTTTCTCCGAAAAATTACCCAACCCGACCTTCGGCACCGGCGGCATCATGTGGGCGTCATTCACCCTCGCGCTTTTAACCTTGCCAGTGGTCATCGTTGCGACCGAAGAAGCCCTGGCCGCAGTACCCGGCTCGATGCGCGAAGGTTCATATGCCTGCGGTGCCAGCAAGTGGCAGACGATACAGCGCATCGTGCTGCCCCGCGCCATGCCCGGCATCATGACCGGTATGATTCTGGCCATGGCCCGTGGCGCGGGTGAAGTGGCCCCATTGATGCTCGTGGGTGCGGTCAAACTCGCCCCTGAATTACCCATCGACGGGGTGTTCCCTTTCATTCACCCCGAACGCAGTTTTATGCACCTGGGTTTTCACATTTACGATCTGGGTTTTCAAAGTCAGAATTCCGAAGCCGCCAAGCCGATGGTGTTTACGACCACACTGATGCTGATCGTGCTGATTGCGATGTTGAATCTCGCAGCCGTCTGGTTACGCACCCGGCTGCGCAAACGTTTCCTTGTGAATCAATTTTGACCTGTCGGCAACCACCCCCCCCACGGAGATGCGTCATGGTGACGCTGCTAAATAACCAGCAATACACAACCAGCGGCAACGGCGCCGGTTCGCCCAACGGCGGCAGCAATACCCCAGGGGCACCGGGGGCTGGTCATGCCGTGACCATCGCCGGTAAGCCCGACCACGGCCCAATCCCCGCCGAGTCCGTCGGTCGCCTTGCCGCCATCGCGCGCGGCGAAACCGTCCCGGCGGAAATACATGAGGCCATCGGTCACGATGAAGCCGTGCTGAACATTCAAAATTTCGACCTTTACTACGGCCCAAAACAGGCGCTGTTTTCCATCAACATGCGCGTCCCCCGCGGCAAGGTCACCGCCCTCATCGGCCCATCGGGTTGCGGCAAGTCAACCCTGCTTCGCTCGGTCAACCGCATCAACGACCTGATCGACAACGTCCGCATCACCGGTGACATGCTGCTCAGTGGTGATTCGATCTACGGCCCTGGCGTCGATGTCATCGAACTACGCAAACGCATGGGCATGGTGTTCCAAAAACCCAATCCCTTTCCGATGAGCATTTACGAGAACGTGGTTTACTCCTTGCGCATCGACGGTGAACGTAACAAACGCACCCTCGATGAAGTCTGCGAACGTTCCCTGCGCGGGGCCGCCCTGTGGGACGAAGCCAAGGACCGGTTAAGCGAATCAGCCTTGTCGTTGTCCGGCGGTCAGCAACAACGACTGTGCATCGCCCGCGCCATCGCCGCCGAGCCGGAAGTGTTGCTCATGGACGAACCTTGTAGCGCGCTGGACCCGATCGCCACGGGCAAAATTGAGGATTTGATTCACGAACTCAAGGGCGAATACACCATTTTGATGGTGACCCACAACATGCAACAGGCCTCGCGCGCCAGCGACACCTGTGCCTTCATGTACCTTGGCCGATTGATTGAGTATGGCCCGACGCTGGATGTGTTCACCAAACCGCACCTGCGCGAAACCGAAGACTACATCACCGGACGGTTTGGTTGATCGTTCGTGGTCGAATCAGACCGGAATATACTGAGGATGACCGTCGCGCTGACCGATGTATAAGAGGGCGTGGACGTTTTTTACCGGGGGACCTCGGAGTAAGGAAGTATGACCGTGCATTTGCAACGCCAATTTGATCGTCTGAAGATGCAGATTCTTTCGCTGGGCGCTTTGGTGGAGGAAAGTTTCGAAGGCGCGATTCGCGCGGTGCAACTGCGTGACCCTGTGCTCTCCAAGCAGATTATCGAAGCGGACAACCGCATTGACCTGATGGAAATTGATGTCGAGGAAGAGTGTCTGCACACGCTGGCGTTGTATCAACCGGTGGCCTTTGATCTGCGCTTTGTGGTGGCGGTTTTGAAGATCAACAACGATTTGGAACGCATTGCCGACTTGGCGGTGAACATCGCGGAGCAGGCGAGCTTTTTGTCACAGCACCCGAAGATTGAGCCTTTGCCGTTTGATTTAAGCACGATGACCCGCAAGGTTCAGTGGATGGTCAAAAGCAGCCTCGATGCACTGGTGAACACGGATACCAGTCTGGCGCAGCAGGTACGCGACAGCGATGATCAGGTGGATGAGATTCACCGTCAGATGTACCGTTCGTTGCCTGCGGAGTTGATCAAGCACCCGGACAGGGTCGAACCTTTGTTGCATTTGCTTTCGGTTTCAAGACAACTGGAACGCATTGCGGACCATGCGGTGAACATCGCTGAAGATGTGATTTACATGGCTCAGGGGGACATTCTGCGACACAGTCGAAAGCACACGCTGCCGCGTAATGGGGGGTAATAATGCATGGAAGTGGCCAAGTGGCCAAGTGGCCAAGTGGTCAAGTGGTCAAGTGGCCAAGTGGTCAAGTGGCCGAGTGGCCAAGTGTCGGAACCGAGGCGGGAACGACCCGACAGTCCGATACGTTATACCCAGGTGGGCGGCATAACGCATCCGAAAAGTGGAACGATGGAGGGGAACCCCGATGCGAATCTACTTGTTCCGTCACGGCCCGGCGCAGGATCATGCCCCCGATGGCAGCGATGATTTACGTGCCCTGACCGCTCGGGGAATCAAACGCACCCGTGCCTGTGTCCGTGGTTTATCACGGCTGATCGAACCGCCTGATTGTTTACTGACAAGTCCGAAATTACGTGCTGCTCAAACCGCGGATATCGTGGCGGAAATGTTGAAGGTCAAGCCCCTTGCGATGCCTGAACTGGCGCAGGGTTCACCGCAAAAATTGTTACGCAAACTGGCCAAGGTGAATCAGCCCACGGTGATGCTGGTCGGCCATGAACCGATGTTGTCGCAGGTGATCGCGCTGGTTTGCACAGGGGATGCGAGTTGTGAATTTGCCCCGCTGAAAAAAGCGGGATGTGCCTGCTTGCAGTGGGACGACCCTTCCACCGATCACGCCACGCCCGGTCGATTGCTCTGGTTGGCGACACCCAACCTTCTGCGCAAGTTGGCAAGGTAGTATTTGGCGATGTGGTGAAATGGTGAAATGGTGAAATGGTGATTTTTGAATCATCCACGCCTGAACTTCGTCGTCGGCGACGAAGTTCAGGATGGTTTTCAACCGATCACCTTGATTTTTGCACTTGCGATAACAACCATCCTGATCTTGCTTGCTCAGAAGCAAGCAAGATCAGGCGTGAAAGACAACCAATATCATCTTGAATCAACCACTTGACCACTTGACCACTGCATTACGGATTGACGACCGGCGGTGTTGATGTCGCCTCAGCAGCCGCTTTTTCCGCAGCCTTGGTGGCTTCTTCCATCGCACGCTTTTGGTCGTCCAACCGCTTTTGTTCCTCCACCCGCAGCATGTATCCCGATTTGGGCAATAGCCCCGGTACTGCTTTTTCAACCACCCCGAAGTACCACAAACCGCCCAGTAGTGCGACCACGATGGCGATGATGATCGCCCAGGTGCGACCGGTTTTCTTTTCCGCATACGGGTCCACCAAATCACGATGCGAACCTTCAGGCAAGCGCGCGATGGCAGTCAGGGATCGGCCAAAGGGGATGTTGATTTTCGCCTTGGCATTGACCGCCCAGCCGTTGGCGTCCAAAATCGGCCCAAGGTTGCGCTGACGCAGTTTCAACCACGCAATCACCATCGACGGCCCCGATATCAACAGCAACAAAAGCACGACATACAACGGCAGCATCCAGGTGGGTGTGCCGGCCAGCCAATTCATGATGCCCGCAAAGGCTGTGGCCACAAACCCAAACGCCAGACTGAAGGCGGCGATGATGCCGACATCCACTTTTTGTTGACCAGTCGGCGGGGGCGTTGGTACGGGGGCGGGTTTACCAGCCGCGGCAGCATCGGCTGTTTGGGTGACCCCGGTTTGCAGTTGCGCTTCACGGGCGGCATCCGCTGCGGCTGCCCGCTTGGCGACCTGTTCCTGAATCCAGCGTAGCAGCCGTTTGTACGGCAACCAGAACGCCTGACGAATGCTGATGGGGTTGTCCACGATTTTGGTGATCGTGGCGTCCCAGTCGCGTCCCTGTCGATCATAAAAAATGCCGTTGCGACCGACCATGAGGTTATCGCTGTCGCCATTGGTCATCGCAGCCGCGATGCTCATTTTTTCACCCGTCGCTTTGCGAACGACATCGCAATAAAGCAGGTACGCCTGTGACAACGGGGCCATGCTGGCGTGACGGGCAGCATCTTCCACCCGCACACATAAATCGCAGCTGCGCGTGTCCAGGTACAACCGACCGACCTGAAACACAGCCTTGTCACGACGTGCGTAAAAATCCTGGAAGTTGACGAAGTTGACCAGCAGTTTGCACAGGTCCCGGTAGTAGCGCGTCAGTTGATCGACGTTTGAAATCGCGTTGAATTCAGGCTCCAAGGCTTTGTCTTGGCCGATCAGTTCGGTGATTTTGACTTTGCTGTCACCGGTGAGAAGTTCACGCACCCGGGCGATGCCCAGTTTTTCGACCGACAGCCCGGCCTTGCCCGACATCCATGCATCAAAGGCTGCGAGCTTGCCGCCGACGACCGACCAGTCGGCTTCGGTGAGTTCCGTACGCTCGCCCAAAATAGGTTGGACGACCTTGGCGACAAATTCGTCGATGGCAGCCGCCCATGCGGGGTTGACACCCTGTTTGAGGGGCAAGGCTTTGCCGGGGGCGACCAGTGCCAGCGGAAACCCTGCCACCTCAGAACCGGTGGCGGACAAATCTTTGGCGAGTAGCGCTGCGTAGTCGGCCTCGTTGCGATTGCTGGCATTCACCGTGCGCGGGTCGAATGCGGCCAGGTGACAACGGGTGAAGTAGTCATCGATTTTCGCCTTCACCGCTTTGAGTGCTGCCAAAGCCCCAGCGGTGCCTTCGCCCAAGGGTAATACCGATGCCGCTTCTTTTTCCCCCTTGGCCCACCAGTCGACAAAAGCCTGCAACTCATTGAAAAACTGATCGACCTGGGCTGTGTTGATGCCCGGTTTGCCGCTGCGGTCGGTCACCGGTGCGACACAGGCGATGACATCGTTGATCGCCGATTGCACAGCCGGTTCGCTGGCGGCATCGGGGGTGATGATGCCATCGCCGTTGAATTTGGTTTGCGCAAACAGGTGCACCGTGTCGGTGGTGTCGCTGACGCTGATCTGCCCTGAGGCCGCTTTCCCCAGGTTGGCCAAAACCTGCTTGGCGGAGGCGAGCATCTGTGCCCCCAGCGGGTCTTTGTCGTTGATGGCACTCAGCGGCAGGCTCGCTGAACCACGCAGCAAGTCATCCGGGTTTTTCAAAAGTGAACATGCCCACTTGGCGGCTGCGATGATTTCCGGGGCACGAATGCGTCCGTCTTTATCCGTGTCGATCAGTTCGAGCGTCCGCTGATCAAACTCCAGCCCCTTGACCGGACATGCCAGCGCGACCCAAAGTTTTTGATCAAGTTTGTCAAGGTTGGCTAAATCAGCCCCACTTTGCAGACGCACCTGATCAAAGCCCCCTGCGCGAAAAAAATGCCAGACATGATCGACTGCCATCGAACACCACCCTTCTCATGAATGAAAAAATTGCACATAACCCCATCAAACTTCGGTAAGCATAGGCTCATCCACGAAACAGGCAAATATCCAATTGGCGCCGATGCAAAGCGCCGGGGGCCGCGCTAAACAAATACACTTGGCCACTTGACCACTTGACCACTTCCCGCACTTGGCATTCGCTGATTTCCGGGATACGCTTATCCCCCGATTGGTGGTTCCATTGATTTCCGGGATGTGAGGTTCCAACATGTTTGCCAGCATTACCATGGCTCCGCCCGACAGTATTCTTGGTCTAGCCGAGGCGTTCAAAAAAGACCCGCGCCCGCACAAAATCAACCTGAGCATCGGCGTGTACTGCGATGAGTCGGGCAAAACCCCCGTACTGGCCAGTGTGAAGCAAGCCGAGCGCCGTCTGCTGGCGGGTGAAAACAGCAAAAGCTATCTGCCCATCGAAGGCACGCCCCAGTTCGGGCAACTGGTGCAGGCGATGTTGCTGGGGGCGACCCATGAGGCCGTAACCAGTAAGCGAATCATCACCGCCCACACGCCCAGCGGCACGGCTGCGTTGCGCGTGGCAGCCGACTTCCTCAAAAAAAACCTGCCCGCTGCGACCCTTTGGCTCAGCGAACCCACCTGGCCCAATCATCCGCAAATTTTTCAGGCGGCAGGGCTGACCTGTAAAATCTACCCTTACTTCGACCCGGCAAGTAACAACCTGGCGTTTGACAAAATGTTGGCTGCGTTGGCGAACATACCAGCGGGTGATGTGGTGCTGTTGCACGGGTGCTGTTACAACCCCAGCGGCATCGACCCCACCCCGGCCCAGTGGCGCAGCATCGCACAAATCGTGAAACAGCGCGGCGTGTTGCCCCTGCTTGATTTTGCGTATCAGGGCTTTGGTCGAGGATTGGAAGAGGATGCTGTGGGGTTACGTGAACTGGTGACACCGGGGGCGGAAGTGATCGTGGCCAGTTCGTTTTCCAAAAACTTCGGGTTGTACAACGAGCGTGTCGGTGCGATGTCGGTGGTCGCAGCCGACGCGGACGCAGCAGCACGGGTGCTCAGTCAGGTGAAGTCCGCCATTCGTGCCAACTATTCCAACCCGCCCAGTCATGGGGGCGCAATCGTCAGCATGATTTTGAGCGACCCAGCCTTGAAATTGCAGTGGGAAAATGAACTGGCGGACATGCGCCGACGCATTCAAAGCATGCGTGTATTGTTCGTGAGCACACTCCAACAACAGGGCGTCACTGCCGACTTTTCCTTTATCACACGACAACTGGGTATGTTCAGTTTTTCCGGGTTGAATCAAACCCAGGTCCAACGCTTGCGTGATGAGTTTGCGGTGTACGTGGTCGGCAATGGCCGCATCAACGTCGCCGGCATGACCCCTTCCAACATGCCCGCCTTGGCCGAGGCGATCAAGGCGGTAATGTGATGTGGGAAGTGGTCGAGTGGTCGAGTGGTCGAGTAAAATGATATGGAATAAACATCACGCCTGATCTTGCCGGATCGTCGGCAAGATCAGGATGGCTGTTCGATGAACCGTGATGGTGCAGAGGAGCGTTTGGAAAGAATCCTGATCTTCGTCGCGGACGACGAAGATCAGGCGTGGTTGTGACAAGTGCGAACAGTACCGGATGGCGCATTTTGAACGACGAAGATCAGGCGTGAATGTTTGTGGAATTGAAAAAGTTCATTTCAAAAACGCCTGCTGTTTGCTGATCAATTGTTTGATCCCTTTGCTTGCCAGGTTCAGCATCGCGTCGAGTTGTTTGCGTTCGAATGTGCCCTGTTCGGCGCAGCCCTGCACTTCAATGAATCGGCCCTTGCTATTCATCACCACATTCATATCGACTTGCGCATTACTGTCGAGGGCGTAATCCAGATCGAGGCAGACCTTGTCATCGACGATGCCGACGCTGACCGCTGCGACCGGGCCGTGACCTTGAATCGGGTCAGCGGTGATCATGCCCTGCTTGCGTGCCCATGCCAGTGCCAGGGCCAGCGCGGTAAAGCCGCCGGTGATGGAGGCGGTGCGGGTGCCGCCGTCGGCCACGAGCACATCGCAATCGACGGTGATGCACAGGCCGGGCATTTTTGTCATATCGACCGAGGCACGCAGGCAGCGACCGATCAGCCGTTGTATTTCGGTGGCTCGACCATCGGGTCCGCGTTTTTTGCGTTGCGGGGTTGACCCCGGCAGCATGTTGTATTCCGCAGTCACCCACCCCTGCGTCGGCTTCTCACCGGGCTTGGGTTTCAAATGCGGCGGCAGGTCGGTTGATACACTGGCCACGCAAAGCACCTGCGTTCGTCCCGCAGCAAAAAGCACACTGGCCGGGGTCGCACCGGCTTTGGGGAACTTTTCGATTTTCACTTCTCGCAACTGATCGAATCGCTTGGTGAGCATGTAACAACCTTTCATAGTCAAATTCAAAGACCGCTCATGATCGATGCAGGACTGATCTGCGATGATAACCAGTTATCATCCGACAATGCGCTGCTAACCTCACATCGATCAAAGGACATGTTTTGTCATGTGCTGTTGTCCGCACACCACACGCATCATGGTGAGCGTTGCATGCACGCATCAGCCGGTTTTACCTGAATAATCCACAAAATTATCGCCCAGGTATTTTGATGACGTAAGTCATTGCAATTGCATTAGATGAAACATGATGCCAAAAAAGAACGGACGTTGGCATGGACCGGCAAGGGGGTTGTGATAGACTTGGCAGAAGCACGCGATTTGCGGCTTCGGGGAGTAGCCAGGCATGGACGAATTGATGTTTCAAAAAAAGTTGGGCGAACTGATGGGCGAAATTTCCACGCTGCCCAAGGCCGAGCAGGAGAAGCTCACGGCCATGGCTGCCGATGCCCAGAATCGTCACGCCAAGCTGCGTAAGACCGTCGGCGACCTGCAGGAAAGCCTGGATTACCTTCGGCTGGCTATCAAGTACATGGTATTTGACCTGGAAGCGACGCGGCGGGAAAACCGTTACCTTCGGCAAATGATCGAACATAAGTTCACCGACGGCAGCGAAGACGAGCAACAGGACGATCAGGGCAAGTTTTGAATGCAACGCATCTCCGACACGTCTTTGCAAACCTGAAGCAGCGATTGTTCAAGTGAAAAATAACCTGTGACCTCGGGCACCCCGAGTTGTAGCCCAGCCGCCCTCGGCTGGGTCGGCTCCTCGCAGTCATCGCACCGCCGGGGGCGTCGGTGCCACTGTGCATATGCCTTGGTTGTAGCTGGGTCGGCTACCCTCGGTCATCACACTGTCTGATGCGCTGCTGCCAGGCCGATGGCTACGCCGTGCAATACAGCAGCGATGCGTACCGCATCTTGCACATGGTCTTCGGTCAAGCCGTGTTGCAAAATGCTGGCTTCGTGCGACTTGACACACATTTCACAACCGGCCAGCACGGCACAGGCGATGGACATGAGTTCGAAGTCGGCCTTGGTGCTGGTGGGTTGCGCCATGCGCTGCATGCGCAGACGAGCGGGGCGTTGCCCATACGAGGGTTTGCCGACCATATGACGGAAGCGGTAAAAAATGGTGTTCATGCCCATGATCGACGCCGCAGCGCGGGCGTCGTCGATGGTGGTGTCCGCAACCCCGGCTGCACGTGCATCAGCCAATACCGCTTCACGCAATTCAGGGTGACGCAGAAAAAAAGCCCCGGCCAAGGCGGTGCCCCAGGTTTGTGCAGCGGTGAGCGTTGTGCCGGTGAGCACGGTTTGCAGGTTGATGCGCAAATCTTTGGCGGCATCGGGTAACTGATCGCGGAGCGTGTCAAGGTTTTGCATGGTGGTTTGTGAGGTGTGGGTGTTGGTGGATGTCGAGTAACAAAGCCCAGGCATGGCTATGCCTGGGCTTTAAGCATAGGGGATCCATTTTTCACACGACGACCAGGGTCGGGTCGCCTTTTTTCCAGTTGCAGGGGCAAAGTTCATCCGACTGCACGGCATCGATCACGCGCAGGGTTTCATCCACACTGCGACCGACGTTGAGGTTGTACACCGAGGCCCATTGAATGATTTCATTGGGGTCCACCAAAAACGAAGCACGCAGGCAGACGTTTTCAGCCGGGTCGAGAATACCCAGGTCCACCGCCAGTTTTTGGGCAGCGATCAGCGGGTAGGGCAGCTTTTTCAAATCATCGTGGGAACGGCGCCACGCCAGGTGTGAAAATTCGTTGTCGGTGCTGCCGCCCAGAAGGACTGTGTCACGGTCGGCAAAATCGCGCACTTTTTTGCCGAATTCGACGAGTTCGGTGGGGCAGACGAAGGTGAAGTCTTTGGGGTAGAAAACAAACAGCTTCCACTTGCCGGGGTTGGAGTCGTTGGTGAGTTCAACCAGGTCTTCGTTGTTATTACCGACACAGGCTTTGACTTTGTAAGCGGGAAACTTCTGGCCAACGGTCAGCATGGTGACAACTCCTGATTGGTAGGGTGGAGGCTCGTGCCTCCGGTGCGAATTCACTCACGTGCCAACGTTAGGTTCGCATCGGCAGCAGGTCAAGGTCATCGGACTATCTGGTCCGTCGATGTCGCATTCATCTGTTCGTGAAGTTTTTTAACCGGACGCAAATATCGTGCGTAAGGTATGGTGGTGGGGCGGTGAATCAATGGTTGAGATGTCAGGTATTTTGATGTTGCACAAGCGTTCGGCCGATAACTATCATGATGGATCATCTGGGCATGAGCAAGCAGGGACCGCAAGCGGCGACAACGTCGGGGGCGAAGGTTGGCCGGAGGCTGACCAAGGCACGATTGGCAATGGAGGGCCTGGGCTTGATTCAAGGCGCAAAAACCACAGGGCATGTCAAGTACTTCGTGTTGGACACCAATGTCCTTCTGCACAATCCAGCTTCGCTGTTCATGTTCGATGACAATCAGGTGGTGATTCCGTTCACAGTCATCGAAGAACTGGACAAGTTCAAAAAGCAGAACGACGATGTCGGACGCAACGCCCGCGAGGCGATTCGTCATTTGGATCACTTGCGCAGCAAAGGGCGCCTGGCGGACGGCGTGAAATGGAACGGTCACGGGGGCATGATTCGTGTCGATTTCACCGCACCGGAGCGACCCAAGGCCATCGCGGACGATGTGCCTGACAATCAGATCATTGGCGTGGCGTGGAACCTGCAAAAGCAGGGTCGGCGGACGATATTGATTTCCAAGGACATCAACGTGCGCATCAAGTCGGATGCGCTGGGCATTGTGGTCGAAGACTTCGAAGCTCAGAAGGTGGATGCGGACCATTTGTATCGGGGAAACGTGACGATTTCAGTGCCCAGCGAATTGATCGATGACCTGTATCAGGAAAAGCAACTGGAAATTGAACGATTGGAGCCGTATTTGCATGGGGTGGGTTCGGATGGCAACCCGACCAACATCACTTTGTTCGCCAATGAGTTTGTGCAGTTGAAAGACCTGGCGGACGAGTCGCATACGGGATTGGCGCGAAGGCTGGGGGACACGGATCATTTGATACCGATTTTCGGGCCGCGCAAACCCGTGGCTGGCATCATGGCGCGTAACGTCGAACAAAAAATGGCGATGGATTTACTGTTGGATGATGAAATCAAACTGATCACGCTGCTGGGGTCAGCGGGCACGGGTAAAACGTTATTGGCGATCGCGGCAGGGGTGGCCAAGGTGTTGCATGAGCAGCGGTACGACAAGTTGCTGGTGGCTCGGCCGATCATGCCGATGGGGCGCGATATCGGTTACCTGCCCGGTGATAAGGATGAAAAGTTGTCGGCCTGGATGCAGCCGATTTTTGACAACCTGACATATTTGCTTTCGACGCGCAGCAGCGGGTCGCAACATGCCGACAGCAAACCGACCGAGCAGCGCATACAGAATTTGCTGTCCAGCGGGCAACTGGTGCTCGAACCGCTGACGTACATTCGTGGGCGAAGCATTCCGCATCAGTTCATGATTGTGGATGAAGCACAGAACCTGACGCCGCATGAGGTGAAAACCATTGTGTCGCGCGTGGGTGAGGGAACCAAAATCATTTTGACCGGCGACATCGGACAGATCGATAACCCGTACTTGGATGGTTCGTCCAACGGTTTGTCGTACATGGTCGAGCGACTCAAAGGGCAGTCGATTGTGGGCCATGTGACGCTGACCAAGAGCGAACGGTCGGACCTGGCATCGCTGGCAGCGGAAATGTTGTGAGGGAGGCGGTGGGGTTATTGTATTTGTTTAGCGCAGACGCTTTGCGTCGGCGCTTGGGTTGATTACCAAAACAGTAAAATGATCAAGGTGGTCAGGGGCGTTTTGATACGTTGGGGAAACGTTTGGGGTTTTCGATCATTTCTTTGGTCAGATCGACATCGACATCGGGCCAATAAAAATGACCGGGCGAAGGTTGGGTGACGTTGGTCATGACTTTGACCGGTTGGTCCTTGAACCACGGGAATTCGTCGTAAGGCAAAAACAATTCGTCGTCATGGGCGAGCAACCAGAAACCATGACTGGAAATATTGGTGACTTCAACCGCCGAAGTGGTCTTGCCATGCGCGGATAAGCTCATCGTAATGCTCCTCAATGATGGATTTGATTTCCTTGAGCGCAAGCCTGCGATAACGATAGGCTTTGGCAAGCTGAATGTCGGGCTCAAGCCAAAACTTCGCTTCGCCCTGTTCTGAAATGACGTGCACATGCTTGCGCGTTTCTTCACGGGAGAAAAAGAAAAATCGGTAACCTTTTTCTTTGAATACCGTTGGACTCATTGAAGGACCTTTTGGTCACGCCTATGACCCATTGCAATGAATAAAATAAGCTTAAATGATCAGTTAAAGTGTAACCAGACAAGCTGGCTCATGCGCAATGGCGATTGGCCCTGTCATGAATGGTGATGACGCCGAAGGCTTTAGCCCCGGATATTTCAGAACCCTTACAAAGCAAACCGGCCCTGAAGGGCACGGCGTCAATCGCAATATCATTTTTCATGTCGGCGGTGGATCAACCAGATGATTGTTAGACTGGGTAGTCATGAAACTCAAGCGCACGTTTTTGCTGGGGTTGGTGGTGTCGGTGGCGATCGCGGCGCTGTTCGGCATTTTCGCGCTGGTGACGGGGCGGCGGATCGGCGACTTCGAATACAAAATCATTCTGTCCACCATGTCGGTCGGGCTGTTTTCACTCACTTCACTGGTGGCGGCATTGGTGCATGAACGCGGTGTATGGCGGCCCATGATGATCGTTGGTTTTTTTGTCAGCGGTTTTGGTCTGGTGACTTATTTGCTGGCGATCTGGTTGCTTCTTGATTTGCTGCCGTATCAGTCTGAAAAGTACCTGGGGAAACTGATGGGAATACAGGTGGTGTGGGCGATTGGGTTGCCTCATGCGGGGCTGCTGGCGCTGACAGCTTTTGATCGCAAGGTTTTTCGCTGGGTGCGATTTTTATCGATACTCATGGTGATGCTATTGGCGGGGTTCATCACCCTGATCGTCATATGGTCGCCCGACTTTGGTCATGATGTTTACAGGCGATTGATCGGTGTGCTTTCGATACTGGTCGCGGCGGGCACGATCACGACGCCGGTGTTGCAGAAAGTGGTGGGGTTGGATCGGGCTGCGGCGGTGCAAACGACCAAACTGGAATTGCAGATTCAATGCCCGCGTTGTCTGACGATGCAGACGGTGCAGACGGGGCACAGCCGATGTGTGCAATGTCGGCTGAAGTTTGAAATCGACATCGAAGAACCCCGCTGCCCCAAGTGTCAGTATGTGCTGCATCAACTCACCAAACCGGTCTGCCCGGAATGTGGTTGTGCATTAAACCCCGATGAGTTGGCGAAAACGGCTTCGATTTAGACGCGGGTGCCACTGGCAGCTCGCTGCCAGTGTTTTGAACTGAACAGTTGACTTACATCGCAAACACCGGCGTGGTCCATCGACAAGGGCACTGGCAGACAAGCTGCCTGTGGCACTTGGCGCACAGAGCGCCCGCTGCGCGGGATGCGGTGTGGCACCCGCGCCGGGTTTCATCGCTGTACCATTGACCGTCACCTCACGCACTGGGCTGGGTCGGTTGTCGTATGATCCAAGAGTGCAGTTTTATGAACACGAACATCAGGGTGACGCCATGACCACCGATATTCAGGCCAATGTAAATAACACCCCGGCGACAAATACGGAGCAAGGTAAAAAACTTAGCCGTCAACGCGCGATCGTGATCAGTGTGTTGTCCGTGGTTGCGGGGTTGGTGATGTTGGTGCTGCTGCTGCCGACGTTGCTTTCGACATCGTGGGGCGCGGGGCTGATCGCGGGGCAGGTGAACAGCCGTATGGCGGGTGAATTGCGTTTTGGCAAGTTGTCACTGGGCTGGTTCAGTGGGCAGCGCATTGAAAATTTGGTGATCCGTGATGCGGCGCGGTCAGCGGATGTGGTGATGATCAAGGCGGTGGATTTGCCGGGGGTCACGTTGTGGCGATTGTTGACGGGTTCGAGGGCTTTGGGAGTGATACGCATTGATGAGCCTGTGGTGCATGTGGAGCGGTTGGCGGATGGGTCGTTGAACTTGGCGCAGGTGTTTTCATCGCCGACATCAAGTGCGACTTCACCAAAAAGTCAAAGCAGTGCGGGGTCGGCTGCGGGACCGATCAGTCTGTCAGCGGATTTGTCGGGGCAGTTACTGATCACCGATGGACGCATCATTTTCAAACAACCGGGGGCGGGTTCAATGACGGGGCAGTCAAGTGAAGTACGTGATTTGCAGGTGGATGTGAAGCTTGCAAATACCCAGTCATTGGTCGGTGACATCAAAGCTCAAGTGACGGAGGGTCAGCAAGCAAGCGATTTGCAGGCGAAGTTGAAGGTGGACCCACTGACCGATGCGCAGCATGTGTTGCAATTGGATCGCGCCAAGGTCGATGCGCAGGTTGAGTTGGACAATTTGCCGGTGTCATTGGTGGAGGTGTTCACAGGCCAACCGGGACGGTTGCGGGAATTGCTCGGTGATCAGATCACGGGCAAGGCGACGATTGCGGGTGATGCGGCGAACCTTTCAGCGCAACTGACTGCATCAAGTGCCAACGCTTCGGTTGCATTGCAGGCGCAGCGCGTCACGCAGAATGACCAGTCATTGTGGATGATCAAGCCGGGGTCGAAGCTTCGACTGACACTCACCCCTTCAGCCCTGTCGGCATGGTCGCCGGTGAATTCAGAGGGGCACGCTCAGGCTGTGAAACTGCTTGAACCGATGACGCTGGCGGTGGTGTTTGAAAATGTGCGTGTCAGTGAAAAAGGGGGTCGCATCGTACCCGCACAAACGACGGGTACGGTGCAAATGTCGTTGAGCGAGGCAGCGCTCGACCTGGGCGGGGACACCGGGGTTGTGACCCTGCGCGATACTCAAGGGCAACTGCAATTCATCAATGCACCACAACCTGCCTTACAACTGAATTTGCGTTCAACCGCATTGGCAAAGGGGCAATCAGGACGGGTGATGTTGGATATGACGCTGCGTGATTTGCTGGATGCGCAAGGGCAACTTCAAACCGGCCAAGTGAACGGATCGATTCAGGCGAGCATTATTAATTGGCCCACAGCATTGATCGATATGCTGGCGAAAACGGATGGATTGCTGACGCAGGTACTGGGGGCGACGGTCGGTGCGAACCTGCAAAGTGAATTGCATTTGCATGGCAATGGCGGCAAGCCGACCGGGCAAGTAACGCTGTCGGTTAACTCGAAGCAATTGCAGGGGCAGTTGAAGGGTCATTTCGATGAAAAGGGATTGGTGATACCGGCTGGGCAAACATTCACCTACGTCGCAACACCGCAAATCATCAGCGATTTATGGGTGCGTTTCACGTCGGCTAACTCAGCTTTGCGTCAGGTGAAAATCGCCCGACCGATGGAATTGATGTTGACATTGGGTGACACCCAACTGCCGATGAAGGGAAACCCGCTGACGGGTTTGCAGATGCAAGCGGCGTTGACGGCTTCCAATATTGATTTGCAGGGTTTGCCGGGCAGCGATTCATTGCAACTTGACGATACCCGTTGGCAATTGAATTACGATGGCCCCAAACGCACACTCAATGCCGACCTGGCAGCGAACCTGTATCACGGCAAGGCAAAGGCGCCGGTCGGCTTCATGGTCCAATTGACGGATTTCATCACTACGCAAGGTCAAATCACCCCGGCAACGACGCAGGGTTCACTGGTGATGCGTGCTGAAAAGTTGCCGACGGCGATACTCGATGGCTTGGTATCGATCCCTGATTTTGGCGCCACGGCTTTGGGTAAAACCATCAACCTGCATCTGTCGGCTGACCTCACCCCGTCTGCGTTCGCCAAGGCGACCTTGCCCAAAACCAACTACGTTTTCATGGCGGTGGCTGACCGATTGTCGTTCAAAGCCAACGGACAAATCGACGACCAAAATATTACCCTGCAAACCAGCGAGCCGGCGCGATTCACCATCGAACCTGCGTTGGTGGATGTGTTACGCAAACACCCCAACATTGCACCCATGCTCGGTCGGTTTTCGTTGGAAGTGTCATCGACCATCAGCCTCGACCCGCTGCGTTTGAGTCTGCCACGTGCAGCGAAGGACTTGAAATCAGCGCTGCAATTTGGCGGCAAACTACAACTGAACCGACTGTCACTTCACGGCGATGCCCGGTTGCTGGATGTGGTTGTCTCTGATTTATCGCTGGATGTTTTGGACACAACCCTTGCACAAGGCATCGACGCCAAGCTGACTGCTGCGGTGCAGCATCAACGGCAGACCGGGCGCGTACTGGCGAACATCAAACTCAATGATTTACTGGGTAACACAGCGGGCGGCCCCGTGTTCAAAATACCCGCACGATTGGACCAGTTTCCGGTGTCGGTGATCGATCAATGGATGATTCAACCGGGCAAGTACACAGCATTGTTGGGCGACAAACTCGATCGGGTGGAAGTGATTGATTTGAGCAACACCGCAGCCGACCGAAGTGATTATGGTTTCAATGTGCTGATTCAGTCGGAGCAGGTGGCTGGCCCGATCAAGGGGCATTTCAAGCCCGGTGAAGTGGTGGTGATCGAAGAAGGTTCACGATTGACAGTGAACCTGACCCCGCAGCGGATACCTGCCTTACAAAAACATTGGCTAAGCCCGCAGGCAAGCGACAAGGCTTTGGTTTTGGTCGAACCGACGAGTTTGGATTTGCTGGTCAATCAGGCGAAAGTGAGGTTTACAAAACCGACGATATCTGCCAATGAACCACCATCGCAAAATCAAGGTTTGGCGATTGACCCGGCAGCAAGCTCAGTGCAATTAGCACTCACTGCAAAACCGATGCGCTGGCGTTTGCCCGACAAACAACTGGAAGTCGATGTGACGGAACTGAACCTGACACTGGGCGGCGCGAACCTCGCGGAGGAACAAACCTTGCAATTGCGCAGTGTGTATCAGGTGCGTTCAAGTGAACCGGCTCGCACGGGTGTTTCGCAGCAAAACGGTCAGGTGACCAGCACCACCCGGCTGCGTAAACTGTTTGATGATCAGGGTCGATTCAATACCATCAACATGGGGTTTTCGACGCAAACGGGAGCGACAGCATTGCCTGTGGTGTGGTTGGATGAGTTGCTGGGTCAACAGGGCAAACTGATCGCGGCCCTTGGGCCATCGGTCGATGCGGACATCACCGCGCAGCATCAGCCCGGTCAGGGAGGCCCGGTGCAGGCACGCATCACCAGCGCCAACCTGAACACCAACCTTGCCGCGCAATTGGACAGGGACATGGTGCTGTCGTTGCGGGAGGATGCGCAGCTCACTTTCAACCTGACCCGTGAACTGGCGCAGCAATATTTATCGAGCGTGAATTTTTTACTGCGTGATGCGCAATCATCACAAGGCCCGGTCCGGCTGACGTTGACGCGTGATGGGTTTGCGTTGCCGTTGCGGAACCTGGGGCAGTCGATGGACAAGGCGAGGATGACCGGGCGATTGGAACTGGGCACATTGCGTGTGCGTCGTGGGCCGGGCGGTGAACTGGTGGGGTTGTTGCGGTTGGCGGGGGCACGCATTGAAAACCGTGATGAGTTTGACGCAATATTCAGCCCGCTGACGTTTGATTTGAAAGAGGGGCTTTTGACATGCAGTGATTTGTGGATGGACACGGGCGATTTGCGGATCGGTTCACAGTCGCGGGTGTTTTTCACGGGTCGTCCGACGACGCCCTGGGGTGAGGTGTTACTGGCGATACCGGGGGATACGGTGCTGGTCGTACCGGGCACACGGGGACGGATCGACCCACGCGCGATTTACACGGTGGGGTCGATCGGGCCACTCAATGCGATCAAGCCCGACCTGGCGTCGCTGATTAAACGAATCATTGCACCGGTGGCAGGGCAGGCGATCGGCGGTGATGTGGGGGCTGCGGTCGGCATCGGCACTGCGATATTCGGCGCGATCAGTGAAGGTCAAAGGCGCCCCGATCAGCGTGACCCGGATTGGTTTGCCCGTGCAGCCTGGCCCAATCGCCCCGCGCTGCAAATACCCGCTGTCAGCCAGCAAGCGCCCGCAGGGACATCGTCATCACCTTCACCTTCAACATCATCATCACAACAACCTGCACCGCAGCCACAACCCGCACAAGGGCAACCGCAGCAACCCGCCGCACAACCACAACCTGCACAAGGGCAACCGCACCAACCTGACGGCAATCAGCCGACTGCCAAACCGGAGGAAGAAATCATTCGGGGGTTGTTGCAAGGGTTAACCAAGCCCCAGCCGCGACGTGAGTCAGAACCGCAGCGCTAATGACAGGGTGGTTTGTGTGATGAACACAAAGGGTAAATGTTAGGTGATCAAACCATCCTGAACTTCACGCGGACGTGAAGTTCAGGCGTGGTGTCATCATGGAACACATAAACGCCCAACGACTGCGGGTGGCAACCCGCGGTTGATGATTGACGATCAATGATGGTACTGTGGCCCAGCCGCCCCCGCTGGGTGATTCGCTCAATCAAACGGCATCAGGTAATTGGCGTTAGGCCGAGCGGACCAAAGACCGTTGACGGGGATGAGTTTGTCGGCACCAGCGACGGTGCGGGCGCTGCCATCGGTGAAGCTGTGGTTGGTGGGGGAGCGGTAGCGAATGGTGTCATCATTGGTGTCAACGCGATAGGCAAACCCACCAAACGTACCGGGTCGCCACTGGTAGGCACCTGGCAGGTTTTGCGTATGGTTAACGACGATGTAGGTATCGAAAAAATAAGCTTTGTCACCCGCAACGACGCTCATTCGGCGGTTGTCGTAGGTCCAAGGCGTATCGGAGCGTGTCCAATAGCTGGTCATGGTTGCGCCGTTGCCGTTGCCGTAGTAACCGGGGGTGAAGTAATAGTCGCTGTTGGTGGTGGAGGAACCGGAGCGATTGAGTTCATCGGTGATGCTCCACTTGGGCACATGCGGGCAGACGAAAAATTCGATGTCCATATACGGGGCGTACAACGTCGAAAGGTCGCGATCGGCTGCGGCATTGCTGAAACGGACACTGGCGGGAAACATGGCTGGTGAACCGCTGAAGTTGGGGGAAGGTTGGCCGTTCAAATGCCACTCACGCACATGGGTGGGCATCCGGCGCTGATCGGTTTCATACGAGGCGACGGCCTGTGCAATCGAACGCAGGTTTACCAGACATTTGCTGCTGCGGGCGCTGTCCCGCGCTGCTGCCAGGGCGGGTAACAAAATACCCACCATCAGGGCGATGAGGGCAATGACCACCAACAACTCGATGAGGGTAAACCCACGGGTATGACGGCGCTTGTCAACCTTCATTGCAACACCTCGTCACCAATGCCAGGTTCAGGCAAATCATAGCCCGCATATAACATCGGCTCGACCTATGTCGCGGTAAAACGCAATCGTGTTTCAACATGGCGTAAAAAACGGGACAGGTCCAATATTACGGGTTCGACCGGATAATTGGACCTGTCCCCATTATTTCCCCGCCAATTCCGCCAACAAGGTCGCATGGGTTCGGCACGCCAACCGGTGACACGCCAGGTCGAACTTTTCGTTGGGGGCATGCAGGCAATCGTCCGCCAAACCAAAACCCACCAGCAGCGTGTCCAGCCCCAAAATTTCCTTGAAGCTCGACACCACCGGAATCGTCGCCCCATCACGCACCAGCACCGGCTTTTTCCCCGAACTTTTAGCAATCGCGCCGGCAGCCAATCGCACCCAGGGCGAATCCACCGGCAACACCACCCCGTCACAACCGCCCAGGTGCGTCAGCTTCAAGGCACATCCGCACAAAGCCTGCTTCGACCACCACTGCTCAAAACTCCGTGCAATACGCTTGGCCTTCTGCCCCGGTGCCAGTCGGAAACTCAACTTTGCCCCGGCAAAACTTGGAATGATCGTCTTGGCGCCAGGTCCGCCATAACCGCCATACAAACCGTTGATGTCACAACTGGGCCTGGCCCAGTTGCGCACCAGCGTGTCGAACCCTGCTTCCCCGAACGCTTCACGCACGCCCACTTCCCCCAACTCATGGGCCTCATCGAATTGCAGAGCTTCCCACATCGACAATTCTGCTTCCGTCGGTTCCTCCACGCCCTCGTAAAACCCCGGCAAGGTCACTCGATGTTCCTCATCCCACAACTGCCCCAACAGCTTCGACAAAATGGTTGCGGGATTGGCGAACATCCCGCCGTACATGCCTGAATGCACATCACGACTGGCGTTGGATAATTGCACATCGTAATAAAGCAACCCGCGCAAACCATACGTGATGGCCGGGGTATTGCGATCCCACATGTGTGTATCGCTGACCACCACGATGTCCGCCTGTAAATCACTCTTACGCTTTTGCAAAAACGCAGGCAGGTTGACGCTGCCGATTTCCTCTTCGCCCTCGATCAGCACCGTCACCGGCCCGGGCAGTTTCCCCGTGGTTTTTTTCCACGCCAAAAGCGCTTCCAAAAAACCGTGCACCTGCCCCTTGTCATCGCTGGCGCCGCGTGCATAAATCGCCCCGTTCCGCACCGTCGGCTCAAATGGCGGGGTCACCCAATCTTGTAAAGGTTCGGGCGGCTGCACATCGTAATGCCCGTAAAACAATACCCGCCTGGCAGTCGGATTCATCAGGTTTTGCGGGTCGCTTTGCGCCAGTACCACCGGGTGACCGGTTGTGTCCGCGATTTGGACATGCAACCCCGCTTCACGAAGCAACGCTGCGGTCCAATCCGCCGCACGTCGCACATCGCTTGCATGATCGGGTTGAGCGCTGATGCTGGGTATCGCCAGGTATTCCTTCAACCGCGCCAGCACCTGATCGTGATCCGCATCCAGTTGAGCCAACACTTTTTCGAGCATGATGAACCTTTCGTAACGCACGTTATTCATTGAAAACACCATCCTGATCTTCTTCGCAGACGACGAAGATCAGGCGTGGCTAATCAAGCGACACACAATCACCCAATCAACCGCGGGTTTCCACCCGGGGCTAGACGATCAATCCACACTCTTCATAGCCGCGGGTGGCAACCCGCGGTCGAAGGACTTTGCCACTTCACCCCTCCATGCAATACCCGAGTCCTCGTCACGATGTTCCTCGTACTCGGCTTGTCTTAAAATCCGAAATCCGAAATCCGAAATCCGAAATTCTTTCCGCACTTGGCCACTTCTATCATTCCACCTCCACCCACACCCGTTGGTTTTCCACCTTCACCGCCAAGCATTTCACCCCCGCATCCGAAGGGTCATCGATATTGCAACCAGTCGTCAGGTTGAAGGTGTACCCATGATAAGGGCAGGTGAGTACACAGCCGTGCAGTTCCCCCTCATCCAGCGGCAGCCCGGCATGAGGGCAACTGTTTTCAATCGCATACCAAGCATCATCGATGCGAAAAATCACCATGGCACGATTTTCAATGCGCAGGGTTTGTCTCGCCTCAGGGGCAAAATCCGTCACTGAACCGACATCGACCCATTTGGCCATATGCGTGATCCTTTCCTACCATGCGGGCATGAGTTCTGGCATGATCAACCCCGATGAGTTTAGCCGCTGGGCCGAGTTGTCGGCTGACCTGGCGCGTGAAAGTTTAACGTCACTTCCCTCATCCAATCGCCCATGGTTCGTCGCTTTGGGGTTGTCACTGCTTGACCCACCGTCGGCTGATCATGACATCGACTGGTCACCCTGGTGTCAGCTTTGGCTGAACCCTGACATCCGTGTTGACGATGAACAGGGCCACAGCCGACCTGCCTACCGCCCCTTGCTGTTGCATTTGGGTTTGCGGGTGCTTCTGCATCGTGACATGAACATACTGCCACACGCACAACGCGACGCTATTATCACGACCCTACATCACCAACCAGCAAACCCTGTTGCCACCGGCAACGACACCACGCCTGACTTGCAACTCTGGTCCGCCCTGTTGCAATGGGAACAAGCCGCGCTGTTACATGATGATCAGCAACATGCCACCGAAGCACAAACGTGGGTTGATTCAGTATTGTCCAATCCCGGTGATGCTGGCTCATTGCACCCGATGTCCGCTGATGAATCCCTCGACGCCTGGACCTTTCGCGAACTCATCGGCCTGCACGCACTTTCACACCTTGATCAACTTCACCCCGCTCACCACTGGCATCAACGACTGTGTGAAATCGCTGCGTATCACCTAGAAAACACCCAGCCGGATAATACGACCAACCAGCCCTGGGGGTTGCCCGCTTTCGTACTCGGCAATGCACCCAGCCTGGCCGAGCAACAATTGCACGATGTACGCGCCCATGCCGCATCATTGCCTCATCACCGCCCGCCGCTGTTCACCGGTTTACTGCTCGCCGACGCCGCATATCTGTTATCAAACTCTGTCTAACCGCGTGTGGTGGGTTACATGGTGATGTAGTGATATGGTGAAGTGGTGAAGTGGTGAAGTGG